>CAKZLL010000384.1 GCA_937125475.1 uncultured Saprospiraceae bacterium | reverse complement strand
GTACTACAAGGTATTATTTTTTGAGAAAAAGACATAAAAAAAGCCAATAGATTTTATTCCTATTGACTTTTTTCTGTTTTATATTTTTTAATATTAATAATAATTGTCTAAGCTGGTGTTAATACAAACGGATTAGCGATAGATTTGTAACCAAAAGTTTTTAATAATTCTACTTCATTGTTTGCATCTATTTTATTTTTCTTAATAATTTCTTGTACACTAGGCTGTTTTAAACTAGGAATACGTATAAGAAAAAACGGATATAATTCATCCTCTTTTGTATAAACTTTGTCTATATCTGGAAAATCGGGTAATGGCTCAATGTCGCTTTGTGTTTTGAAAGCGTCTGAATAAACAAATGTCCAAATACCTTTATTTAATGTCAATTCTCCAATAACTAAGTCTTTGTATTTTAATATAAAAATAATAGTTTGATTTAAAGGTGTTTCAATGCTTTCTTGTCCTTCTGTTTTAAAACTAAAATTTTGACTCAGCCTTCTCATTCCTTTGTTGAAAATTTCTTTAATTTTTGCCATAATTTTTTATTTACAAAGGTTTTGTAATCGGTTAAAACGTATTTCTAAACATCTAATGGTCAATATATAACGCTTTTCTGTGAAATAAAGTTTGAATTCATTGTCTATTAAATCAATTATAGAATTTAAAGATACGTTTTTTAGTAACTCATTGCAAGTATTTCTATATTGAGGGTAATGTTCGTAAATTAATTTTAATAATTCAAAATGATTTTCCTTTTTTTTGCCTTTCCAGCCTTCCCAACCTGTTTTGGGTCTTGAATTTTTAATATATTTTTCAAGTTTTTCTTCATTAATTTGTCCTGCTTTCCCTCCTCTCTGATAAAAAAAATGTTTATTTAGGTTTTCCTCACTTTCATTCCAAAACAAACCACGAGCCGTATCATAAATAGGCGAAAAAACGGGTGTCCAATCTGATTTTATGTTATTTGTAATGATTGCCCAGTTATAATGATGTCGGTCATTATTACCTATCATGGCATCAAACAAAAGTAATTGAACCAATTTTCCCATTATATTTTCGTGTTGATTTGGAAAAACAAACTTGATAGCTTCATCCGTCAATTGAAAAGTGAGTAACTGACGAGCCAATTTGTTATATTCTATTTCATCTATAAATTTTGTATTGTCTTTTCCATCTCCTAAGTAAGTTGAATAAATCTGTGCGCCGTGCATCATACTTTGTCCTTCTTCTGGTTTTAAGAAGTAACGACTTAAAAAACGCAACTGACCATGTGCCATACGAAGCTGTGAAGATGCCATATTCAAACCTAATACTTCTCCTATCCGATTGAGCAAATGTTCCATGATGCTTTCAAAAGGATACCATTTATGACCTACTTTTGCAACATGCCGAACCCATGTATTTGGATGTTGTCGCCTTACTTTCCCGTCATATTCATATAAACCTATAAAATCTTTTGGTGCATCACCGCCAACTGTTTCTGGGCGAATTTGATAATAATCGTAACGTAAAGGAGGTATCATCAAGTCTAATAAATGTGTAGAAATGCCACTATTATATTTTTCAATTGTGACTTTTTTCAAGTATTTATTAACCTTTGGAGTATATCTTTTCATTATAATTTCTATTTTTATACTTCTAGCTTGCCACTTAGTAAGCGTGGTAATAAGCGGTTTCTTTCTTGTTTTAGAAGGTTGTTTTTTTGTTGTAAATTCTCTATTTGATTAAAAAATGAGTTTATAATATCTTCAAATTTTTTCTGTAATTCTTGTGTTGGCTTAATAATTTTAATTGCATCAAGATGATTTCTATTCAAAGTCGGAACTCCTGCTCCTGCATTAAATCGTTCTAAATGTAATTCTTTCAAGGTATAATAAATAAATCTTGGTGAATTACCTTTAAAATCTTTTACATATAAAGACGTATTTAAAACCCACGATTTTTGATTAATAAATTGAACAGTTCCTAATGAACCTGAACGCCCTGTTGTAATACAAGGTGGTTCTACTTTATATTGATTATGATAGCCTTTAATATTAGTTGAAGCAATAATAGGAAAATTGCCTTCTATAATATTTCTATTCGGTAAATCATATCCTCTTTTTAATTGTGTAAAATTCTTAAACTTGATTTTCTCCCAACCAATCGGCAAACCATCAACAAATTCCACACTTTCCCAATTAGGAAAACGAAACCGAACAAACCATTCTTTATAGAGGTTTTGAGCCATTTTTTCTAAAATCTCTATTCGCTTTTGGTTGTTTTCTATCAAATTATCATAATTAGATAGTATGTTCGATATGCGTTTTTGGGTTGGTAGTGGTGGAAGTAAAAAATGATAATTATATATAGTTTCAAGTGTTATACTTGCTTGACTTGCTGCACCTTGAGCACATCCAATAACATATCCTTTGAAAAGTTCTCCTTTCAATAAATAAAAGAGATATTTTTTATCTATTAAAGTGTTTGGAATTAGTTTTACTGCATTTTGGTTTAAAAGTCCATTCTCTACACTATTTGGAATTTTAATAACTTTTCCTACAACTGATGCAGGATTAGAAGCCCATGAACCTACTGTTTGAATAATAACATCATTTTTTATTAAAGCATACTTTGAGTAAGTTTTTGCAATATCAGAGTTTACATATATCAAATTTTCAGTATTTACACTATCAATTGAAAAATCACTTACTCTAATAATAGGTGTACCTTTTTTTACATACCAAGCACTTTTAAAAGCATATCCTTTTAAAGTACTAATACAATTCTTTAATTTAACTTCTTTCCATTCACTCATAGCACCTCATCTAAATTTTGATTAATCAATGTTTCTAACTCTCCAGCTTCGCTGTTCAATTGTAAAAGCTGTTGATGTAAATCCATCATTTCGCTTTTAAACTCTTCGGCTGTGAGGTTGTCGGCTTCTAGTGCTACACCGACATAACGACCTGCATTGAGCGAGTAGTTTTGTTCCTGAATTTCTTCTAGTGTTGCTACTTTACAAAGTCCTTCTACATCTTCATAATTGCCATTTCCGAAGCGTTCCGAGTGCCAATCCAAATGATTTTGAAAATATTGAATACGTTCTTCTATAAACTGTTGCTGTTCGTAAGCGGTCGTAGCTGCTTTGAGTAAAGATTTTATTTCTAGTTTAGAAAAGGTTTTATTTCCTTTTATCTTTAGTTTTCGTTCTGCAATGCTTACTAATTCTTGTAAGGTCTTGTAGCTTTCAACGGTTTGGCTACAATTCACGGCATCTACTCTATTATAAAAATCAACTCTTGGCTCATTTTTTTTGTCATTACTTAATCTAGTTGTGCTTTCAATCCACATCATAAGAGCCGATTGTAGATTGTGCAAAGCCTTTATAGTAGCATCAGTGGTATTTTCAAGGCTTTTGTATTGTCCATCATTCGAGCCATTTTTCCAATGATTTAAGGCATTTTGATATAATTGAATGAGTTGATTATACTTTTCAGTTTCGCCACGATATAACCAAACAATAGCCGACAAATCAAAGGTTTGCGCCTGTGTAAATGTCCTAATAGCACGAGTTACTTGTGTAAAAATGTTTCTTGCATCAACGAATAGCGTTTTATTTTTGCGTTGTTCGGGCTTTCCTTTATCATAAAACCAAATGGTAATTGGCAAAGTCACCGATAAAAAGAAATTAGAAGAAACCGCCACAATCACATCAACTAAATCTTGTTCAACAATATTTTTACGCACTTTCAACTCTTCACCTCTAGCATCAGAAGCAGAATTAGCCATCACGAAACCAGCTCTACCCGTCGGATTGAGAGCCGAACCAAAGAGGTTTGCCCACAAATAATTGGCATTAGTAAAATTTTTGATTTTGTTCTTTGCCGTTTTAGAAGTCGCTTTAGATGCTTTTTTAGGTAAACCGTAAAAAGAAAAACGCTTTCCGTTAACCTTATCTTCTGCAACTGTTTTTACATTAAACGGAGGATTAGCCATGATATAATCAAACTGACCATGACCATTATTTTCTATATAATCATCTATCTCGAAAGGATCATTATAGTAACTATCCATATTCCGAATATCACTATTTAAGCCATTGACTGCCAAGTTCATTTTTGCCAAATTGACCGTATCTTCTATTTTTTCAATACCATAAACAGACAATTGTTGAGTAGTTGTATTTTGGTTTCGTTTAATGAATTTAGCACTTTGCACGAACATACCACCAGAACCACACGAAGGATCAAGGATTTTTCCTCTATACGGTTCGATCACTTCTACAATCAACTTTACGATAGAAGTAGGTGTAAAGAACTGACCGCCTTTTTGCCCTTCTGCTAAAGCGAATTTACCTAAAAAGTATTCATAAATTCTACCAAATAAATCGCCTTCTGTATCCATATCAATCACAGAAAAGGCTTTGAGCAAACCTTCTAAAATACTATCATCAGCAATTTTGAGGTATTGATTTTTTGGTAACGTACCGTTTAAGTTTTCGTTGAAATCTTCAATGGTTTCCATTGCTTCAATAATCGCTTTCTGCAATGACTTTTTACCTTGACTATCTTCTTTATATTGCCCTTCAAGTAAGTAGCTGAAACGGGCGTTTTTTGGCAAATAAAAACCACATTTAGCAATGTAAAGGTTTTTGATCGCTTCTTCATCATCTTGTTCCCACGGCTGAATGTCAGCTTCTACCAATGGTTTCGCCTGTTCAAAACGAACAGAAGCATATTTTAAGAATATCAAGCCTAAAACGGGCGTTGCGTATTCACTAGCTTTGAGTGTAGAATTGCTTCTCAATGTGTTGGCAGCATTCCAAAGTTGTGCCTCAATTCCTGTATCTAGGTTCAATCCATCAAAAAGAATATTTTCTAATTTTTCTAATGGTTGGTTTTGGTTATTATTCATTGACTATTTTTCTAAAAATGCTTATCTTAACAAAGGTCGGAAAATAGTGTAAAAACCTAATATTACCTAAGTTTCATCAACATTTTTTGACAATTCCATCCTGTAAATAACAAAATGGTGTAAATATGGTGTTTTTTAAAAAACACAAAAATAGAGCACAATTGAAACCATTCATAAAACACTGATTATCAAATAAAAAAGCCCTTGGTTTTGTACCAAGGGCAAGTTTCAAAGAAATCTACTACTAACTCCAACAATCTATAAATTCTTTACTGCTTTTTCATTCTATATAAATTAAGCCTGTTTTTATTTTATTAGCCAAAGGAAAAGTTAAGCTATTTTTTTTCGCAAATATTATTTACCGTTACAAGTTTTTTCTTCAATGAAATTTCCTTCATTATCAAAAACTAATAATACTCTTTCATCATTGCTATTCGTAATACCTACATGATATTCATCATTGTAAAGGAATGCCATTTTAAGCGTTGCACCTTCGTAATTAGCTGTGATATAATCCGTTATAAGAGATGATAAATCCTCAAGCGCTACTTCTGTTCCTTTTTTCCCTCTATGTGCAAACTCATGCTCTTCAACAAAATTTCCTTCGCTATCGAATACTAAGAAAAGTGGTCCTTCAATCGCTACCAAAAAATCTCCGTTATCATCAACTTTAGCTCTTTTAATCGCTGCATCTGGGTAAGTTTCTGATATATAGCCTGTTACAAGTGTCGGCAACTCTGACAGTTCAATCTCTGTACCTTTTCCTTTACAACCTTTATGTCCTTTTCCTTTACAGTTTTTTTCGTCTTCAATCAAACTACCTTCTAGATCAAAATATAAGGTTTGGTCATTACCTAATTCAACTTCATACCCTAAACCATCCGCTAAACTCACTTTCTCTATAAAAGTTTCAAAATAATTCGTATTCAAAATATCGTTTGCTGCTTGAGGCAAATCTTCTGAAGTCACTTCCGTTTTGTCTGCGCTGACAATATCATCAATAACTGAGGTTTCCATATTTAATAAATCGCAAGAAGTGAAAGACAATGTTACTAATGCTAGGAATAAAACACTTAACTTTTTCATACTGTTTTGATTTTTTTTATTATAATTTAAGATAATATGATTGATAATTATGATTTAAAAAATGTAAATTGTGTGTCTATAACTTTAATGTTTTAATGAATAATTAATAGGTCATTTCTTGCTTGTTGATGATATAGTGCGGCATTACTGAAAAAGGTTGCTTGACTTTTTTTATTTTTTTTAAATTAATCCAAATTACACCCAATTTTAATAGTTTTTTCAGATTAACCACATTCAAACTTCATTAAAAATCGCGCCATACAGGCTTTAAACACCTATTTCAAGGAAAACATTAATAAAAGAAAAATTATTTTTTATTTTTTTAATAATATTTAAATACGATAATGATTAATAAAATGAATGTCTTTGCCCCACAACCGCAATCAAAAATACCAGAATGGAACAACCCCAAAATCGTAGAACAAAATAAAGAACGCCCTCACGCTCATTTTTTTGGCTATCCAAATCTGCCATTGGCGCAAGTAGCTCAACCTCAACAAGCCCCAAATTATCAATCATTAAACGGCACATGGAAATTTCATTGGTCACCAAAACCCGCCGATCAACCAATTGATTTTTATAAAAATGACTTTAATACCTCCGAATGGGCTGATATTCCTGTTCCTAGCAATTGGGAATTAGAAGGACATGGCGTTCCGATCTACGTCAATATTGCTTATGAATTCACCAACAAGCCTCAACCGCATCAAATTCCAACGGATTATAATTCAGTAGGATCATATAAACGAACATTCAATATTCCTAAAAACTGGAACGAACAGCAGATCTTCATACATTTTGGTGCAGTCAAGTCTGGGTTTTACCTTTGGGTAAATGGGAAAAAGGTCGGATATAGTCAAGGCAGTAAATTGCCCGCAGAATTTGACATCACTGATTTTGTAAAAATAGGTACAAACACTGTCGCAATCGAAGTCTATCGCTGGACAGATGGAAGTTGGTTAGAATGCCAAGATTTTTGGCGTATTAGCGGAATTGAGCGCGATGTATATATATATAGTACGCCCAAAGTTCGAGTGCTTGATTTTTTTGCTCAAACCGATTTAAGCGATGATTTTAAAAATGGGCTGTTTCAATTAGAAATAGAATTACAAAAATATCAACGCCCAATTAATAATAATTTTAGCGTTAGTTATCAAATTTTAGATCAAGGGAAAATCATTTTGGAAGACAGTAAAAATGGGCATTCCTCTATTTTTAAATTTGAAAATCAAATCCCTAATATCCAGCCTTGGACTGCCGAAACCCCATATTTATATCAACTCCTCATTGAATTAAAAGATTTTTCAGGCAAAACGCTACAAATTATTCCGTTCAAAATTGGTTTTAGAAAAATTGAAATCAAAAATGGGCAATTCCTCATTAATGGAAAAGCCATATTAATCAAAGGTGTTAATCGACACGAACATGATCCGAAAACAGGTCACGTCATCAGCGAAGCTTCCATGATTAAGGATATTCAATTGATGAAACAACACAATATTAATGCAGTCAGAACGGCACATTATCCCAATGATTCGCGCTGGTATGAACTCTGTGATGAATATGGTTTATATGTAGTTGATGAAGCCAATATTGAATCTCATGCCATTGGTTATCGCCTGGATCAAACCCTCGCAAATCAACCGATTTTCAAAACTGCCCATTTGCAACGAACGATCAGAATGGTCGAGCGCGACAAAAATCATCCGTGCATTATTACTTGGTCTTTGGGCAATGAAGCTGGAAATGGCGTGAATATGTACGCGACTTATGACTGGATCAAACAGCGCGATCCTTCTCGACCTATTCAATATGAACGGGCGATTGTTGATTATAATGGGCATGTCGAATGGAATACCGATATTATCGCGCCGATGTACGCTTGGACGGATCAAATGCAGCGTTTTATTAAAAATAATCCTAATCGACCGCTGATTCAATGCGAATATGCCCATGCAATGGGAAATAGCGTCGGAAATTTGCCCGAATATTGGGAAGTTATCCGCGCAAATCCACAAATGCAAGGCGGTTATATTTGGGATTGGGTCGATCAAGCATTATATAAAACGCTCGATGATGGTACTCAAATCATGGCTTATGGTGGTGATTGGGGCGATGAAAATACGCCAAGTGATGATAATTTTTGTATCAATGGGCTAATTTTACCCAATCGCGAAATCAATCCGCACTTGCTAGAAGTCAAGCAAGTCTATCAAGATATTCATATCGAAATGATTGATGCAAGTGAGCAAACTTTTAGTATTTATAATGAATATTTTTTTAAAAACTTAGATGATTGTCTCTTAGAATGGCAGGTTTTAGAAGATGGTCAAATCGCTAATAACGGTATAATTAAGGATTTAAAAATTGAACCACAAAGTAGAAAAATATTGCCTATTCCTTTTCAAATCAACAAAAAAACAGCTAAAGACATTCATCTTAATTTTTATTTTAAAACAAAAGAAAAAACAATTTTATTAGAAAAAGGGCATATTTTGGCGCAAGCTCAAATTCCTTTGAAAGAGGATTATTTTTTAATTCCTCAGCCTATTTCATCTAATGCATTAATATTAACAAAAGAAAAAAATCAACTTCTAATTACAGGAAAGGGATTTAAAATTAAGTTCAATCAACCCAATTTAGAATTGATTTCTTATCAAAAAAATGGACAAGAATATATTCATGCGCCTTTACAACCCAATTTTTGGAGACCTCCGACTGATAATGATTATGGTGCGAGATTGCCGCAAAAATTACAAGTCTGGAAAAATCCTTATGAAAGTTTTCAACTGACTAATAATCAAGTCATTCAAATTGATGAAAATACTATTCAGATTGAAATCAAAGGCAAAATGCTAAAAGGCAAAATTGATTTAATGTTGCAGTACTATATATATGGTAGTGGCGAAATCAAAGTGACGATGCAAATCGACCCCAATCAAACGCCCTTGCCTATGCTGCCCCGTTTTGGAATGCAAATGGCATTGAAAAAGAATTTGGATAAAATGAAATGGTTCGGACGCGGCCCACACGAATCCTATTCCGATAGAAAATCAAGTGCTTTTGTTGGAATGTATCAAGGCAAAGTTTCTGAGCAATTTCATCCTTATATTCGACCGCAAGAAACCGCTAATAAAACGGATGTACGCTGGGCTTCTTTCACGGATCAACAAGCAAATGGCTTGTTATTTAAAGCGGAACAAAACATGAATATTAGTGCTTATCATTATTATCAAAATGATTTGGATGGTGGTTTAAAAAAGGCACAAACCCATGCGGCTACACTTCCAAAACGAGATTTCACAACGATTAATATTGACTTACAGCAAATGGGAATTGGAGGAAATAATAGTTGGGGCGCAACAGCTTTAAAAAAATATCAATTGCCTTGCCAGCCTTATCGTTTTTCTTTTTGCATTCAACTTAATGAATAATTAGCTTTTTTATGTTCAATTTCAAGAAGTTATGTCAGATTATTGGTTAATCGTTATGTAATAATTATTATTGCAGATATTTAAAAAATTAAAAAATGTTTTAGAAAAATTAGAAAAAGAAATTAACCTCTTTTTCTAGTTCTTTTAATTTCAATTGAAAAAAATGACAAGGAAAAAAATTGTAGCTGGCAACTGGAAAATGAACACAAATGTCGAGTCAGGTATTGCTTTAGCAAAAGGAATTGTAGAAAATGTAAATCCAAC
>CAKZLL010000383.1 GCA_937125475.1 uncultured Saprospiraceae bacterium | reverse complement strand
CCATAAACTATATTTGATGAACCGTTAATATTCGTTTCCCAATTTAAGGTAAAACCACTATTCGTTAAATTAGTTTGTGTAACACTATTTGTTAAATAAAAAGTAGAAGCAATTTCAATATCATTTAGGTCTCTAACCAACAATTGAGCTGAGCCATTATATTGAGAGGAAAGTCCTGTAATATTGACTGCTGTTTGTGGAATAGTTGTACCAACTAGAATAGAACTAGCATTTAAATAAATTTGAGAAGTTTGACTTCCATCTGTAAAATTCAATGTTCCACTAGCGAATGTTCCACCAGCATTAGAGAATGTTACGTTATTTATTTTTAATAATTCGCCTTCATTTACTGGACCAATTCCTCCTGGAGTAACAACTTTAGGTAAAACTATTTTTCCAGCAGCATGAAACGTATGCGTTACATTTTTTAATTCTAATAAACCACCAAACACGTCCATTTCTCCAGTAACCGTGACACTATCTCCTCTTCCAACGGCACTTGCGAAAGCATTATCATAAATAGGTAAACCTCCTGTTGCATCTTGAATATAACGAATAACGCCCATTTCGCTCCCGTTTGTAACCGTTCCTGTGATTGTTACAGTTTGACCTACTGCGGTATTTCTGGCTTGATCAATTGGAGTTTGTGCCCAAGCGAACTGAGCCATTAATAAAAGTGTAAAAAATGATAAAAGTTTTTTCATTGTATTTTTATTATTTTAAAAATCTAACTACTTATAGCAATCCGACTTTTAGGCTATTATATATTACAAAGTAATATTAAAAGATAAATTCCATCTTCTTCCTAATCCAAAAAAGACAGAAGCAGATTTAGCATCAAATTCATTATAGGCCTGAACAAACCCATCATTATTACGACCATCCGTTAGGTAAAGCGCATCTAATACATTTAATACATTAAATCGAACCCCCATTTTGGTTTTGGCTACTTTGAAATTATATCCTGAATGAAAATCGACTAGATAATAATCAGGCATTTTCCAAGATTCTTGTTGTGCCGTAGCACCACTTAGAGATTCTGGTGTAAAATCTGCGTAATTATTACCAAAATAAGTGCTTCTTAATTTAAAATACAACCCTTTGATCGGCTCATATCTAACCATAATACCCAACTGAGTTTGAGCAGCATCGCCAACATGAACACCTTTTGCATCAAATTTATAAGATCCTCCTCCTGGCAGTTCTACGGTTGCAGCAGAATTCCAGATCCAATCACCAAATGAAGCTAATCCTTGTAGTTCTAATCCTTTAATTATTTTAACTGCAAAATCCAATTCAATACCTTTATGTAATGCCGCTACACCATTGATATTTACTGGAATACGTTCTGATTCTGGATCAGTCGGATCAGATAAAACCGTTGGTGTACTATCAAGCGGCTTATTGAGCCAATTGGTCCAATAACCATTAATATTTCCACTAAAGACAGTGCTTCTAAATTTATAACCTGCTTCAAAAGCATAAATGATTTCGTTTTCAGCATTAGTGAATTGAGTAATTGGTTGGCTATTAAAGGTATTACTCCTAATCATATTCGTATATCGCGTCGGACGAGATAAATAACCTGTATTTACAAAAACACTATGTGCCTCATTTATTCTATAAGAAGCTCCCGTTTTAAATGTAAAACTAGGAATGTAAATCCAGTCAATGCGCTGATTTTTAGCCTCTTCCGAATCGACTGTATAAGTTTTATTTTCATGATCAACAGGAGCATCATAAGAAACATAGAAAGAAGTATCTGCTAAAGTAACTACTTTGGGTTTCATATAATCTTCCATAGCATACCCGACTTGTGCAGCAGATAGATTAAGAAAAGCAGACCATTTATCCTGTGAATATTCCATTAATCCAAAAACACCAGCCCAATTTACAAAGCCTGTATTATCATATTGGAATTTATCTCCAACTTGCAATTGAGTTGCATCTTGATCAATACGACTATTTCCAACACTAGTAAAATATTTACCTCCGACTAAATCATGTACAGTTCTATAATGATTTCCTTCATAATACCTTAAATCAAGACCGCCAGAAAGCGTCAAGTTTGGCGAAACATCATATTTAATATTAGATAATAATCCATACCAAAAATGATTATTCATACTCGCTCTTAAAATATTTGTAGATCGGTTATTCGGATTAAAGATACTGGTTGTACTATTTGTATCATAAACACGTTGCAAATCCACATACCCTTCATTAGTTTTCGGCATAGTAGAAAGAGGGCCAACACCACCTCCATTTCCAATAGATAAGAAAGCTAGATTTGAAATATATAATTTATCATTGACCGTCCAAGAATGACGGAGATTAAATTGTGGTTTGTGGTAAAAATTTTGGCGTGTATTAATTGTCTCTCCATTCAATGTACCAATGTGTTCGTTATATTTACGACCTACATTTGTTACAAAGTTGGTTAATTTTAGATCATCTAAATTAGCTTGACTAACTCCATTTGCTAAGGCATATTCACTATCAAAAACACCAATTGCATCTTTGAATGGGCGTTGACCATGTTCTTGAGGTGCGCCAAATCCTGTAAAACTAATGAGATGATTATCAAAAGATTTCTCTGCTTTAAGGTAGTAAAAATAACCTTTAGTGAATGTACCTTCTACCCAGCCATTTCCTTGTTTGTAAGAACCTGCAAGCGACAAACCCCATCCGCCTTTCAAGCGTCCAGAGTTCCAACCCAATGTAGAACGAGAGTATCCGCCTGTTCCTATTTCTTGTTTAAATTTTAAACTAGGATTAGATTTTATACCTTTGGTAATAATATTGATTGTACCACCGACAGAAGGAATAGCTAATTTTGATGCTCCAAGTCCGCGCTGCACTTGCATAGTTGAAGTAACTAGATCTAAACCAAACCAGTTAGACCAATAAACCCAACCATTTTCCATGTCATTAACTGGTACACCATCCAGCATTACTGCCACGTTTCTTTGGTTAAAACCGCGAATTGTTACCCTCGCATCACCATCACCACCACCAGATTGAGTAGCATAAGCACCTGGAGTAGAATTTAATACCATAGGCAAATCTTGAGAAGAAAGTTCTTCCGCAAGTTGTTTAGTACTAATATTAGAAAAGGAAATAGGTGTTTTTCTTTCGATCGCAATATCTGCCGTTTTGACAACTTCTTGGAAAGATAGATCACTTTTTAGTCTGACATTAACTTCTTCTTCTTTTCCTGCAACGACCTCAACCGTTACTTCTTGGGCTTCGTACCCCACATAAGAAAAAGTTAATACATATTTGCCTGCGGGTAAATTAATCCTATAATTTCCCTCAAAATCAGCAAACTCACCTTGATTATTATACTCAACATTGGCACTAGTCAGTCCTTCGTTAGTAATATTATCCGTTATTTTTCCGAAAACAACACCCATTTGGGCTGAAAGCGTTGAAGTAACTCCAAAAATTATAAAGAAAAAAATGTTAAAAAACCTCATATGCAATTTTTATTAAAAATCTAAACGTCGGATGCTTTCTAGGCATCCGACGCTTTAAACTTATATCTTTACTTTTATTATAAAAAAGTAAGTCTTTCATTTTTTCTTATTACTTGACCATCAATTTTCGGGTCGTAATACTGTGATCTTCAAATTCAATTGAGATTAAATAAAGACCAGAAGTTATATTTGGAATAGAAACTTCTTGTCTCACTTGATTGTTTTTGTAATTAATTGTGTTGATTAATTGACCTAAAGTATTCAAGATTTGAACACGCTGTATTTTTCCTTTTGCTTCAATCATTACAGCTCCGTTGCTAGTCGCTGGATTAGGATAAACCTGAAAATCAATTTGGTTGATTTGTTTTGTACTGACGTAATTAGGATCACAAGAACACTGATGACCACCATCAATTACATGAAAAGTATTCTTAGGATAAATATCCCATTCTGAATAATGTAATGTATCAGCAGGAGCAGCAACACCTTTCACAACTAAACGCCCTTCTTCAACAAAAGGTTTTTTGACCAAACTACGATCTTTCGTAATCCAGTAACCACTCGCAGTTACCCAACTATCTCCTGGATCTTCGCCTACTACACCGACAACATCCATTACATTACTTCCATCATTTGCAGGTATAGATCCCAAAACTAAAGCAACAGCATCATCACCATTAAAATACATTGGATTATTACCCCCAGAAACATAATTTGGATTAAAAAATCCATCAACTTTTCCTTGTAAATCTAAGAAGTCCTTGTAAGTATTGTCATATTTATGATGAGGAATATCATTACCACCAGAACAACTAACATTTTGATATTGAACACAATAAACAGTATCTCCATTGCTATCAATGATAGGTAAGCCTGTTGTTCCATCCAAACAAACATCCCATTCTTGATAACCATTCCACATTGGTATTTCATAACATGTTCCTAGAGAATCTCTCTTGTCAATTCCTGCAAGATAAGTGTCATAAGGTTGTAACATTACTGCTGGCAAAGCTTGTGGCTCATAATTTTGAGTGCCATTTCTGAAACGTCCAATCGTATAAGCAGATAAATCAATAGCTGTATTCGTTGGATTGTAAATTTCAATCGCACTGTTGTTTGAATACCCTTCTAGATATTTAGAGATGAAGAGTTTTGAACAAGGCTGTGCTTGAAGTATAGAAAAAGAAACGATCGTTAATACTAATGGTAGTATATATTTTTTCATAGTACAATTTTATGATTTAAAATTAACGGTGCAAAGTTATTCTAAATACTCGAATGATACATGTTTTACTATGTGAATTTTATAATAAGCTTTTATAGTCTGTTATTTATATGACATTCTTGTCCATTATAAACTTGACTAAATAGTTCTCTATATCCATTAATGAATAAAAAGTGTTACATCTCCAGTATAAACATTCGTTAAGCCATCCGAAAATCTAACTTCTATTACATAAATAAATACGTTTGGTGATAATTTTTTTCCTCGTTGTTCTCCATTCCAACCATGAGCTTCGCTATTAGGTGGGAAATTTTCTGCGTAATGTAATAATTCTCCCCAACGATTAAAAACTTTAAAAGTTAGAATTTCTTCTACACCTGTTCCACCATAAACAACCAATAAGTCATTATTACCATCATCATTTGGAGTAAAAATATTAGGAACAAAAATTCGTCGATCTCTAATTACTTTCACATTTATATCATCACTTGCTGAACAACCATTACTATCCACTACGCTCACTAGATAATTATTATTATTAGCAATCGGTCGGATAATTGGATCAGGGCAATTGAGGCAACTAATAGAAGTATCAGTAGTTGTCCAAGTGTAAGCCACAGGAACTAAGCTATTAATTGTAGCATCAAATTGTAGTGTTCCACCAAGAACAATTTCGGTATCATCACCCAAATCAACGCTGATTTCTAATGGTTCGGTAATCGTGACTGACTGCGAAAAAGTACAACCATTTGCATCTTTAACAATTGTATTATAAACCCCACTTGGCAAATCTGTTGTTTGCATAGAAACGGGAATAAATATTGTCCCTGTAATTGCATAAGTATAAGGCGCTGTTCCACCTATTATATTAGTAACTTTAATGGTTCCATCTTGTGCATCAAAACAACTCACCGACGTACTAGAAATTGTCGCAGTCATAATTGGAGGAGCGGTCAAAGTTGTACTATCAGAAACACTACAACCATTAATATCTGTAACAGTCACGCCATAATTACCAGCTAATAAATTATTAGCAATATTAGAAACTGAATTGCTTCCTGCCCATTGATAAAAGTAATTTCCTGCTGTTGTTGGTGTTCCGCCGCTTGTAAATACTGTAATAGAGCCATCACTGGAATTGTTACAATTAGGTTCTGCCAAAAATATATTATCAATCGTTAATTCTGATGGTTCAGCAACAGTCACACTTACAGGAGGCAAACTACATCCATTCAAATCAGTCACAACAACTTGGTAAGTTCCTGCGGGTAAGTTTGTTGCTGTTGGAGTGCTTTGAGATGGATTAGTATTCCAAGTATAAGTATATGGTAATGTTCCGCCTGAAATTTGTATAGTTGCTGTTCCATCTACATCACCGTAGCAGCTTACAGGTTGAGCCGTGATGCCTGCGACAGTCAAGGCTGGAATAGTACCAACCATAAAAGTATCAATCATTTGGCAATTATTCTGATCAATGATAGTCAAAGTATGTTGGCCAGCTATTAAATTATTAATTGTTGGATTGCCTGGCGTATTATCCCAAATATAGTTATAATTTCCCATGCCGCCCGAAACTGTTGCAATTGCAGTGCCATTAAAACCACCAACACAACTTACTGGGGTTGTTGCTACATTAATCACGATAAGCGGAGGTGAAGCGATTGTTGCAGTATCTAAAAGCATACAATTATTAGCATCAGTTATTGTTACGAAATAATCTCCAAGACCTAAGTTAGTCACGCTATTCATATTCAAAGGAGTGTGATTCCAACTGTAATTGTAAGGCGAAGTACCACCCAAAACATTAACTGCTGCAATACCATTTTGCCCTGTTGCACAGGGTAAATTTTGAATAGTAAGGCTACTGGTGAGGGGAATAGGATCGGTTAAAGTTAGGTTTTGAACAAAAATACAATTAGATGCATCAGTAATTGTAACCGAATAACTCCCCGCTCCAATATTGGTGATGCTATCCGTTGTATTGGTTGGATTTCCACTCCAAGTATAGGAATAAGGCGTAACACCCCCCGAAGCCGTTATTCGAAATCCTCCTGTTGTATTCCCAGCACAATCAATGAAAGTAGTATCAATAATTGCAGTTGAGATTGGATTGGATTGTACTAAGTCAATTGATAAAGTATCGCTACAATTATTCAAATCTGTAACGGTTACAATATAAGTTCCAGCACCAACATTACTAATTGAACTGGCAGTAGTATTATTCGACCAAAGGTAAGTATAAGGCATAATTCCGCCTGTCACATTAACTGTCGCTGATCCAGAAAGCGTTCCAGCACAACCAATATTGACGACATTTTGAGGCGTAAGCACCAAAGGAGAAGGCGCAGAAATATTAATCGTATCTACTAAAAGGCAATTATTTGCATCGGTAATACTTGCATAATAAGTTCCAGCTCCAACATTACTAATCGTAGAAGTAATCGAACTATCTGACCAAAAATAACTATAAGGCGCAGTACCTCCAGTCACATTAACCATTGCAAAACCCGCTGAATCATCTGCACAATTAAGTGTATTTACAGTGGAAGGTAATAAAATAAAAAGAGTTGGTTCGTTAATATTAATTGAAAGATTAACAGTACATTGACTAGTATCAGTTACAGTAACAGTGTAAGTTCCAGCACCAACATTTGTAATAGAGGCAGAATCTGAACCATTCGACCAATTATAGGTATAAGCAGGAGAACCTCCACTGACTATAATTGTAGCTTCCCCTGTTGTCTCTCCTCCACAATTAACATTAGTTACATTTTGAACCGCAATATTCATTGCAGTTGGTTCACTCAATGTAATTGTATCCAAAGCTGAACAACCACCATTATCCATTACCGTAACATAATAAGTTCCAGCATCAACATTTGCAATAGAAGCAGAATCCGAACCATTCGACCAATTATAGGTATAAGGAAGTGTACCACCTATTGCATTAATCGTAGCATTTCCATCTAAACTTCCAAAACAACTAAGATTATTAACAGTCGAAAAATTCAATATAATTTCGGGTGCAGCTTCGATAATTGCTGTATCTATCTGAACACAACCCGTCACATCAGTTACTGTAATTATATAAGTTCCTGCGTTTAAATTATTAATAGTATCTGAATTAGTCGTTGTATTCCAGAGGTAAGAAAAACTACCCGTACCGCCAGAAGCAGTAACATAAGCCGAACCATCGTTAAAGGCACAACTCTCATTAACAATTGTCATATTGGTTGAAATAGAATCAGTAGGTTCTCCGATTTCAACCGTTCCAACAACGCTACAATTATTAGCATCCGTTACAGTGACGGTGTGTGTGCCTGCGGCTAAATTAGTCACTAGGTTAATTGTCGAATTATTACTCCAAAGGAAGCTATAAGGCGCAAGACCATCAAAAGGCAAGGCTATGGCAGTACCATCATTGCCACCATTACAATTTACATCAGTACTTGTTAGCGTAGCATAAAGCGTACAACCTGTCGGACAAGCATTAACAGTAACAGCATTTTCTACAAGAAGTGTATCAGAAATACAATCATTGGAAGTAATCAGAGCCGCATCAAAAATACCTATATTTGGATAACTTGCCGTTGCCGTATTTCCTATTACAGAAATCGGTGCTGCTCCTTGCAAATCCCAAATAGAACCAGCCCCTCCTGTCGAAAGGTCATTAAATATAACAACAGCTTGCGAGTCACAAGCTGTAACATTAGTAGGTGAAAAATTAGCAATTGCAGGCGTTCCTAATAAAGGTAAAATCCCAAATCCCATGTCAATATTCCAAGAAGAAGGGAAATCATGCCATGATCCATCGCTCCACTGTTCCCAAGCTACATTTGTACCAGGTAGACCATCATTAATAGTACTAGTAAAGAAAGCTATAGTATCGCCATTAGTAGTTGGAGGAATTTTCACACCAACGAAAAAAGGCGCAGCAATTGGGATAGGCGAATCGAAAGTAATATAAGTAGCTTGCCCTAATTGAACGTTATTTGCCAAAGACTGAATTGGAATAAATTTAGAGCCTAATTCCGTCCCTGGTTGACCAGCTACATTTTCCCAAACAACAAATTCAACCATTGCATTCGGTGCACTCGCTCCTGCTATTGCTACTCCGAGAAATAAGCCTGTTACATGAGTATTTGCACCTTGATAATCACAATAATTAGCGAAAGCTTGATGATTATAGCCATTTGTTCCAGAAATAAAACCTCCCGCGAATTGATTATAATATAAATTAGCCGAAACAGTTGATAAATCCGCAATCGTGAATGTATCACAGGTTTCATTACAATAACGGTAAATCATAGCGGTATCATTGTATTCACAACCTGTTGCATCTGTTATTGAAACTGGATAATTCCCTTCTATTAAACCCGTAATAGTGTTTCCTATTTGTATGCCTGATGGTGTTGTCCAAGTAATAATATAAGGCGCAATTCCTCCTGAAGGCGTGATAGTTGCAGTACCATCGAAGTTATTACAAGTTTCATTAGTTACTGAAATATTTGCTGTAATATTGGTCGAAGAATTAATTGAAATAGCTATGTTTTGTTGGCAACCAGTAAGATCTGCTACATTCAATTGATATGTTCCTTCTGCTAATCCAGTAATATTTATTCCTGTCGATGTAGAAGTAATAGTAGCAGCAGGCAAAATCGAAGTCGTGTAAGAACCTACGTTCCCTGAAATAATTACATTGGCTGTTCCATCGGATAAGTTGCCACAAGATTCAGGTGTAGTTGAAACAGTCAAATTGATATTACAAGGCGTAGCACAGGTCGTCATTCCGCTGGTAATTAAACTATACCGACTTCCATAACCCAGACTCGCTCCTAGACCTAACAAAACACTCCGCATAATATTTACTTGGTCGTCAGTGAATAAGGTTTGACAAGTTTGATCTTTTAGGTAATCCATATAATTCGCATATAAATCTTGACTAGTGCAAGAAGTAGGAATAGTTGTTGGACAACCTG
>CAKZLL010000382.1 GCA_937125475.1 uncultured Saprospiraceae bacterium | reverse complement strand
CTCGCCTTGGATATTTTAATAATTTTGCAACATCATTATTTAAAGCCATTAAAGTACAATCATTCGATTTGAGTGAATCGCGAAAAGGGCCTCCGTTTTGGCAACCAGGAAAAACGGGAACTTGATCGACTTCGGAATAAATGGTTGTATTTTCTTTGACTGGAATTTTTTTAGGAATAGATTTAACTAAGGGCTGTTCTTGTTTTCTCTTTGGAATATTGGTTGTTTTTCGACGTTTTTTGATTTTGATAGTACGAACTTTTTCTTTGGCTATCATATTGAAAGGAGGAGGAACAGGAGCGGAGTTTGGTTTTTTATCAAAAAAAAATGGATAATTGGGGACTACAAATTTTTTGGGAATGCCATTTATTGTTCCAGCTTGCCATTTTAAGCCGTTTTTTTCCATACTTCTCAACAGCCTTATACCTTCCTCGCATGCTCCTCCGCCTAAATCTTTGATACAATAAGTATCTGTGACTTTGCCCATTGCAGTGATGGCGAATTGTGTAATTATTTTGCCTTCGATCCCATTATCGAACAGCACTTTAGGATCTTTCATCTGTTGAAGGATGTAATTATGTAAAGCTCGACGCGAGCAATCATTTTTGTCTGTGGCGTTTTCACATTGAATAAGATAAGGAAATATGATTTTTTTATTTTGTGAAAAAGCAGTTTGAAATACGAAAAGGGCGAAAAATAGGATAAAGACTATATTTAAAATGTTTTTGGTCATTGATTTCATGTTTAGATGATTGCTTAAAAAAAAAATACTTTTAAACTAGGATTATTATCACCTAATTTAAAAGTATTTGATTAAAAATCAACGTTTTATCAACGAATTTATTTTAACGCATTTCGTACAAAACCAGAAATGACTTTTCCATCTGCCTTGCCTGCAAAGCGTTTAGATGCAATACCCATGACTTTTCCCATATCTCTCATAGAAGTCGCACCGACCTCGCCGATAATAGCTTTTACGCCAGCTTCAATTTCGGCTGGTGTCATGGCTTTTGGCAAATAATCACTAATTACCGCTAACTCTGCTTTCTCTATTTCTGCAAGATCTGCTCTATTTTGTTTTTCATAAATGCCTAACGCGTCTTTGCGTTGTTTAGCCATTTTAATCAAAATCTTAGTGCCTTTCTCCTCGGTTACTTTATTTCCAGAACCATCCGTATTAGCTAATAAAATAGCTGATTTAATTGCTCTGATTGTTCTTGTTCTTGCCTTGTCTCTCGCTTTCATTGCTGTTTTTAAGTCAGCATTGATACGCTCTTCAAAAGTTGCCATAATTGAATCCTTCTTTTAAATAATGAAGTATATAATAAAATTGTTAAAATTATTTCGCTTTGCTGATTGTTGTCGCTTCGCTCATTGTTTGATTGCTAAATTGTTGTGATTGTTTTTTATGAATAATTGATAAAAAATATCTAAGCAATCTCAACAATCAACTATTTTTAAACTTATTAATACGAAAATTAGTTCATTTTAATATTAATAGGTTAAAATCTTGTTTGTGCGGTGAATCTAACGCCACTAAATGCAGGTTCATATCTACAAACACCACCCGTACAAACAATTCCTTCTACTTGTCGAATATAACCCAAACCAAAACGATGTGCTTTTCGGCTATAAACAACTTCTCCAGAGAAGAAATGAACTGGTTTATTTGGATTTTCAACGGTACGATTAACTTTTTGGTAATATTGAGATGGGTTAAGCGTCATCATATCCACCAAAATAAACGACCAGCGACGATTATAAGTCAATTCGACTAAACCAAATGCCCAACTACCGAAATCCTCATCAGTATTCATATATTGAAGTTCCGTCCTAAGTGCTAATTTACGATTAAATTTATATAAAAAATCAACATAAGGGACAATTGTATTGACGAGAGGCACATTAGGTTTGATTTCATAAACTTCTTGATTATATTGTTGAAGTTGAACACCTGTCAATAATTTCCACTTATTTTTAGGTCCTTTAATCGTCACTTCACTATACAATTCTCTATAAAGCAATTCATTATCTAAGTCCGTAATATTGGTGAAATTTAATAATAAACTCACTTTTTTGATAGGAGAATAAATTATATCGGCTTGTAATCCTAATTCACCTAACTCTTGAGTTGCGGCATTATATCTTGCGGTGAGTCGATATGTATTTTGTCGAGCCATAGGAGGAATGAAGTTAATCAATCCTCTAGTCAATGTCTCGTTAGGAGACGTTCTCATCTGAAAATTCTCTGTTCGTTTGGCTTGCAAAGTAATTCCTAAACCTTTTTGAGCATACCCCAAACTAGAATAAAGGACAGAACCAGGGCGATCAACTAATTGACCATCAAGCAAAGCAATAGCTTCTTTACTTTTATAAACACCTTCAACATACCAGGCGAAATTTTTGTAAGTCAGTGTATTATATAAGGTAAAGGCGTAATTGTTATATTTTGGTGTGAAAGTATCAATAGGCGAATAAGTCGCAATATTAGCGGCGATCCGTTGCATGGATTCTTCATCAATCGTTCGATTAACAATTCCAACACCAGGGGCGATATTCACGCCTGCTTTTTCAAAAGAGAAAAAACCATCCGCATTAAAACCCTTAATTGTCGAGCCGTAGAGATCAAAAAAGTTCTTTTGACGACCTGTAAAACCTTTAAGGCTAATATTTTCTGTTAAATCATATTGTAATCTTATGCCCATCAAAGCATTATCAATCGCTAAAAGTCGAGCTTCATAAGCTTGAAAAGCCGCACCACTACCAATTTGATCATAAAAATACCCTGCGGTAATATCTAATTTTTGGATTTTCTTACGAATTTGCCAAAAACCAATACCTTGATCCGAGTAAGAACCTTGTGGATTTCTTAAATTAGAATTATTAAATAAATCGAAACGAAGCTTAAAATTAGCTCCCCAATTATTATAATTCATATCTAACCAACCATCAGAACCTGATAATTGATTATCGTATTGAGGCGTGTTTGCCGCACCAATTAAAGTATCTCTTTGGTAAAAATTCGTTCGAGTTTGTAAGCTACCCGAAAGTATACCTTGAGCGAAAAGTGTAGAAAATTGACTACAAATAATAGCAATAATCAAAGTTGAATAAACGTTACGCATTTGTCTAGAAGTTTTAGTGGCAGAAAAATACAGGTAATCTTAGGGTATTTAAGAGAAAGTAGACCGAATTTTTTGTCTAGTATTTGTCATAAGTCAAATCTAGCATAATTTTTTTTAGAAAAAAGGTCACAAATTGAAGAATTTCATCGTCCAAATAGTAAAATAGAAAGTAGAAGTCAAATTAGGAAAAAATTATCTTAATTTAATTTTAACAAACTACTTGGTATTTTTATCGTATAGAAACAAACATTCACACAATTGATAATTGATTTAGAGATTATTAATTATTTATTAAAAGAAAAATTTTATAAAAATCAAATTAAATATGAGGAACTTACAACTTCTTTTTGCCTTATTGTTTATGGCAATTACAACAGTCGCTTTTGCACAAGAAAAAACAGTACCTAATGTAAAAGTAAAAAAATTGGATGGCAAACAAGTAAGCATTCAAAAATATGCAAAAAATGGAAAAATAACTGTTTTGAGCTTCTGGGCGACTTGGTGTTCACCTTGTAAGAGAGAATTAGATGCTATTTCTGAGGTTTATGCGGATTGGGAAGCTGACTATAATATGGAATTGGTCGCAGTTTCAATTGATAATGCACGTACCTTTACTAAGGTAGCAGGTGTGGTAAAAGCTAAAGGTTGGGATTACGAAGTATTATCAGATATTAAAAGAGAATTGATGCAAGCGATGCAATTTCAAGATGTTCCTTATACATTTATCTTAGATGAAAAAGGAAAGATTGCTTATTCTCATAGTGGTTATAATCCAGGAGATGAAGACGAATTAGAGGAAAAGTTGAAAGAATTATCAAAAAAATAGTCTTAATGTTAAAAATGTATTGATTACGACAAAATTGAATTATAGATATTTTTAGGA
Organism: uncultured Saprospiraceae bacterium; assembly: GCA_937125475.1. Classification (GTDB taxonomy): domain Bacteria; phylum Bacteroidota; class Bacteroidia; order Chitinophagales; family Saprospiraceae; genus CAKZLL01. The sequence goes on along the minus strand of CAKZLL010000382.1, from coordinate 3,892 downwards.
CATTAAAATAGAAAAAAGCCATGATGAAAAATTTTCATCATGGCTTTTTTCTATTTTAAATATTTTATAATTTTTTTTATTCTTTATCTTTTATTCATTCGAATAGTTTGTAATACATCTTTATTGCTGTTAATTAATCGAATAACATACATTCCTTTAGGTAAGTCATTGACTTGATATCTTCCACCACCTTGATTAAGTCTAAAACGTTTTACTTCACGACCTAAAATGTTGTAAACCAATACAGTGTGAACATTCTCCGCGTTTTTTAACATGAAATAATCATTTGCTGGATTAGGATATAGGCTTACTTTTGTACCATCACCTTCTATTCCATCTAAAGACCAAAAGGCTTGACAGACCTGATTGACTTGTGGTAAATGGTTTTGTGGCGAAAAAGCTTGTGCAGTGTTGATTAACAAGACTGAAAGTATAATTAAAAGTATATTTTGCTTCATAGTTGAGTAGTTTTATTACATATCCTAATCTTTATTACGAAAATGATATTAAAAATGTTCCATTATTGTATATATATTAATTATACTACAAATATGCCATTTATTGCAGAAAGTGACGCATTTTTTTAAAAAAATAAAAAAAATTATAAATAAATAATTTTTTGCACAATAAATATATTACAAAAAAGTCTTTTTCGCGTCATCTAACTGCCATATATAAGAGAATTCAAAATTTGTCTAATGATTACAATTGTACTAGATTTGGGTAATGATTCTGATGAATGATCTTTCTACATAAAAAAGAATCACTCATTATAACCATTGACCGAATTTTTAGTTGAAATATTTAATATTTTATTCGATTTAATATCAAAAAATTAGTTATGAAAAGAATTATTTTTACTTTTTGTATTGCATTCCTATCAGTGGGTCTTACTGCTCAAAATTTTGTGAGCACAACCGCTGAGAATAAAAATGTGGTCTTGGAAGAGTTCACTGGTATTTATTGTACTTGGTGCCCTGCTGGACACTTGATCGCTAATAATATGGCTTCATCTAATGCTGGTGATGTTTTTCTTATAAATGTTCACGCGGGTGGTTATGCTGCTCCTTCTGGTAGTGATCCAGATTTTAGAACGTCATTTGGTGCTGCTATTGACGGACAGTCAGGTTTAGCTGGTTATCCTGCAGGTACGGTTAATCGTCGTAACTTCCCAGGATTGGAACAAGGTAATGCTGGTGCAACTGCTATGAGTCGTGGCGATTGGGCTACTGCTGGTTCTACTATTATGGGAGAAACTTCTCCTGTAAATATTGCAGCTGTAGCTACAGCTGATCCTATTACTCGTATGTTAACAGTTGTTGTTGAAACGTATTACACAAGTAATGCAGCAGCTTCTACGCACAAATTAAATGTAGCATTAACACAAGATGATGTAGAAGGGCCACAAACTGGATCTACTAATAATACAGCACAAGTATTACCTAATGGTAATTATAATCACAATCATATGTTACGTCATTTATTGACTGGACAGTGGGGAGTTGATGTAGCTACTACTACTATGGGATATTTTCAGGCTGATACGTTTATGTATCAATTACCGAATGATATCAATGGTATTGGTTTAGATATTACTAAATTGGATGTTGTTGTATTCCTTGCAGAAGGTCAACAAAATATCATTACAGGTAATGCAACAGCTGTAAATGTAACTATTCCTGCTGGATATACTGCTGGAGATTTAGGGCTTACTTCTGTTTCTACGGCTCCTACTGGATATTGTACAGCTAACTTTACTCCAATGGTAAATGTAACTAATCCAGGTTCGGTTGATATTAACAATTACACAATCAGTTATGCTGTTAATGGTGGTACTCCTGTAACTCAGGCAGTTTCTACTCCTATTACTGCTGGTGCTAATACGAATCTTTCTTTTCCTCAGATCACTTTAACTGGTACATCAAGCATTGAGTATAGTGTAGAATTTGCTTCTACTAATCCAAATATGTTAGAATTATCAACTGGTAATAATAATGACTCTGATGGACCATTTCCATTATTAGATGCATCATTTAACTTTGGTGATAACTTTATGGAAGGATTCCAAACTCTATCAAATGGCGATCCTGCTCCTCCTAATAGTATTGCTGTTAATCCTGATGATATTAGAGCTTTTGCTGTTAATAAATCAATTGCAAACTTATCTTATGATTTAGGTGGTCACGGTAATTCAGATGGTTGTTTCCGTTGGGATTTTGTTGATATTGCAACTGGATCCTCTATGATTGTTTTTGAAGAAATTGACTTATCTAATGTTGCTGGTGCATCTTTGGATTTTACTTATGGTTATGCTCAATGGGCTAATGAAAATGATAGACTAGAAGTCTTAATTTCTATTGATTGTGGTAGTTCTTGGATTACTTTGTGGGATAAAGCTGGTGCTGATTTAGCTACTGCTCCTGCTCTTAGTGGTGCTCGTTTTTATCCAGATCCTAACCAATGGCAAGATGTTAATATTGACTTATCTGTTTATAAAACACTTAATAACTTGAATATCGCATTTAGAGGTACTTCTGCTTATGGTAACTCTTTATACTTAGATGATGTTAATGTAGCAAGTTCTACAGTTAGTACAAATGATGTAAGTGTAGTGAATGACTTAAAAGTATTCCCTAATCCTGCAACTACTAATGTTAACTTGCAGTTCTCTTTAGAGAATAACGAAGATATGAACATCAACGTTATGAATGCATTAGGTCAAGTTGTTGAAGTAGTAAGTGCTGGTAATTTAGCTTCTGGTGAGCACAATCTTTCTGTTAATACAGAAGATTTCACTGCTGGTATTTATTTTGTTAACTTCTCTAACGGAGCGACTAGTACTACTAAGCGTTTTGTTGTAAGTAAATAAAATAACAAGTTTTATTTCTAGTATTTAGCTGATAATCAACTGAATACAATAAAAAGAGCCGCATTTTCATATTGAAAATGCGGCTCTTTTTATTGTATAGGAACAGTGCTTTTAATTATTCGATGGAAGACAAGTAATAATACTAATCCACATCTAAAATTCACATTAACTATGGTAGAATTTTTCCTTCTTCTTCGTTATTTTTTCAGCGATAGCGATGCTATCACCTCAAAAAATGCCTCAAACAAGAAGAAAATTCTCCTTGATAATTATACGTATTTTAATTAAAGATGTCGCATTTATTTTGAATTTATACTTCGTTGAAAATACTCAATAGAACTAGGCTATATCTGCGTTTTTCGACTCGTCTAAACTCAAAATAAATAATTTTATTAATACATCATCCTCAATTGAAATGCGTATAATACAAATTCTAGATAATGGATTCGTAGAGTTATTAGGTTCATTGACAATTTTTGCCTTTTAGTCCAATGTGGGCTTGCCCCATTGTTCTAACGCTTTGAAAAACAACGGGGCAAGCCACCGCTGGATTAAGAAAATATTCACTCTGGCAAAAATTGTCAATGAACCAGTTATTTTTACAAAATTTGAAATAATTCTAAAATATTATTAATCACATAATCGGGCTGAATGGTCGTATTATTGGATTTGCCATGACTAATCCAACAGGTTTTTGCTCCAAACTGTAGACCGCCCAAAATGTCAGATTTTAAACTATCTCCAATCACTAAAATATCGGATTTATTCGGCGGATTAGGAATAGATTGATAGACGTATTCAAAATACGCCAAATTCGGTTTAGCCACGCCAATCTCATCAGAAACGACAATACTATCAAAATAATCAGTCAGTTGCAATTTGTTTAATCGTGGTCTTTGGACTTCTTTTAGCCCGTTAGTAATGATACTTATTGGATATTGTCCTTTTAATTTTTGAAGCAAATCCACAACGCCTTCATAGACTTCACTAACCTCAACGAGACTTTGCAAGTACGTTTGACTA
>CAKZLL010000381.1 GCA_937125475.1 uncultured Saprospiraceae bacterium | reverse complement strand
CAGCCTCCTCGTTCACCTTGCAATTCAGTAATTGATTTTTCGTCTTCGCCGCCTGTCTTACATCCCATTAATAGCACAACAGCCATTAGTCCCAATAGTATTTTTTTCATCTTCTTATTGTGTTTTATCAATTTCTAATCACTATACATTTTCACTTTATTTGCATCGTGATTATATTATTATATTAAAATAAGGGAGTGCGCAGAAAACAAAACTTATTACACAATCTTAAGTAAGTTATTTATTTCCTTGTCCCTAAATTACAAAGCGGCACAAAAATAAGGTATTTTTTAAAATGAATACCATCAATCTTCATTCAAATTGACTGAAATCGTCATATTTTACAGATTTTATAAAATGCTTCACTTTTCTGTTTTATATTTGAGCGCAAATAACGATTAAGAAGGTAGAAAAATGATTGCAATATGTAGTATGATTTCCTTCTTTAGGGATTACACAAAAAATAATCTCCCACCTTGCTATGAATTTTACTTCTTATGGTATTGCCCTTTTCTTGTAAAAAATAGAATTCATTACGCAATCTTGGGTAGGTTATTTATTTTCTTGTCCCTTATTTAAAATAATACTTATGAATTATTATTATTTAGCCAAATCACTCCATATCATTGGTTTTGTTAGTTGGTTTGCAGGTTTATTATATTTGGTTCGATTGTTTATTTATCATGCGGAAGCTACGGAGAAAAAAACAGTGGAGGAACAAAACATATTACTTCCTCAATACGAACTCATGTCAACGCGGCTTTATACCATTATTACTAATCCAGCTATGATTTTGACTTGGATTGGGGGTATTTCGATGATTATTTTAGGATATACAGACGATGCCGTTCCCAATTGGATGAAGATTAATAATTTTGCAACAGATGGTTGGCTTCATATAAAATTAAGCTTAGTGCTTCTTCTAACGGGTTATCACCATTATATGAAAAGCGTTTTGCGAAAGCTCAAAAATGGGACGAATAAATATTCTTCTGAGCAGCTTCGTGGACTCAATGAAGTGCCGACCGTTTTTCTTGCAGCTATTGTATTATTAGCTGTTTTCAAAAATATGCTCAATTTTGGCTATGCTTTCGCAGGATTAGTCGTTTTCGGCTTTGCCTTAGCGATGGGAGTCAAAATTTATAAGAAAATTAGAGAAAAGAGTTGAGAGTTGAGAGTTGAGAGAAAAGAGTTGAGAGTTGAGAGTTGAGAATTGAGAGTTGAGAATTGAGAGTTGATAAAAAGTTATTCTTCTCTTATACAATTTGAAATTATTTTACCTTATAAATACTTAACCATCAATTATCAACTTTCAATTATCAACTTTCAATTATCAACTTTCAATTCTCAACTTTCAATTATTCATTATCAATTATCAATTATAAAACATGCCTTACTTTACTAATGATGCGGTTGTTTTAGGGATTTTAATAGCCGTACTTGCCTTTGTTTTTGTTACTTCTGAGAGCGAAAATCGACAATGGAAACGCCTTTATAGTGTAGTACCACCGCTTTTATTATGCTATTTTTTACCTGCCTTATTAAATTATCCTTTAGGCTTAATTTCTGGAGATCATTCACAATTGTATTTTGTCGCGTCTCGATATTTATTACCTGCCAGTTTGATATTGCTTTGTTTGAGTATCGACTTCAAAGCAATATTCAACTTAGGCCCTAAAATGTTAATCATGTTTTTTGCGGCAACGCTAGGCATTGTTATAGGTGGACCGATCGCGCTTTTAGTTGTTTTAAACTTTTTCCCTGATATTATTTCAGCTACGCCAGAGGAAGTATGGCGCGGACTTTCGACCGTTGCAGGAAGTTGGATTGGAGGCGGAGCAAACCAAACTGCGATGAAAGAAATCTTTGAAGTACAAGAGAGTTTATTCGCTTCTATGATTGTAGTTGACGTGGTTGTGTCTAATATTTGGATGGGCTTTTTGTTGTATGGTGCGAATATGACGGCAAAAATAGATCGCTGGCTCAAAGCTGATAGTTCTGCCATTGAAGAATTGAGATCAAAGGTGAGTGCTTATAGTGATAAAGTATCACGCATTCCAACGACTACCGATATGTTTGTGCTTTTGGCAATTACATTTGGAGGTGTGGCTTTAGCACATTGGGGGGCAGATACGATTGTACCATTTCTAAAGCAATATGAACCAAGATTGATTGACATGCGCCTAAATTCCTTATTATCTGGCTTTTTCTGGTTAGTTGTCATTGCTACTACAATTGGTTTGGGCTTATCATTCTCCAAAGCAAGGAAACTAGAAGGTATTGGCGCGTCTCGTTGGGGTAGTATATTTATCTATCTATTAGTAGCTACAATCGGTATGAAAATGAATTTACGCGAAATATTCGATAATTTGGGATTATTCGCTATTGGTATTATTTGGATGCTCATCCATGTTAGTATTTTATTATTTGTTGCCAAATTAATCAAAGCACCGTTTTTCTTTGTTGCGGTCGGTAGTCAAGCAAATGTAGGTGGAGCAGCTTCTGCACCTATTGTAGCCTCTGCATTTAGTCCAGCTTTAGCACCTGTTGGTGTATTAATGGCGGTACTTGGATATGCATTAGGGACTTATGGAGCGATTATTTGTGCCTTTTTGATGCAGTCTATTGCAACTTAGAGTTGTTTTTTTTAAAAAAAATGCATTAAATTCTTAAAAAGTTCTACAGTTGGGCAAAATCTATGTTTCTTATACCTGATTATACCTAATTATTTTTTTAAAACCAACGGATTTTATTCAAAAAAACATAACAGAATAGAAAAAACAGGTTCTAATTTTTAGGCAAGCAAATTGTAAAAAGACGGTCATAGTTATCATATGAGCAGTTAATCAAGCCTAAAAACGAAAAATGTTTTTTAGATTTAATTATTGTTTAATAGATTAAAGTCTGATATAAAATTTGAATCATATGAATAGTTTTACCAAAGTTAAAGATTTAGTTGCTTCGCTTGAAGATGATTTCGTTAAGTTCTATGACAAAGGGAACAATGCAGCAGGCACACGAGTTAGAAAAGGCATGCAAGACTTAAAAAATTTAGCTCAAGATATCCGCAAAGAAGTACAAGACATGAAGAATGCAGAGTAGTTAATACTTATCTCTTTCAAAAACTTTAAGACTTTTGTCCATCTCAATCAAATAAATAGAGGACAATCATCAATTATTTTTTAGTAAATTATAAAATTTAATACAATGGAGCGTTTTCACGATTTAAAAGAGCAAGTAGAAGCTTTAGAAGCTGATTTCTCTAAATTTTACGATAAAAAAAATAAAGCGGCGGGAACGCGTGTCAGAAACGGCATGCAGGCGTTAAAAAACCTTGCACAGGAAATTAGAAAAGAAGTGCAAGAAATGAAAAATAAGGAAGATTAATTTTTCATAGCTATATTAATATAAATTAACCCTTATCTAGCGTTTTGCTTGCTAAGGGTTATTTTTTTGTCTTTATCAGATTGTTAGGTATTCCATTAAAAATATAAAAATGAAAAATCAGTTCTGTATTGCGTTTTTTATACTGCTTTGTTATTCGATGCAAGCACAAAAGGATATAACTTTATCACCTAATCCTTTTCATAATATCAAAGGAATAAATGAAATTGTTGTTAGAATGACTAATTCAAATGACCATCTACCTACTAAAAATGAGATTGTGAATAATTTTTTTATTATGGGAAATGGGCAATACATTGTTTCTTATAAAATGTTCAAAAATAAGCCGCTTACCAGAACAATATATAAATATGACAATGGACAATTATCATCTAAACGATGTACAGCTAGTTGGCCAACAGCTTCCAAATCTCCAGATAGTCTATGGTCCAAGTTAATCCCGTTCAGTGAGGTTAAATATACTTATACTCAAAACCAATTGACACAGCGTAAATCAACCGACTTGAGTAGTTTCTTAACGGATAAAACTACTATTACTAACTATACTTATAATAATAGTGGATCAATCGAACAAGAAGTGATAAAAAATAATTGGGAAACAAATAAAAAAGTATATCAATATGCTAATCAAACTACAACAATCAAATATTATCGCGAGAAAAAACTAACAGGAATAGAAACTATAAAAAAAGATAGTGAAGGGAATATTATTGAAAAAGTACTGAAAGCGCCTAATAATAAAATGCTAAAAAAAATCACTACTAAGTATAATGATAAGCATCAATTAATAGAGAAAAAAGAAAAAACTAATGGTTGGAATGGATTTGGAGAACTTGTGGGTCAATATAATCCTAATAAAGAATTTCATACTTACCATCACACTTATTCCTATAATGAACTAGGCAATGTAGCAGTAAAAACTGAATATTTCGAAAACGGTACATTTGAAAAAAAGACGTATGAGTATAGAAAATAAAAATTATATCTTACTCTAAACCTTATAGATTTAGAGTAAGATATAATTTTTATTTTTTCAATCCAATTTCTCTCAATCTTTCATCCAAATAATCGCCAGCAGTAATTGGTTCATACGCCAATGGACGATCTTCAGTGATGCAATTGGGTAAACTAGTCAAATCCATTTCAGCACGCGGATGCAAGAAAAATGGAATAGACAAACGTGGTAAATGCCACATTTCGCGTGGAGGATTAACCACTCGATGCGTTGTAGACCGCAGATAATTGTTAGTCAATCGCTGCAACATATCTCCTACATTAACAACAATTTCATTAGCTTCTGGTATAACCGACAACCATTCATCTTGCTTATTTAATAATTGCAAACCGCCCGCCGATGCACCTACTAATAGAGTGATTAAGTTAATATCTTCGTGTTGTTCTGCTCGAATCGCTGATTCTGGTTCTTTTGTAATCGGAGGATAATGAATAGCTCTCAAAATAGAACTTCCTTCTTCTATTTTTGCATCAAAATAATCTTCTGGTAAATTCAAATAAAGTGCAATAGCTTGAAGTAATGCCGCGCCTGCTGTCTCAAAAGATTGATATAATTCTATTCCTAATTGAACAAACTCAGGTAATTCTACGACTTCAACATTAGGAATAACTTTAGCTTGTCCGAGTTGATAAAATTCTTTTAAATCTGCTACATCTGTATGCTTCGCGTGTTCTTTTCCGAAAGAAGTAAAACCGCGCTGTCCTGCTAATTCAGGTATTTCATATTGGTTTTTAACTGCTCTAGGCAAAGCAAAAAAGGCTTTAGCAGCCGTATAAAAATCATCAATTAAGGTTTGAGCAACGCCATGATTAATGATTCCCACAAAACCTACACTACTAAATGCCGTGCCTAATTCCTTCACAAACTCCGCTTTTTCCGCTTCATTTCCACCCAAAAACTGGGATACATCAACCGTTGGAATAACTCTTTTCATATTTTTTCAATTTAATTCTTATAAAAACGATCACCTTTGATTATTATACGCAATATTAATAAAGTAGTTTGTTTTAATACGCATTTCAATTAAAGATGTCGCATATAAAATCTTTCCTTATATGTCATCCTCAATTCAAATGCGTATAATTAAAAAAAACAGCCTATAATATTACGAAAAAACAGAATAAGATAAAAGCTTTACTGTTGCTTTGTTTTTTGCTATAAATCCTTAGAACAAAAGTCAGCATAACGGTATTGAAGTTAGGTTTGCTGCTTATTTTTTTGATTTATTAAACAAAATTCAACTTTGGTCAAACAACCGCCTTTTCTCCAAAAATAAATCTAAAACCTATTTGATTTCATTTTAAATAGCTGTATATTATAACATATAATAATTTTTTTAACATTAAAAAACAGTAGCATGAGTAAAAAATTGACCTTTCTTATTCTTATTTTGGTTGCTCTATTTAGTACACCAATGATTTCACAAAGTCTAGATTGGACATTTGGGAATAATGGTTTTAAAGCCTTATCTTCTAATAATTTTCATAATCTATTTCAAACAAGTGCGGGCAAAATTCTAGTTCATTACACCTCAAATGATACAATCAATTTAGATTCTACTTTTTTAACTAGATTAAATATTGATGGAAGCATTGACATGACATATGGCAATCAAGGCTCAATCACATTACATAAACATATTGGCAGCCCCTATGGTGTTAATTTATTAACTTCTAATGGAATTCTTCTTTCAGATGAGTCTTTTTTGACTTCTAATGGAACGCAAATTATGAAAATAACGCCGAATGGTGCAATTGATATGACTTTTGGAAACAATGGCTATCTAGATATAAATATGGACTTTACTTCTTTTGAAGGGCAAATTAAGATCCAAAAATGGGGCAATAACCAGATTATGGCTTTTGGTCACAAAAAGAGTAGCAATCCATTACTCAGTCAAACTTCTATGCTACTATACAATATGGATTTCACGCCTTCCACATCATTTAATAATGGACTTGAATACTTATTCAATCAAGTCAATCAACCAGTTTTTGAGGAATTAGCAAGAGGTGTATTTCGATCATCAACAGGACAAGTAAGGGTACTTGCTGAACATCCAATCGCTGATGCAATTGTTACTTTAAATAATGATGGGACACGTAGTAATATTAACTCGATTACAGGAGGAGGTTTTTCAGTAATTTCTCCTTATATCCTTTCTAATGACAATCAATTATTGGCTGGTTTTTTTGTTCCGCCCAATCTTAGTAATAATTTTCAAAGCTTTAATTCATATGTTTATCTTGATGAAGATGGAAGTGGCTTTGGAGGTTCGATTGGCGGTGTTCGACATATTTGGACTTTTAGCGACAATTCCCACTTATTAGCATCTTATGGAAATGATTATAACGGATTATACAAAACTAAAGTGAATAGTTTTTCAACCTTAGACTCAACTTTTAGTATTAATGGTCAATACCTTAATCCTAATTATTCTCATTATCAAAAGATTTTAATACAAAACAATGATAAAATAATAGTAGC
>CAKZLL010000380.1 GCA_937125475.1 uncultured Saprospiraceae bacterium | reverse complement strand
ACTATTAATAATGTTGATTTCAAGTTAGATGAAAATTATGTTACTTTTACTGCTACTAATAAGGTTACTTCAATCGAAAAATTAAGTGCATTCCCTAATCCTGTTCGTGATCAATTGAATATTCAGTTGGTTTTAAATAAAGATGTTGATATGAATGTATCTATCTTAAATGTAACAGGACAAGTGATGTCAAGTGAGCAATATAATTTGTATAGTGGTGAAAATCGTGTGAATGTATTAATGAATGATTTACCAGCAGGTATTTACATGCTTCGCTTACAAAGCAATGAAGGTGTAGTTACTCAAAAGGTAGTGAAACAATAATCAATATTAGTTCAAGTATCAGGTATTTATAAAAACTTGATACTTGAACTCACCTCAATAGCAAAATAATTATGATTCTAATCACATAATATTGTTTTCTCAATAGTAGAGTAATTATATTCCCTAGATTGCATGATGTTGTTTTTTAAGTAGATTATTTATTATCACAAGTGCGCAATGAATTGCGATTTACTAGCTGTAAGGCAGTTCTTAAATAAGGACTGCCTAGCTTATTTCGACCAAAAAAGAATAAATGATAGACGCTCAATTGTTACAATCTTGTATCAAAAAAGAACGAAAAGGACAGTATTTGCTTTATAAGCAATACTTTAGCTTTTTGATGAGTGTTTGCATTCGATATAAAAAAGATGAAGAAGAGGCAAGAGCTGTATTGAATATGGGGTTTTTAAAAATATTAAATAATATAGGAAAATATCCTACTCATATTCCTTTTGAAGCTTGGATCCGAAGAATTATGATTAATACAATCATCGACGAATACCGAAAATACAAGAAGGAAAAAGAAACTTTTACATATACTAATTTTGAAGAAATAGACTATTACAATGATCATATTAATTTAAATCAAGCCGATTTACATTTTGATGCAGAAGATTTAAAGGTATTTATCAAAGAATTACCTCCATTGGGTCAAAAAGTATTTAATTTATTTGCGATTGACGGTTATAGTCACAAAGAAATTTCAAAGATGCTCGAAATCAGTGTAAGTGCTTCTAAATGGCATGTTTCGAACTCTAGAAAAGTTTTAAAACAAAAAATCCGACAATCAATGATTACAGGTTTAAAAAAGAGGGTATAATATGGAAAATAAAAATATTGATCAGTTCTTTAAAAATAAAGCGGATAATAGCTCTTTTGACTTTGACGAAAGTTATTGGTCAGAAATGGAAGCATTAATCGAAAAAGATAATGATCAGCCTATTATTATTCCATTTTGGAAAAAACGAAAAGGTACAATTACACTGACTTTATTATTTTTATTGGCAAGCACAATAATCGGTTTGTTAATTGGACGTTCTAATAGCAATTCGATTAAAAGTCCATTAAACCTATCAAGTGAGAATATTCCAATTAAAGGAAAAACGATTATCAAAAATGATGCTCCAATAACTAAAAATACGGAGAAGGCTGGTGTTATTCCTGTTACAACTAATAAAAAAGGGAAAGAAAACCAACCTATTATTACTAATCCTTCTACAAATAATGAGGCTACAAATAATAAAAAACATGGTATTCAGCCTAAAAAAGAATCTGCAAAAGTTAATTCTAATAGAGAAGGTACAAGTTTAAAAAGTAGTCAAGGAACACAAAGACCTAATCAGCCAAATATTAATCCAAAATTAAAATCAGTTCACCCGAATTTCCCTAATATTAGTATAAAAGATGTTAATGCAAAGGTAGATCAAGAAAATAGTAAAGATGATGAAAAAGACCCCAAACCAATCATTCCTATTGCGGATAATCCGACTTTAAAAAAGGTGGATGATATAGCTTTTTTATACACGTTGCCATTAGTTGATGTTGATTTATTACCGAAGAATATAGATGATGCACCACTTTTTCCAACGAAAGAAGAAAGCGAAGACGAAGAAAATATCATTAAACCTAAGCTGAATTTAATCTATGGTGCAATCGCAGGTGGTAATTTTTATAGTGGTTTTTTGAATATGGGTGAAAAACGTGAAATAATAGCTAATGATTTTTTTGGAGGGATTTATATGAAAATCCCTATTGTTGAAAATAAATGGATGGCGCAAGTCGGTGTTAATTATTGGCAAAGAGGCGCATTAAATAGTGAAATTCAGTTAGATTCGATTGTTTATGGTTTTGGATTAACAACTCATTCCAAAAAAATTAATATTCATCACTTACAATACATTCAAATTCCTATTCATTTAATTCGATCTTTTGAACAATCTCAGGTTTTGATCGGAATGAGTGCTAGCTATTTGCTAAATGCAAAAGGAACTATGCAAAAAACAGTAGTCAGCGATTTCGAAATCAATGATGAAGGAATAATTAATCAAAATGGTTATCAATCTGCTTATAATAGATTAGACATTACACTAAACTTAGGTTATGAATATTCAATTTATAAAAATTTGAATGCTGGAATAGCCGCTCAAATTGGACTAATGGATATTTCTAAAAATGAAATATTTCAAAACAATGTTTATGATAATAATCTACAATGTCGAGTGTATTTGAGTTACGATTTAAAATAAAAATAAGATGAAACGATTGTCCATTAACATCTATATATTAAGTCTCATCGGAGCTTTGTTTTTTTGGACGGGCTGTGATAGCGTAGAGTTTCCTCCTGATCCCGATACAGAAATTATCTTTTTTATCGACGGGACGATGGAAGGAGAAACATTTTTGGTAGAAGCAGGAAAAGAAAGTGTTTATCTCTTTACCGATTACAATTTTAATACTGATAATGTATATGAATTTAATGGTAACTTTGAGAAAACAGCGATATGTACTACTGATTGTGATGAAGCAATTTCTATTACGATTAATAATTATGCTTTAGGTGCTGGTATTAATATGAATAATGCCTTATTTCTTGGAACTTATCCGATTGCTTCTAATATGCCAGATAGCATTGATATTCATAATTTAACTTTTCAAGCAACGGCTTCTGGAAATTCCATGATCACTAAAACGGATTGGAATTTTGGTGATGGAGAATCTAGTAATCAATTAAATCCTAGCCATATTTATTCAGACGTAACGAATGCTTTAGTTCGTTTTGAAACAAAGGATTTGTTTGGCACAAAAAGCCATGTAGAAGCAAGAATTGATTTAGAAAATAATCAAAATTGTATCACAGACTTTTATTTTACCTATCAGAATAATCAATTTAATTTTTATCCGATTGGAGGATCTCAGCCCAATTATAGTTATGAATGGGCTATTAATTCTCCTTCTGATAGTACTATTATGCTAAGTTCTTCTAATGCTACTTTTTCTACACCAATCAATTATAATGATCTCTTTCAAGTTTGTTTGAATATTACCTTACCTAATGGTTGTACTAGTCAAGTTTGTAAAAAAATTGATGGGAATAATCAAACTTTGGCTTCTACTTCTTTCTTTAATTATACATCAATAAGTACAAAAGAACCTAAAAACCCGCTTTCTTTATCTCAAGTTAATATTGAATATACAGATTCAAATGGTATTATTTACTCCAATAAGAAGGGAAATCAATCAAGTTTGCCTAATAACTATTTTGAAGTAATTAGAATTTCAGACTATGATGATAATGAAAACGGTCAAAAAACTAAGAAAATAGAAGCGAAAGCTAAAATTTTACTTTTTAATGACAATGGTGCAAGCATCGAATTTAAAAGTGATGATATTGTATTTGCTGTAGCTTATCCAAATTGATGTTTTTTTAATTGAAAAAGAATTAATATTAAGATATTTTATATTAATAAAGTTCAAGCAATTGAGTGATTAACAAAACAGTACAGTTGTTGTTTTTTCTATATTTGTATTTTGTTTATGTATTGGTAGCCAAAAAAAAGTAATTAAAATGACTATTGTATTGACTGCGTAATGACAAAGGAGCAGAATGAAATAAAGTTCTACAATAAACCAGTTTCACCAAATTATTATTCTCATAATAATGTCATTATATCTTAAAAACTATTATTTTTAATATAGTATTTGTTGTACAAATAATTGAAAAAACCTCATAATATGATTGGTAACTAGTTGATTGTCAGTCATGTTGAAAATTTTTAAATATAAAAGTTGCGGTACAAAACTTACTTTTTGTATTTGGAAACTCTCATATTTTTTGATAAATTTGTATTGTAACCAAAAAAGTAAAGAAAGACTTAATTTTAAAATGGTGGTGGAAAACCATTTTTTATTCTGACTTTATTATCAAAAGTAACCCATAAAAACGTTCTATTATTACCAAAATTTAGTCATATTCACGACCAAAATAGAAACGTTATGCATGCAACAGCTAGATTAACAAATAAGCCATTACAACAATCGCACAAGTCAAATGATAGTAAATTTACTTTGACTGAAATTCAGCAGATTGAAAAAATGGCAATCTCCCGTACATTTGAGAAAAAGCAGTACATTTATTATCCGCAAGAACCTTCTAAAGCAGTTTATTATCTAAAAGAAGGTCGTGTTAAAATAGGTACTTATTCTAATGATGGGAAAGAAGTAATCAAATCTATTATTTACCCAGGACAGTTATTTGGAGAATTAGGACTAATAGGAGAGGAGCAGAGAAGCGACTTTGCTAAGAGCTTAAATGAGCCAATTAGAGTTGTGGTTATTAACATCAATGATATGCGTGTCTTGATGAATGAGGATATGAGATTGAACTTGAAAGTTATGACACAAATCGGCAATCGACTAAGAAAAGTTGAGCGTCGTTTGGAATCACTTATTTTTAAAAGTGCTAGAGCTAGAATTGTTGACTTGTTGAAAGATATGGCAATTGAGCGTGGCTTAAAAGTTGGATATGAAGTTTTGCTTCGTCATTTCTTTTCTCACAGAGAAATTGCTGCAATGACAGGTACTTCCCGTCAAACAGTAACAAAAGTATTGAGCGAATTGAAACGTTCTAACTTAATTCATACTGATCGTAAGAATATATTAATTAGAGATTTAACGAAATTAGAATAAAACTCGGTAAAGAATTATCGAATAGAATGAATGAATAATAATCAGTAAAGAATTTAAGTATATAAAAAAGCGATCAATCAAATTAAATTTGATTGATCGCTTTTTTTATATTAATCATGTCTAAAATTAATGCAAATTCTAGATATGGATTAGTATTGTACAACAGAAAATAGTTTATTTCTAGTTCTGAGGAGGAAGTTGAATACCTGGTTGACCTTGTGGTGGAGCAGGATCACCAGCTACAGCTTTCAATAATTCTACTTCAAAAATCAATGTTTTGTAA
Source organism: uncultured Saprospiraceae bacterium (assembly GCA_937125475.1). GTDB lineage: Bacteria > Bacteroidota > Bacteroidia > Chitinophagales > Saprospiraceae > CAKZLL01. The sequence continues at coordinate 7,171 of CAKZLL010000380.1, read as the reverse complement.
GGCTCGATAGACTGAGAACCACGCTCACCATAACCTAGCTGCTGAGGTACATAAAATTTATATTTAGAACCAACATTCATCAATTGAATACCTTCTGTCCAAGCAGGAATAACTTGATTTAAAGCGAATTCCATACCTTCATTTCCATCAAATTTTTCACCATTGATAAAAGTACCAGTATAATTAGTCGTTACTTTATCCGTAGGTCCACTAGGTTTTGGTCCAGTTCCTTCTTTAACAACTTCATATTGTAAGCCAGAAGCAGTTGTTTTTACACCACTACGTTTAGCATTATTAGCTAAAAAATCTTTACCTTCTGAGATATTCCCTTCATACTGACTCTCTTGAAGTGTTTTATTATAGCGCATAACCACATCGTTTGCAGCTTCTGCTTCGATCAAAACAGAACTATCTCTCACGTCCATAATACCACGAGCTAATAATTCTACATTTAACTCTTTGTAAAACTCTTTTGGAAAAAAGCGTTGCCCAACTAAAACACCAAAGCTATAACTTGCTGAATCAAGTTCAGATGAACTCATTTTTGCTTTTGATATATCACTACCACCACCACAAGAAGTCATTGCTGTTAAAGCGACTCCAACAGCTAACATAATTACTAGATTAGAAAATTTCATTTTTATAAATTAAAAATGGTTAGAAAATTAGTAGAAGCTTTTTAAGCTCTACAAGTCTATTAATAGAATGAACAAGATCGAATTATTACTAACCGCAGATTGTTCATCTTTTATTATTAATTATGCATACAATTTTGCACGCAATTCTTTAATCTTATCATCTTTAATGTACTCTTCATAAGTCATTAAACGGTCAATCATCCCATTAGGAGAGATTTCAATGATACGATTTGCTACAGTATTGACAAATTGAAAGTCATGAGAAGTGAAAATTACATTCCCTTTGAACTCCTTCAATCCATTATTAAATCCTGTGATTGACTCTAAGTCTAAGTGATTTGTCGGTTGATCAAGCAATAAAAAGTTAGGTGCACCCAACATGATTTTTGATAACATACAACGCACTTTTTCTCCTCCAGATAATACACTAGATTGTTTGTGAACCTCTTCACCTGAGAACAACATTCTACCTAAAAAGCCACGAATGAACTCTTCATCTTTATTTCTAGAATATTGACGAAGCCAATCAACTAAGTTTAAATCTTGATTACCTTTGAAGTATTCAGAATTATCATTTGGTAAATATTGATTAGTAATTGTTACACCCCAAGTAATTGCTCCAGAATCAGCAGCTACCTCATTCGCTAAAACTTGGAAAAATTGAGTTAAAGCATTATGATCTTTAGAGACCAAAGCGATTTTATCTCCTTTATTGACCATAAAAGAAACATTATCAAACAAAACTTCACCATCAAATGATTTCTTTAAATTAACGACTTCTAAAATTTCGCTCCCTGCTGTGCGGTCAGGCGTGAAATTAATATAAGGATAACGACGACTAGAAGGTGCAATATCCTCTAGTTTCAGTTTTTCTAATGCTTTTTTACGACTGGTAGCTTGTTTAGATTTTGAAGCATTCGCGCTAAAACGTTGGATAAACTCCATCATTTCTTTACGCTTCTGATCCGTTTTCTTATTCTTTGCTTGTCGTTGCTGCAATGCCAATTGACTAGATTCATACCAAAAAGTATAATTACCAGAAAAGGTTTTTACTTTTTTGAAATCAATATCAACAACGTGCGTACAAACCATGTCAAGGAAGTGACGATCGTGAGAGACAACGATTACTGTATTTTTATAATCAGCCAAGAAATCTTCCAGCCAAAGTACCGTTTCTGCATCTAAATCATTCGTAGGCTCATCCAATAAAAGAATATCTGGGTTACCAAAAAGTGCTTGTGCTAATAAAACACGGACTTTTTGCTTACCATCCAAATCTTCCATTAATCGTTCGTGTGTATCCTCCTTTATACCCAGATTACTCAATAATTCTGCTGCGTCACTTTCTGCGTTCCAGCCATCCATTTCTGCACATTCCGATTCTAATTCTGCCGCACGCATTCCGTCCGCTTCTGAAAAATCTTCTTTCATGTAAATGGCATCCTTTTCGATCATAATATCAAAAAGAGGTCTATGGCCCATAATCACGGTTTGTAAAACTTGTAATTTGTCAAACTCGAAGTGATTTTGGCTTAAAACTGCCATGCGTTCCCCTGGAGAGATGCTAACATGACCCGTAGTAGGTTCAATTTCGTTTGATAATATTTTGAGCAAAGTCGATTTTCCTGAACCATTTGCTCCAATTACACCGTAACAATTTCCTTTGGTAAATTTGACATTAACATCGTCAAAAAGAATACGTTTCCCGAATTGAAGAGATAAATCTGATACTGTTATCATTGCTATTTCTTATATTTTTGTTTTGAGGTGCAAAAATAAGAATTTACTATTGAATATTATCATAATCATTATTTATGTTTAATTGTTTTATGATAATTTTTAAAAAAGGGAGTCGAAAGTTGAGAATTGAAAGTGATTTTCAACTTTCAATTCTCAACTTTCAATTCTCAACTTTCAATTCTCAACTTTCAATTATTTAGCCTATTTTTTCCTTTTCCAATTATTGTTCATCATTTTTAATAAATAGCTTCCCAATCCATTCAAATCGTGTTTTGAATTTGCCATGAGAACAACCGCAGTTTGCGTTTCTTTCAAAAAACAAATATAAACTTGATGCCCATCTGTTGCTCCACTATGAGCAATAAAAGAGAAATACCTTTTTTTCGGTTGAATATGATGCCAAGCTAAACCAGCTTTGACCTTTTTGATAGGTGTTTTTGTTTTATTTTGATGCATGCTTTGCATAACCTTTCGGAGTGGCTCTTTTCCTTCTTTTAACTGATAATTTAAAAATTTAAGTAAATCATTCACTGTTGATTTTAGTGCAATCGCCCCTCGGAAAACCTCGGTTTCCCAAACGGATGTAGGTTGATCCATTAGGTTATATCCTTGGGCAAGTCGATTTTTATCCGTTTCGGCAAGAATGATTTTAGTATCATTCATACCGAGTGGACTTAGTAACTTTTCTTTTAAAACTTGTTCAAAACGTTGTTTAGTGATTTTTTCAATAATTAAAGTCAGTAGCACATAATTGGTGTGAGAATAGGTGTAAATTCGCTCTTTTCTTGGTGTAGGAGTTGTGTTTTTTAAGTATTTAGCTAATAATAAATAGGAATAAGTTTGATAAGGATTGCTATTATTAGTTTCATTATCAGTGAAATAAGAAGGAAAGCGAGTAAGTCCAGAATGATGTGTAAGCAAGTCTAGAATGGTAATATCTTTATCTTTGAAATTGAGTTTGTCTAAATATAATGAGATATTATCTTCATAATTTAAGCGATTTTCTTCTTTCAAAATAGCAATAAGAGAAGCTGTAAATACTTTAGTACAAGAGCCTATTTCAAAAATTGTATGAATATTTGGAGTAAGATTATTGTTTTTTTTTGTCTCGCCTATTCCAAAAGTAATTACAGAGTCTCCATTAATTAAACCAACCGAAACGCCTGGTGTTTTCTCAAAATCCGTTTCCATTTGAACGAATTTTAGTGCTTTTTTTTGTAGTTTTTGTTGCGAAAAAGCAGAAAAAGTAGGTAGAATTAATAGTAATAGATAGAGATGTTTCATAGGTTTTATATTATTATTTTAAGCGACTGGTTGTAAATGTACTTTTACAAAATTAAAAGCATTGGGTACATTTTCAATAATATGAATATTTCTTACGTTATATTTGACCTTAGGAAAATAGAGTTTAAATTTAAACCTATGACCAGCTTTTTTAAAGTTTTTTCTTTTTGGACAAATTGAAATGCCGACTGCCTTGATCAGTGGATAGGTTTTTTTAGAGGCTAAATCCTTGATATACATATCTTTATCTACGCAAGCATGCCCTTCCGAAGTGGAAGTATATGTACAATAAACAATCGTATATTTTTTAGTAATTTGAACTTTTTCCAGCTCTACTCGTGGATTCCCTCGTTTTTGATATTTAGGTTTGATGTATGTTTGTGTAAGAGCTATTGTGGTAGTTACTGCTAATATCGCAACTGTAATGAATAGCTTTTTCATGGTTTGTTGTTTTTAAGCTTCTTTTATATACTCCCCATTAATCATAAACCTATTGGTTTACGCTATTGGTTTGAGATATACATTAAAGAAATTGAATGGATTTTGGACGTTTTGCGCGTCTTTTAAATCCTCAATAATATGAATATGTCTAACATTATATTTAAGTTTAGGGAAAAATAATTTAAATTTGATAGCTTGACCATCTTTAGTGAAATTATACTTATTCGGACAAACTGGAATTCCTTTTACTTTTATAAGCTCATATTTTTTCTTTCGAGCCACATCTTCAATATAAGTTGATTGAGTAATGCACGCCCAACCCCCAAATACAAAACTTTTTGGGGCGACACAAGTCATATAAACAATCGTATATTTTTTAGTGAATTTAATTTTATCAATGTGTACTAATGCAGTCGATTTTCCTTCAAAAGGTGGATCAATATAGGTTTGAGCAGTTAAATTTTGAGTAAATAACAAAGAAGCGATTACCAGTCCTATTAATTTCATTCTATTATTTTTCTTCTAGTAAGCAATATTATTTTTATTAAAATAAGGAATAAAATAAGAGGTAAAACACTACTTATTCCCTTTTAACGGTTATATATATAAATATATTTCACTTTAACATATGTTTATATGTATTGATTTTAGGGTATGAAACATTATCTAATCCAATTTACATAAAAAAAGATATATTTCCTATATAACGCTTTTTTTGCCTTACAATGTACTCCTTTCCTCTAGTGATTCTTACATTATATCGAAAAAACAAGTCAGAGAACTAGGACTCAATAAAAAAATAGTCCTATAACTTGTTCAAGTTATAAGACTATTTTTAGAATGGCTTTTCTATAAAAAGTTATTCTTTTGATGCATCATTTTCAGGACTTTCAGTGTTTTCAACATTGTCAACCTCAGTATTTTCAACGCTTTCTTCCTCTTCTTCTCCTTTTATTTCTTCCAAATCCTCAGTATATTTCACTAATGCAACATCCGCAATTTTGTCCTTAGAGCTCAATTTAATTACTCTAACACCTTGTGTAGCACGTCCCATTACCGAAATATCACCAACAGGCATTCTGATGATAATACCATCTTTACTAGTAATCATCAAGTCATCTTTCGCTTCAACCGCTTTAATTGCAAACAATTGTCCTGTTTTATCAGTCAATTGCATAGTTTTTACACCTTTACCACCTCGATTTGTTTCGCGATATTCAGATAATTCTGTGCGTTTACCTTGCCCTTTTTCAGAAATAACCAAAACCGTGGTTGTTTCATCATTAGGCTCAACCGTAATCATACCAACCGCTTTATCCGTATCATCTTTTAATAAAATACCACGAACACCAGCAGCCGTTCTTCCCATTGGACGAACTTTAGTTTCTGAAAACTGAATAGCACGACCAGAACGAGAAGCCAAAATGATATTATTATTACCATTTGTCAATTTAGCTTCCAAGAATTGATCTCCTTCTCTAATTGTAATGGCATTAATACCATTAGAACGAGGACGAGAAAATGCACGTACAGCCGTTTTCTTCACAACACCATTTCTTGTACAAAGAATAATATTGTTATTATCTAAAAATTCATCATCATTTAGATTCTGAATTTTAATATATGCTTTGACTTTGTCGTCATTTGGCAAATTAATAATTCGTTGCAGTACTCGACCGCTAGAAGTTTTAGTCGCTTCTGGAATTTCGAAAACACGTAGCCAAAAACATCTTCCTTGCTCGGTAAATAAGAGCAAATAATTATGATTCGTTGCAACAAATAAATGTTCTATAAAGTCAGCGTTTCGAGTTTTTGATCCTCTTGAACCACGTCCTCCACGACTTTGTAGTTTATATTCACTTGATTTTGTGCGCTTGATATAGCCCAAATTAGAAATAGTAATGACCATTTCTTCATCAGCAATCATATCTTCAATACTGATTTCACCTTCACTATATTCAATTTTGGTTCTACGCTCATCACCAAAACGCTCTTTAATGTCGCTTAATTCAGTTTTAATAATTCTTTTCTGACGCTCCTCATCTGCTAAAATATCTTCTAAATCATCAATTTTAGCCTTGATTTCAGCATATTCAGCTTTAATCTTATCGCGCTCTAAACCTGTCAAACGCTGCAAACGCATTTCCAAAATGGCTTTGGCTTGCAATTCTGTTAAAGAGAAATTAGCAATTAAATCCTTGCGAGCATTCTCAGGATTTTTTGATTTGCGAATCAATGCAATCACTGCATCCAAATGATCCAAAGCAATAAGTAAGCCCTCTAAAATATGAGCGCGTTCTTTAGCCTTTCTCAAATCATATCGAGTGCGTCTTTGAATGACTTCCATACGGAAAGCAACAAATTCGCGAATCATATCTTTTAGGTTCAACAAGACTGGACGACCTTTTACAAGGGCAATATTATTGACACCATAAGAAGTTTGAAGCGGAGAGTATTTATATAACATACTCAAAATGACATTAGCGTTAGCGTCACGTTTGACATCAACAACAATGCGCATTCCTTTTCTATCCGATTCATCTCTAATATCCGAAATTCCCTCAATCTTCTTAGAATTAACCATATCAGCGATCTTTACAATTAAAGATGCTTTATTGACTTGGTAAGGAATTTCAGTAATAATAATTTGTTCTCTTCCTGTTTTTGTGATTTCAATTTCAGCCAAACCACGAACAACTACTCGCCCGCGCCCTGTTTTAAAACCTTCTTTCACGCCTTGCACACCATAGATGATTCCGCCAGTTGGAAAATCGGGTGCCTTAATGTATTCATACAACTCCTCGATTGTAATGTCGTGATTATCAATGTATGCATGAATACCATCGATGACTTCACTTAAATTGTGTGGCAACATATTGGTTGCCATACCAACAGCAATACCTGAAGCCCCATTAATAAGTAGATTCGGAAGTTTGGTAGGAAGAACGGTAGGTTCTTTGAGTGTATCATCAAAATTGAATGCGAAATCTACGGTTTCTTTATTGAGATCGGCAAGGATTTCGTCGCTGATTTTCTGTAAACGCGCTTCTGTATAACGCATTGCAGCA
>CAKZLL010000379.1 GCA_937125475.1 uncultured Saprospiraceae bacterium | reverse complement strand
AACTCTGGGCGAATTACTCTATGCTTGCAACGAAAATCGTTTGATTGCCTTGAAAGGATTTGGTCATAAAAGCCAATTAGATCTCAAGAAAAAGATCGAATATCATTTGCAATCTAAAGGCAAGTTTCATTATGCAACATTAGAAGCAGATGCATTTGAATTATTAAGAATTATTCAAAAACAGTTTCCAAATGCGATGGTTGATTTTACAGGAGAGTTAAGGCGAAAATGCGTAATTCTTAAAAAAATCGAACTCATTATCGGGATTGATACGGAAATTGACGCGCTTTTTTCTCATAAGAAAATTACATTAACCGATCAAAAAGAAAACAAGTACGCGCTAGTTACGCCAAATGGTTTTTCGGCTATTGTTTATCATTATCCAGCAGCGCAATTTGGTTCAAAACAGTTTTTACACACGGGAAGCCCTGCATTTTTAAAAGCTGTTGTTGCAGTAAATGAAAACGTTGATTTTGCCAACTTAGCAACGGAAGAAGCTGTTTTCGCGAAAGCAAATTTGCCATTTATCGCACCTGAATTAAGAGAAGAAGCTAGAATTATTGAATATGTGAAAGCACATGCTCATCCCGTATTGGTAGAGGAAAGCGACTTGAAAGGCGTTATTCATAATCATACGACTTATAGTGATGGATTGCATACGCTTCGTGAAATGGTAGAATATACTAAGTCGCAAGGCTATGAATATATTGTTATTACAGATCACTCAAAATCAGCGTTTTATGCGAATGGTTTAAAGCCTGATCGAGTGCTAGAACAAATGGCGGAAATTGATGCACTTAATGAAGAATTAGCACCATTCAAGATTTACAAAGGCATTGAATCTGATATTTTGAATAATGGTGATTTAGATTATGAGACGGATATTTTAGAAAAATTTGATTTCATTATTGCTTCGGTTCATAGCAACTTGAAGATGACTGAGGAAAAAGCAACAGCTCGAATTTTAGCCGCAGTTAAAAATCCATTCACTACGATGTTAGGACATCCGACGGGGAGATTATTACTTTCAAGGGAAGGTTATCCGCTAGATCATAAAGTCATTATTGATGCTTGCGCGGCAAATAATGTAAGTATTGAGCTAAATGCAAACCCTTATCGTTTAGATTTGGATTGGCGATGGATTGAATATGCTACGCAACAAGGCGTAAGAATTTCCATTAATCCTGATGCGCATAGTAAGGAAGGCATTCACGATATGCATTTTGGTGTATTGGCTGCACGAAAAGGAAAACTAACTAAAGAAATGTGCTTCAACGCGATGGGAAAAACGGAATTAGAAGCTTTTTTAGCCAAAAAATAATCTAATATGCATTTCCTTTTAGAGTAGCATTAATAGCTACTCTAAAAGGAAAAAGTTTTGAGTACATTGTGTTCAATGTTGCCCAAAACTTTTATAAAGCGTGTCTAAAATTTTGATGATTTTATTTTATTAGAACTGTCTTTAGGTGTTAGTAGTGTAGTTAATTCTAAATAAATAGAACTAGGTTTATTATATAGTTCTCTTCTAAATCGTTTCAATTTCTCTTCTTAATACAACAATACACATGCTTTTAGCAAGGTTTTGAAGATTAAGAAAAAAATAGATTGTCTGCAATTTGTTAATCTTTTCTTTACTTGTATTTTATCATTTTACCTCATGATATCATCTTCAATAACAAAAGAAATAATCGCCTTAATTTTCAGTAGCGATTCCTGCTTCTTAGTTATATTAGATGTTGTTTTTTCTATATTATTAGCTGCAATTGTTAGATCTTGAGAAATCTGTGCAGAAGAACTATAAGAAAAAAACAAACATAAAATGGCTACAAAAGTCATTGAAATGTAATTACTCGATGTAGATATATTTTTTTGCATAGGAAATAGTTTTGAATCATCTGAATATTGCATAGATATAAATATTCAAATGTATGTGTTTTGAATAATGAAACGCTGGGTGTAATAGGTTGATTTTCTGCTTATTATCTAGCAGTACTTTGGCTTATTTTACAAAAATGTAACAATATTTAGCAACAAAAAAGTACAAAAAAGAATATTTGTACTCACTAAAAATATATAATATTTAACTAAGCCTTTGATTATTAAACGATTATCTTTGAAAAATGCTGCTTTTTGTACAAAAAAAATTTTTATTAATTTTAAGAAATCTTACAAAAGCAAGATAATGTTTGGTTATGACAAATAATAAGCTGCTTTCTATATTGGGAACATTTTCAAAATACGAGCTAAATCGGCTACGGAAGTACCTGTTATCTCCTTTTTTTAATGAGAATGAAAAAGTAGTGTTATTATTCGATTTGTTGAATCAGCAATTAAGAACTGCACCCGAAGTTATTCAACGAAAAGAAGGTTGGTATGATTTTTCTCATTTGGCATGGAAAAAAATCTTTCAAAACAAAGCCTATAACGATACTAAATTTAGACGACTTTGTTCGGATTTAAATCAGCTCGCCCAAGATTTTATTGGTTATAAGGAATATGAGACACAACCAATAACAAGGTATAATCACATCCTCAAAGCATTGAATGGAAGAGGATTAAATAAACATTTCTTATCAATCGAACGACAAACTAGAAATATAGACCAAAAGTCGATTTATCGAAATGCGAGTAGTTTTCTTGAAAATTTTAAACTGGAACACGAACGTCATGATTATTTAGAACGCAATGCCGCGCGGCATAGTTTTAAAGGAAATCAAGTTGCTGCGGATTTCTTTTTGGATTGTTTTTATTGGTCGAATAAACTCAAAATGCACAGCGAGTCGCTCAATAATCGAACGATTTTGAATATTGAGGATAAAATTCAATTTGTTGATGAACTCTTAGAAAATGTGGCAGGTAGTCGATTGATTGAAGTGCCTTCTATTGCGATTTATTACCATATTATTATGGCTTTTCAGGCAGAAGATACAGAGAAACATTTTCAAGCATTGATCGAACTTATTGACAAACACAACGAATTATTTCCACAAACTGAACTCCGATCTATCTATATCTTCGCTCAAAATTATTGTATTCGAAAAATCAACTCGGGAGAATGAGCTTATTACGCCCAGCTCTTTGATATCTATAAAGCGCTATTGATAAAAGAAATTATTTTTACTAAAAAAGAACTTTCTCCTGGGAATTACAAGAATATCGTGACGGTTGGTTTGTTTGTAAAAGAGTATGATTGGATCGAAAACTTTATCTATACCTATAATCATCGTTTGCCAAAATCTTCTCGGAATAGTTCGTTGAATTATAATTTAGCCAATTTGTTTTTTAATAAAGAGGAATATGAAAAAGTGATTGATTTGTTGAGACAAGTCGAGTATCGAGATGCTTTTGATGGGTTGAGTAATCGTTGGCTATTGCTAAAAACCTATTATGAATTGGAGGAAATTGATGCTTTTGATGCATTAACGGATAGTTTTTCCATTTTAATAAGAAGAAATAAAGCGCTTTCAGAACGAAATAAACAGAAATACCTGAATGCTGTTCGGTTTATTTCTAAAATAATGAAAACAGGTTATAGCGGAGAAAAAGCTTCCGAAAGTTTGCATAAACAACTTTCGGAAGCTCGAATTATTATTGATAAACGCTGGTTATTAAAAAAACTAGAAGATAAAAGATCGTAGTTTTTTTAATGAGGTGTCGGGTGTCAGGGGCGAGGTGTCAGCTAGAATATGCGAATTGGAAGTTAATATGGTTCTTTGACAATTTCTGCCCAAATGAGTATTCTTTTAATCCAGCGGTGGCTTGCCCCGTTGTTTTTCAAGGAGTTAGAACAATGGGGCAAGCCCACATTGGACTAAAATGCAGAAATTGTCAAAGACCCATTAATATTTTGCTTCTAATATTTTAAAATGATGTTCGGTGTGATAAGCCGTAAAATGCAACATTTCTCTGATTAACATTTTTCCTAAGAGCGGATGCGGCAATAAGTACTTATCTAAATCGGCTTCTTCCCATCTATTAATAACAGCTTCCAGTTTTTTTTGCTCTGTTTTCAACTCTTCTATTTTTGCCGTTTTTTGCTCATTTGAAATATCTTTAGGTGCAAATTGCTTGTTAGATACTGGGCCTTCAGCTAGTTTTGATTGATACCTTTCAACGATTTCATCATAAGTTCTCGCGCCTCAGTTCGGCTTTCCAAACATCAATTTTAATGATACTTTTGGTAATTGCATGGCTTTTCTAACCGCTTTTGTACTAATAATTAAATGATCAATATGACCACCTGTTGACCATTTTCCAGCTATTGGAGACACTGCAAATAGATCTGGTGCTTGCTGATCTAACCATTCGAAAAGTTGATTGAACTGCTTGTTTAAATCCTTTATTATAGTTTGTTGATTACTCATGTTTTATTTTATTTAACAAATTTCCCGATCCAAGCATTTTTGTTCGTTTGGATTTTAGAAATGTAAACGCCTTGCGGCAAATGTTCTATATTGACTGCATTTTGAGTATTGGATAGCTCAATATTTTGCCTCATTAATAATTGCCCTCTAAGTTAAAAATTTCTAGTGTAGCAGGGCTAATACTCGGTAAATCAATCATAAAATAGATAGCGTTTTGAGCTGGATTTGGAAAATTATGTTCTCTTTTGAAAATCTTGCTATGACGGATAAGGGTATCGCTATTACTGACTAATCTGTTGATGGCTTGATAACCAAAAATACAATCGTTACACATATCCGAAAAATCTCCTTTAACAGAAAAAAGGCTTTCTTTTTGAGCAGATGGAAAAAAGAATAGGAAGATTGAGCGGATGAAATTTGGGTAATTAAAATACAAATAAAGGTAATTGTTCTTCTCATGGTTATTAATTTGATCGTTTTCTAAGTATTAATCTTTCTAATACTTAGAAAACGATCAAATTAGATTAAACGCTTATTGCACTACAATTTCATCCATGAAGAACCAAGCATTTTCGCCTCCGCCTCTTCGTCCTTCTGGTATAATCCCATAATGATCTATTGAAACTTTGATATATTGAACATTCGTTTTTAAATCATAAATCACATCTAATACTTTATCTTTTTGCCCAGTGAAATTGCTGTATTCTCCGACTTTGACAAACGTTTCATTATCATGTGAAAAAGAAATTGTTGCTTTTTTGGGATAATAAATCCATTGATGTTCGCTCTTGAAAAAGCGTAAAGTAATAGATTCAATAGGTGTAAGCGCACCTAAATCAACGACAGCTTCCAAGTTTTTGCCTTGCCAGCCCAACCATTGCCCATCATTAAAACGAGATTGATTGCCCAAAACACCATTAACCAATAAAGTAGAATCTCCCTTTCCAAAACTTTTACTCGCAGGAAAATTGGTCGTAATCTTACGAATAGCCGCTTTGTGTGTTACAAAATCGGCTTTTAACATATTCCCTAATGAGTTAGCCGTTGGATTATTATTTTCAAAAAGAGCAGCATAGACTTTATTTGATTCGCCTAAAAGAATAGGTTTTTCATAAATCGGTGCGTCAGGTGTTGGAATATCTCCGTCGGTCGTAAAATGAATTTTCCCCTGCTGGTTTTTACTATTCAAATCGACTTGTAATTTGCCTTCTTCATTGCGGCTGAGATTAGCAGTTACATCAAAAATATGTTTCGCGTAATTCACGCCCATTGCGTCCAATCGCTTAAAATGCGCTCCCAATCGAGTAGTGAAATTATCATAATCTCTTGCCGATTTTGGCGACCAATTGACTTCTGCAAAAGCCAAAGCCCGAGGAAATGCCATATATTCCGCGACATTTGGTGTAGTAATATATTCTGTCCATAAATTGCCCTGAGCACCAAGAATGTGTTTTTCCTGATCTTTCGTCAAACTATCCGATGGAATAGGTTCATAAGAATAGACTTTTTCTAATGATAAAAAACCGCCAATTGCCAAAGGCTCACTTTTGGATCGAGATTGATAATAATCGAAATACGCATGAGAATTTGGTGTCATAATCACATCATGCCCTTGACGTGCTGCTGCAATACCGCCGTTAATGCCGCGCCATGACATTACAGTCGCATTTGGAGCTAATCCGCCTTCAAGAATTTCGTCCCAGCCGATGATCTGTCGATCATGGGAATTAATGAATTTTTCCATTCTTTTAATAAAATAACTTTGCAATTCATGCTCATCTTTCAAGCCTTCTTTCTTAATCAAATCTTGACAAAATTCACTGGCTTTCCAATCATCTTTTGGGCATTCATCTCCTCCAATATGAATATATTCACTCGGAAAAAGCTCGAAAACTTCCAGTAAAACATTTTCTAAAAATTCAAAAGTTTCCTCTTTTGGACAAAAAACAGTTTTAAAAACGCCCCATCTAGTTGCGGCTTCTATGGGATCGCCTGTACAAGATAATTCAGGATAAGCTGAGATTGCTGCCATCGCATGACCTGGCATTTCAATTTCGGGAATGATCGTAATGAATCGAGCTTTGGCATATGCGACGACTTCCTTGATTTCATCTTGAGTATAAAAACCGCCATAGCGTTTTCCATCAAAACGTGCAGGCGGGTTATTATTATGACCAATAATTGTTTCTTTGCGAAAAGCTGCAATCTCTTGCAATTTTGGATATTTCTTAATTTCAATTCGCCAGCCTTGATCTTCTGTCAAATGCCAATGAAAGCGATTCATTTTGTGAAGTGCAAGCATATCAATGTACTTTTTGACAAACTTTACTGGAAAAAAATGACGCGCTACATCCAAATGCATTCCACGATAATTGAAGCGTGGTTCGTCCTTGATTTCAACACAACTGACTTTCCAAGTGATATTATTAACAACTTTTGAACTTTCTATTTCGGTTGGCAAAAGCTGTCGAAGGGTTTGGACACCATAAAATAAACCTGCCGATTGACTAGCTTTTATGATGATTTCTTGAGGCTGCACAGACAATTCATAAGCTTCATCTGCCATGCCTTTTACCAATTCTAAAGTAATCGAATTACTTGTTTTTTTATTTTCAATAGGTAGGTCAAAAGCCGTAGCACCATGAAGTAGTCCTTGTAAGTAATTCGCAACCAATTGACTAGCATCTCCAGTAGCGATGATTTTTGTAGAAGCATTAAGTTCAAAAGAACCGCTTTGTTCCATTACTTTTACAGGATAAGGAATTAAATTTAAGGCAGTCGAATGCTCCCCTTTTTGATTGCAACTGTTAAGTCCTACAATAATAAGGAGCAATAATATCACTTTAATTTTAAGCATAATTGATTTTATCTTAGGTTTTATTCGCTCTAGAAGCGAGAAGGAAAATATTTGTTGATTTGTTTTGTTAGTATTATGTAAAGAAAATTGGCATAATGCATCTATTCTAGGGTAACATTCGTCAATATTATGTAATCAATAAATAATATAGCAATTTACAAAGTCTTTCTAAGTTTAAGTAAAATTCAAAGGAGATTAATAATAATTATAAAAAGAAGGCTCATTATTCCTAAAATAGGAGAAAAGTCTATAAACGAAACCCTTTAGTCACAAAACTATACATATGTATAATTTAATATATAAATAAAGTTGTAATATTGTGTTGATTTACAACGTATTACATTTTTTTTTATCTAAAAAAAGAATATTCTTGATAAAAGTGTCAATGGCACAATTTTTACCGTCTTATTACAAAGCAACAATAAACACCGCATTTTAAGTAAAACCATGCTAAAAGACTCCAGTTTAAAACCACAAGACTAAAAAAATATAATAGACCTTTTGTTAATTCATTTTATTAATAGTTAAGGTTTATTAAATATATTATAAATTCTTATTCAAAACAATCACTAACCAAATACTTCGTTATTACAATTAAGAGAGTCTAAATAAATATAATTATGAGACAATTAATGTTAATATTATTTCTGATTGGTACTATTACTGTTCAGAATTACGCGAACCCAGAAAGTCCTTTCAAAAAGCAACCAGAAGCGGTTTATGTTA
This sequence comes from uncultured Saprospiraceae bacterium, assembly GCA_937125475.1. Lineage (GTDB taxonomy): Bacteria > Bacteroidota > Bacteroidia > Chitinophagales > Saprospiraceae > CAKZLL01. Next base: position 63,662 of record CAKZLL010000379.1, on the reverse strand, counting down.
TTCAATTAGGTGCTTTTTCTAGTCCAAAAGTGTCTGACTTTCAGAAATTAAAGAAAGTTGGCTATTTATATACAGAAAGTATTGGAAAAATCCACCGTGTATTATTAGGTCGATTTGAAAATCCAACTTTAGCAAAATCGGTTTTGGCGGAAGTTAAAGCATTAGGTTTTAAAGATGCTTTTGTTTCTAATCGTAAGATCGATGCTGGAAATATGGCTTATGGTGTTCAGGTTCAATCCTATAATAAAGGAGAGCGAATTGAATGGGAAAAATGGCGTGTTTTCAAAAGTGTATATGTTTATTTAACGGCAGATGATAAAGTTAAAGTTTTGATTGGTTCTTATAATGACCTAAAAACAGCTAACCTAAATTTGCAAACGGTTAGAGAAAAAGGTCATGAAAGAGCATATATCAAGCATATTAATCGAGGATTAATTCATAAGACAAGTCCTTTTGAAATGGCAGTTAATACTTCAAAAGCTTCAAAGCCGAAAATTGAACCTATTGTCGTTAAGCCTGTGATTCGACCTGAAATTAAACCTGAACCACAAGTTTCTAATGATAAAGATATTAGCTACATTGGAAATAAAGGTGGTGATATTTTGATTGTCAAACCAACAGATATTCCTGTTTCTTATGATGAGTTTAATGATAAGCCTAGAAAATCGGTTAAACAATTACAAACCTTATTGGCAGATAATTCTAACTTTACAGGTGATGTAAATGGCGTTTATAGTCGAAATACAGAGGATGCATTGAAAATGTTTGAGGTAAAAAATGATAGATATAATCAATATAAACTCATTGCACAGAACAAAAAAGAAGAAGGCGTTAAAGGTGGTATTCAAAGTTATGTGAATATGATTTATGAAAACCCTTTCTTGGCTTATGGCGGTTTGAAAAGCGAAGGTCATCCGATGGCTGATGTTTATTTAGCTTATATGTATTATACAGGAAAAGCGAATCCGAAGGAACAAAACAAGCAACAATTAATTGATGCATTGATGAATGGTGCTATTCAGAAAGTATTTGTTACTGGATCTTATAAAGGTACAACAGGATTGGATTTTAATAAACAATATCACTATGATAATATTTTATTGATTATTGAGCATTTGAGTTATATGCAAGATGCGATGCAAGACCCACCTGCTTTGCCTTGTTGGTTGTTTGAAAATCATCCAAAAGAAGCAGCTTCTATGTTCAATAAATTGTACTCAATGGCTTCTGGCTGTGGTGATTTTATGGAATGGGAAGAATTGAAAGTTTTAAAAACAATCGCGGAAGATTTGGATCATACCAATCATGCAGCATTGGGTAAAGGAGATGAAAATATTAGATTAGCTTATGATTCTCGCCGCGCTCAATTATATTTAGCGCCAACTATTTCAGCGGATGAAGCATCTGTTATTGAGACTTGGAACGATCGTCTTTGGAGTGCATTAAACAAATGGTCTGACAGTGATCCGTTACACAAAAAAATGGTTACGCCTTTAGAAATTGCTTATTATCAAGCACTTGTCAAATTAGAAAACCATTATTTAGGTCGTGGTTTCAATGAAAAAGAAGCACAAGTTCTAGGATTAAGTGTGTTAAGAACAGTTGTTAACTATCATTTAAATACTTACGTTAGATAATTGATAATTGATAATTGATGTATTTTCGATTTGAAAATTGTCAAAGAACCAAATAGAAAAGCCATTTTGAGTAGTTTATTACTCAAAATGGCTTTTCTATTTTTATTAACTAAATTTGCCCGTCGCAGCCCATTAAGCTGCTGCAGAACAAGTCTAATGAAAATCGCGCCAACTCAGGCATTATCAATTGTCCATTATCAATTCTCAATTGAATTAAATCGCTCCTTTGAGATATTGTGAAATTCGGTAGGAGAGATTATTTTTTTTAGCATATTGTACAATAGTTTTTCCACGTTTTTTGCAATTCAAATCAGCTCCATTTTCAACTAATATTTTAACCATAGAATAGTGCTCCAAATGGATAGCTTTAAATAAATCCTCACAATTAATTATTGCATTGGCTTTTAATAAGATTTTTGCCATTTCGTAATTTCGAGTTAAAACAGCAACATGTAAAGCCGTTATATTATTAGAATTTGGGCTATTTAGATCTGCACCATTTTGAATTAATTTATGTAACATCACTAAATTCTTATCATTAACCGCTCGGTGCAAAAATGGTTCGAAACCTTGCATTTGAGCATTGACATTAGCTCCAGCTTCAATTAATTGATAAGCTAAAGCATAATTTTTTTGCTCAAAAGCATAATGAAGTGGTGTTTTTCCATTCGAGTCAGCTTTACTTAATCCTGTTTTATGTTTGATTAATAATTCGGCAATATCATTGTTACCTGTCTTGACTGCTTGAATGGTATAATCGCTATTATCCATTGATTGAAGCGCTCCCATTGAAATGACAAATTCAAACGTTTTCGGATGATCAAAAAGATATTCCGAAGTGTATAACTTCATCAAACGCTGAGGAGATTCACCATATTGGATTAATTGACGAATAAGGTTTTCATCATTATATTCAATGGCTTTCGCTAATAAATCGTCATCACCTAATCTGATGTTAGCACCATTCTCTAACAGGACACCAACTAATTGACTGTTGCGCTGTTTGAGTGCCATAGATAAGGGCGTTTGAACATTTTTATCGCCAATTAGCGTATTAATTTTTGCACCATTTTGAATGAGCTTTTTGACAATTTCCGTTTCATTATTCATTACAGCGTGGCAAAGCGGTGTTAATTCTTCTGCGTCTCGAAGATTAATATTTGCATCGTGTTTTAATAGAATATCAACGATATCTGATTTACCTAATTCCGCAGCCAAACTCAAAAGTGTTCTTTGTTCGATACTATTATTCATGCCATCAGGCGAAAAACTATTGACTAATAAGAACTCTAATAACTTAGGCTTCTGAATTAAATCATTAAAGCTATAATCAGATAAATTTTTTCCTTTAAAATCTGGATTGAGATTAATCAACTGTTGAGCGAGTTTTTTGTTAGAAAGAGCGCAATCAATTCTGATTGTTCTTGGGTCAGCTCCTCGATTAACATAAAACCTAGCCATATTGACATCTCTTGGACAACCTATATTAACTTTTTTCATATCAGCTCCCATATTCATGAGAAAATTCGCTAAACTTTGCTTGCGGGTATGAAGCGCATATTCTAAAGGTTTTAAACCATCAGAGGAATGATGATTTAAGTTAACACCGCTACCGATTAAAAAACGCATCAGAGCGTAATCTTCCCTTGCTAATGCAATTTGCATTGGAGAAACATAAACGCGCTCAATAAGTGTATTTTTACTTGAATTAGCTTTGACGTGATATTCCGAAATATGAGGTGCGTAAAAATGAATTATTGTCTTGTCTTGGCGTAAAAAACGGGTTCTTTTAATCGTTTCGCAATGACAATTAATATCTGCACCTACTTTTATTAACTCCTGAATTTGAGCAAAATTCGCTGGAACTTGAACTATTTCATGGCAGAGTAATCGTGTCGGATTGGAAATTACTTGTGCATTTAGTGATGAACTAAACGCTAATATACCTATTAAGATATTGCTAAGTAGCAAATGTATTTGATTAAATTGCATAGTTTTGTGTATTGTTTTTTTCTTAAAGTGGTATGCTAATATAGGTATATTTTATATTAATAAAAAATATAATATGTATTTTTTTTAATATAAAGAAAAAGAAGTAGTGATATTGATAATGAGATAGTTAGAGGATAACTAAATGAAGAATATTAATAATAAAAAATCTAACAATGAGATATACTATGCAAATAATGTTTGTTTTCCTTGCTTTAAAAGCTCTTTTTTATTTAAGCAAAGCGACTGAAAGCATTAACTAACCTTTCAGATAACTCTTCGCGACAAGCCTGCAAATAATCATTATAAGAACAAGAAACTAAACGATGGTGATCATATTTTTTACTTTTGTTTTTTACTGGAATTTGCATCCACCAGCGGTCACTCCGAGTAGATTTCCAAAAGGTAATTTGATAATCACTACTTTTAAAATCCACGACATATTCCACAAAACCGTCTGTATTAATTGGATAATCTTCTTTTCTATTAGAAAATCCATCTAAAAAGTACCAAATCATTTGTGCAATAAGATGAGCCGTTTGATTATTAATATCTAATTCTTGATCAAAACCATAGAAGCCTATTGAAGATAATTTGTCATTCATCCCAGCATAATGAGCTAATTTGCAAGCTTCCTCTGCAAATAATCCACTTGGAGAAGGGGATAATGAACCTGGCGATTCAGATTGTCGAATGGCAGAAATATCAAAACTCAAAAAATCTGCATCTCTGATAATTGGCTCAACTTCTTCCAAGTTAGCTCGGAGATGCCCCAATCGGGTATAATCAAATTGGTATTCTTCAAAAAGTTCTAACGTGCGTGGATCTACAAAATGGCTCTGATAACCAACCAATCCTAAATGTAATAAATAACTTTTTTCGGCTTGGAGTATTTTGTTTAAAAAATATTGATTGCGACGCGCCCGAGTTTTACTAAACGTAAAATCTATGGTTCTATCAACAATAACCATATTACAAAGTTGCTCGCGCAAATGATAAGCTTGATATTGAGCCAAACTCAGGTGATGGGTTTCTCCTATGATAATTGGTAGGATTTGACCATCCAATAATTCTTTGATAACAGGTAATAAAACTTCAGTATTAGATTTGGCTAAATTACCTAAATCGGCAATTTTAAGGTCGGAGGAATAGTTGGATAACTGATAAAGGCATCGTCGAACAGCATTCGCTTCTTGCTTACCAACGCCAATGATCACGACTTTTATATCTGATAAATTAGGAAAGTAGTCCGAATAAATTTTCAGATGTTTTCCCAATTGGAAAGGTTCTAAATCATTAATGTTGATGATTTTATCAATAGAAATTGGTCGTAAGAAATTTTCAAGCATATTTTATCAGTTAATAGAGGCTTTAAAGATACGGTATTCTTGAAGTATTTTTTTTTTATTATCAAAAAAGTTATAAAACATTTGGTGATATATCAAATAAATTGATTTAATCCTAGAAACCGCTTATTGTATTAGTCAAGACCACAAACATAATTGCCATTCTAAAATGAATATTTAGTCCATCCTTCAAGTCATCGGTTACTTTCCAATCGCGAAAATCATTGTGATAATTGGTTTCTAAAAGCATTTCGCCCCATTCTTTGTCATCAATATACCATTCATTTTTATCATTATTCCATTTTTGTTGGAGCTTAAATGATTCGGTATTATCGGTAATACGCCATTCGGTGAGGTCATTTTGCCAAACGGTTTTCATTGTAATAATCTCTCCATTTGTTGCTCTGAGCGTCCATTCTGTTCGATCATTCCCCCAAGTTTGCTCTATATTTCCACTAATATCATCTCCAATTATATAATCCCAGGCTTCCGTTCCATTTGATAATTGCCAACGAAAATTCAACTCTCCTTCCAAACTATCGGTGTAAATTGTCCATTCTTTGGGGTTGTTATCCCATTTTTGTTCCGCGCCATCTAGCCAATTTTGAGCGAAAGCGGAAAAAGAAAAATGACAAGAAATAATTAGAAAAATTAATTGGACTGATTTCATGCTAATTAATTATATAATGAAACTTAGATTGATCTATTCAATTATATAAACGGTTGAAAATGGTTTTTATGTTTTGATTGGAAATCGAAGTTGTTTTATTATCATGTTGGAATAAAAAATGGTAAAAAAGCAAATACCCTTAATCATTAGAATATTTACCTTTTTACCATTCTTTATTTACAAACCAGGTTATTTTCCAAGAATGGTAATTTAACCACTTCTGCTTGAACTGTTTTTTTACGAATTTGAATATAAATTTCGCTTCCTGCTTTTTTAAATTCACTCGTAACATATCCCATTCCGATGGATTTCCCCAAAGTAGGAGATTTTGTTCCAGAAGTCACTATTCCAATTTCATTACCTTCTGGATCTACAATTTTATAATCATGGCGTGCAATACCTCTACCTTTCATTTCAAAACCGACCAAACGACGTGTCAAACCAGCAGCCTTCTGATCTACTAAATATTTTTTTCCAACAAAATCACCGCCTGTTTTTACTTTAGTAATCCAGCCCAAACCAGCTTCTAGCGGCGAAGTTGTATCATTAATATCATTACCATACAAGCAATATCCTTTCTCCAAACGCAATGTATCTCTAGCGCCCAAACCCACAGGTTGAATACCATGAGCTGCTCCAGCCTTAAAAATAGCGTCCCAAACTGTTGCAGCATTTTCATTGTTGATATAAATTTCAAAACCGCCAGCACCAGTATAACCTGTCGCAGAAACTAAGACATTTTCTATGCCTGCAAATGTACCTTTTTGGAAAGTATAATATTTCATATTCGCCAAATCCAGATCAGTTAAACTCTGCAAAGCTGCTGCTGCATTAGGTCCTTGTACTGCTAACAAAGCTGTTTGACCAGAGATGTCAATCGTTTGTACATCAAAGTTATTATGCGATTGCATCCAGTTCCAATCTTTCTCAATATTCGATGCATTTACCACTAGCATATAGGCTTGCTCTCCTTCCGAACATTTTTCTTCGGATAAACGATAAACCAATAAATCATCCACAATTCCGCCATCATTATTAGGAAGACAAGAGTATTGAATACCTCCAATCTCTAATTTTGCGACATTATTAGATGTTATTTTTTGTACTAAATCGAATGCCTGTTTTCCTCTCACAATAAATTCGCCCATATGAGAAACATCAAAAACACCCACGTTTTCACGGATACATCGATGCTCTTCTTGAATACCTTTATATAAGATCGGCATATTGTAGCCAGCGAAAGGAACCATTTTTGCTCCTAATTCAATATGTTTTTGAGTGAAAGGTGTATTTTTCATATTATTTTTTAATTAAATTACTTAATAATCGTGTCTTGTACTTTATCAATGCACAAAATTAATAATTTTGCCTAATTCAAATCGTTCTAACCATAAAAGTAGTACAATAGATAGTTTTTTTTCTCTTTTATCAAAAGGAAAATATTTTTAAAGTAAACATTTTTTTAATAATAAAGTTATCAACTTCGAATGATGATACTAATTTAAATGAAGGCTTAAATTTTAAGTTGAACAATCGTCATTCCATATATTAATCAAAAGGATGAAACTAGGTAAACAAGTTACTGTAAAAGAAATTGCTGCACTCATTAATGCTAAAGTTATTGGTGATGAAAATGCCATTGTGACAGGAATTAATGAAATTCATAAAGTTGAAGTTGGAGATTTGGTTTTTGTAGATGTAGAGCGTTATTTTTCAAAAGCATTGAAGTCTGAGGCGAGTTTTGTTTTAATTAATAAAGAAATCGACTGTCCAGAAGGGAAAACACTTTTATTCCATGAAAATCCTTTTTCGGCTTATAATAAGCTTACTGAGTTTTTTCAACCGTATGAATATGTTAAAGAAAATAGTAAAACAGCTAAAATTGGAGAGGGTACAATCATTGAACCGAACGTCATTCTTGGTGAACATGTGACGATTGGAAAAAATTGCTTGATCCGTTCAAATGTTGTGTTACACTCTTATACAATAATCGGAGACAATGCTATTATTAATGCAGGAACAGTCATTGGAACGGATGCTTTTTATTATAAAGGTACAGATGAAGGTTTTACTAAATGGCATTCTTGTGGTCGAGTAATCATTGAAGATAATGTTGAAATCGGCGCATTATGCGCAATTGATAAGGGGGTTTCGGGCGATACAATTATCGGAAAAGGAACAAAAATTGATAACCATTGCCATATTGCTCACGGAGTTGTTATTGGTAAAAACTGCTTAATTGCGGCTCAAGTCGGCATTGCTGGAAAAACCAAAATCGGAGATGATGCCGTATTATATGGTCAAGTTGGTGTAGCTCACGGTTTGACTATTGGTGAAAAGGTATCTATTTCGGCACAATCTGGTGTTTCTAAATCTCTAGCTGGAGGGGAGGCTTATTTTGGTTCACCTGCTCAACCGATCCGAACGCATCATAAGGAACAAGCGACTTTGAGAAAATTAACTAAATTATTACCTAAAATTTTAGCATTACTAAAAAGGGAAGCTTAATTTTTTGAAAAAGAATGAAAAAAGCCTAATTCTAAAAAGATTAGGCTTTTTTCATTTTAGTATCCGTAAAAAGTTGGCATTATCTGCGTTCCCATTCTTCTCTTTTACACAAGCAAAATCCCCTAAAAAAATGTCAGGTTGAGTATCGAAAGTCTAATGAAAAATAGCTTTGATGGCTCTTTTGTCTAATCACGATTTTTCATTTCTGCGTGCGTTCTTTTTTCTAAAAAACAAAAGGGATTTAACCTCCAGCTACTTTATAAATAATAACCGAAATAACTCCTGCAATGAAAAATCCTAACATTATTAATAGTAAAAATCCTATAAATTTTAGAAATCTTAATACTGCCCAACCAAAAGAACGTTTATATAATCGGGTATAAAAATAAGAGTAATAAAAAATCGTTAATAAAATTGATGCTATATAAAAAGTTGGATGAACAAAAACGCTTAATAGAAAGAAAATTGTCGTCGAAACGAAAGTTAACCCTTGTATAAAAGCAGTGATAACGAAATGTTCTCCATAATTATAAGGTTTGCGAAAAGTCAAAAACGCCAATAATGCATAAAATGGCAGAATGAATAAAGTAAAAAGGTTAAAGTATTTGAGAATCATTCGTTGGGCTTTTTCATTCCCTTCGAGTTGTTCTACTTTATATTCTTCAAATGCGATTTGTTCTAAAGAATCAATATTTACTGGAATAGAGTCTACTACACCTGTAATAGAATCCGTTACAATTTGAATAGAATCACCTTTATATCTTTTATGATGTGGCAAAACATCTTCAATCCAATTAAACTCACTTTCATTAAATCCATTTGATAACGCGACATATTCATCAGAATAGCGATTAAAAAGAATGAGTGCAATCGCTGCCCCGACCATTAAAAAAGTGACAGGATGAAGGTATTTTTTTCTTACACCACCTAAATATTCTTTGAAAACAACCTCAGGACGTACGATCAATTCTTTGACGGTGAAGAAATACTTATTATCCCAAACGAATATCTTCTTGATCATTTCCTTGATGACGGATTTCGCAGTAAGGCGCTCTCTGATCACTTTTGCACCACAAGTTTGACAGTATTTTGCGTCTTTGCTTAATTCTGTTGCGCAATTTTTGCAATTGGTATATGAATATTCTTCTGAGTATTCTCCTTCGGACATATATATATAGTTTTAATGTAAATCAAATTTACTAAAAAAACAGTATTGCACAAGTTCATTTTAGATTAAAATCAAAAAACCTTCAACATTAGAAATATCAAAGGTTTTTTAATATTAGAAATATTAATAATTAAAAAATATTAGTTTATTGTTCTTTTAACTGTTTGATTTTGATTGCAAATGCGGCAAAAATCAACGTCATGAACGGACTAACATAATTAAACACAGCATAGATTGCATAATCAAATACCGAAACGCCTAACGTTGTAGCTTGATACGCGCCACAAGTATTCCAAGGAATCAAAACCGAGGTCACTGTTCCACTATCCTCTAAGGTTCTACTGAGGTTTTCAGGAGCTAACCCCTTTTCCTCATAGGCTTTTGCATACATTTTTCCTGGTACTACGATTGCTAAATATTGGTCAGAAGCTGAAATATTAACTGCTAAACAACTAGCTACGGTACTTGCAAATAATCCAAAAGTTGATTTTGCCATACTCAATAATGCTCGGCTAATTCGCGCCAAAGCGCCAATTGCATCCATAATTCCACCAAAAACTAATGCACATAAGATCAACCAAATTGTGCCTAACATTCCTTTCATACCTCCAGCAGAAAATAAATCATTTAATTCTGCATTTGGTGTTTCAATACTTGCTCCTGTCGTCATAGCTTGCATTGTTCCTTTATAGCCAGCAACAAAATCCAATTGTTCCGCCCCTGCGACACCTACGATAATATCGGGCTGAAAAATTAGTGCAAAAACAGCCCCTAATAATGTACCACCCAAAAGTGCAATCAATGGTTTTGTTTTTTTGATAATCATCACAATTACAGCAATTGGTACAAGAAACAACCAACCAGAAATATTGAAAGTCCCATCAATTGCAGTCATGATAGAAGCTGTATCTACTGCTCCAGAGGTGTTTTGTGTCAATCCTAAAATAGTAAAAACAATCAATGCAATCACAATCGACGGCACAGTTGTGAATAACATATATTTAATGTGGGTGAATAATTCCGTTCCTGCCATCACTGCTGCCAAATTCGTTGTATCTGAAAGCGGAGATAATTTATCACCAAAATAAGCGCCAGACAAAACTGCGCCTGCGGTCATTCCTGCGGGTAATCCCATCGCATTACCAATTCCAACTAAGGCAATACCGACTGTTGCGGAAGTTGTCCAAGAACTTCCCGTCGCGATTGAAATGATAGAACAAATAATAACCGTAGCAGGAAAAAAGATAGAAGGATGTAGGATTTTTAAACCATAATAGACCATTGCAAGAATGATTCCACTAATCAGCCAAGCTGCGGCTAATGCGCCAACCATCAATAAAATCAAGAGTGCGCCAGCCGTAGATTTAAAATTGCTTCCAATTTCATCCATCATTCTTTCATAACTGACATTATTGTTAAAACCAACAATCGCAGCAACAGCACCGCCTAGAAGTAATATAAATTGATTAGTTCCGCTCAATCCGTCATCGCCAAAAACAAAAACATTAAATGCTAATAGCCCGATCAAAACCAATAAAGGAATTAACGCTTCCCAGATATTGAGTTCTTTATTTTCAATAATTCGTTCGTTCTCCATCTTTTTCAAATTTGATTTGTTACTTAGTTAGATCCTCTAAGTTATACAAGTCTTTCAAGATATTTAACTGGATGATCGAAAAAATCATAAATTGTAGGGCAAAGGCACACCTTTGCCTCAAAACGAGCATAAAATATTTATCATATGAGTTTCCTAAATGCAGAATGGCGAAAATTAATATTAGTGAATTACGAAATTGATCCAATGATACTAATCAATGATATTCCAGCCCATACGGAATTAGATCTTTGGAATGGGCGCTGTTATGTAAGTTTAGTTGGATTTATGTTTGTTAATACAAAAATGCTTGGTTTGAAAATTCCTTTTCATATTAACTTTGAGGAAGTGAATTTGCGATTTTATGTCAAGCATCGCACAAAAAGCGGCGAGTCAAAACGAGGCGTTGTTTTTATTAAAGAAATTGTGCCACGCCATGCGATCACAATTGTTGCGAATACATTATATAAAGAACATTATCAAACGATGCCGATGCGTCATAGTTGGTCAGAAAACGAAAAGAGTAGATCCGTTTCTTATGAATGGAAATGCAAAGGCGTTTGGCAAAAAGTAGGTGTTCAAGCGAGTTTGGAAAGTGAATATATCGAAAAAGGAAGTGAGGAAGAATTTATAACGGAGCATTATTGGGGCTACACCAAAATTAATGATAAAAAAACCTTTGAATACGAAGTGACACATCCGTCATGGCGGGCTTATCCTGTTCAAAAATATGAGCTAGACTTGGATTATGGAAAAGTATATGGCGAGCGATTTAGTTTTCTAAATCAACAAAAACCGACTTCGGTCATGCTCGCAGAAGGTTCGGAAATCACAGTAGAAAAAGTCAATAAAATTTAGAATGTGATTAAAAAAATGAACAACTTTTACGTTAAAGTCAACCAATCTTGGATTTTTTTTGTTAAAGTAACAGTTTAAACATTAATTTTGCACCTATTCCATTTCTATTAAAAATAAAGGAATAGCAAAATAGAGTATAAATATTTGATTATCAATTTTTTAAATAAAGTATAGGTTTGTATTTATATTCATTTAGAATCAAAAAAATAGAGGATGTTGGCGAAAAACATCTATCTTTTTTATAAAATAGACAATAAATCATGGAAACAGCAACTAAAAGTCCAGTTTTAATTTATACAGAGCAAACTCCCAATCCAGAATCATTGAAGTTTGTCACTAATCGTATGTTGTATTCTGGTGGTACAGCAGATTTTAGAGAAGAGGAATTGGCAGTAGAATGGTCTCCTTTAGCAGCATCATTATTTGAATTACCTTTTGTGAAAGGTGTTTATATTACCAACAATTTTGTAACAGTCACTAAAGAATTCAACTACGCTTGGGAAGATATTATGTTGAATTTGAAGCAATTCGTGAAAACATATGTTGAGGATGGCAAAGAAATCGTCAAAGATGGTTTTGAAGCGGCTAAAGCAGAAATCGAAAAAGAAGAGGCCGTCAGTTATGAGGGCGAAGACGCTGAAATCGTAGGACAGATCAAAGAATTGATTGATACTTACGTGAAACCTGCTGTTGAAATGGATGGCGGAAATATCGAATTCAAAGCATTTAATCAAGGAACTGTTACTGTTGTCCTTCAAGGATCTTGCAGCGGTTGTCCTTCTTCTACTGTGACATTAAAGTCAGGTATTGAAGGAATGTTGAAACGCATGGTACCTCAAGTAAAAGAGGTCGTTGCAGAAATGGGATAATTAATTATCATCATTATTTTTAAGATTAAATAAATATAGAAGGTAAGTCATTTTGAATGGCTTACCTTTTTTGTTTGTTGGTATTTCATATGTAAAAAAACATAAATTAAAAATTGACATTTAAAACAATTTGTTTTATATTTGATTGAAATTATTTTGAAATAAAACAATAGTTGATTTAATTTTTAAAAATATGACAGATCAAAAACAAGGGAAAGGCTTCTTCAAAAAGCCAAGAACGAGAATGTTACTATTAGCTATTGTAGCTTTTCTAATCCTGCAAAAAGATTTTTCATTTAACCTGAACTTGAGTGCGCCAAGTCATTTTCCCGAAGAGGAACAGCCTATTTCCCCTACTATTCCAAGTATTCCCAAGCCCAATGCAAAAGAAAGTAAGATCACGGAACAACAAGCTGATCAATCAGAATCTCCTTCAACGAGTAGTTTATTACCGTCCACCCACAGCACAAATGAACAAGCGTTAAAGCGCCTTAAAAAAATAAAAAGGGCAGTACATCAAGCATATATTCGTCGTTTTTCTCGTGTAGCAATAGATGAGATGAACAAGTTCAATATTCCTGCCTCGATCATTTTAGGGCAGGCGATGTTGAATAGTTTAGCTGGGACAAGCGAACCTGCTCGCCTAGGCAACAATCATTTTCATTTAAATTGTAAAAAATGGACAGGGAAAAAACTACAATCTAAAGAGAAGATTTGTTATAGAAAATATGAAAGTCCGTGGAGTAGTTTCCGAAATCACAGTCAATATATTACAACAGGAACATTCAAAAAATTGAAGTCAATCAGCAAAACGGATTACAAAGCTTGGGCAAAAGGATTGGAAAAAGCGAGATATTCTAATAATAAAAGCTATGCGAAGCAACTCATCAAAACAATAGAACTATACGATTTACATCGTTTTGATCTATAAAAAAGCATAAAAAAAAGTTGTTGAACCGTTTCTGATTCAACAACTCAAAACATAAATTATTGGCTCAATAAACCCATTCTTCAATAATGGATTTCAACTTTTTTGCGCCATAGAGAGAGAGAAAGATCAAGCCTTTCGAAAACTTAAGCTGAATGTGATTACTTTGCATAATAGCTCGATTGTATATTTATAATGGAAAATAGTGAATTTTTATGCTTTTGTGCCTCTAGTTAAGGGTCGGATCTCTTCAAGAGATCCGATCCTTTTTATGGTTGATTGACAATTTTTGCCATTTATTCTAATGTGGGCTTGCTCCATTAATCTAATTCTTTGAAAAACAACGGGCAAGCCACCGCTGGATTTAAAAAATATTCATTCTGGCAAAAATTGTCAATGAACCATTATTATTTTAAATCTTAAAATAATAATAAACCAATACCAATATTGGTTTCGTATAAATAAAAGGATTGTAATCTTTTTCTAACGGTATTTCGGTGTTCAAAGTGTGCATCTGAATTGCTAAATTTTAATGGGATAATAAAGCCAGATTGAAAAGACAAATTCACTGTCACAAAATTTCTAAACACCATTCTTGTGCCTAACCCTGCGCCAGCATAAGCAAAATGAAAATCAATTCTAGGTTCATTCAAAAAGAAAGCTGCTGATTGAACATATTGTGCTTCCATCCTAAAATATCGCCCTAACGGAGCTAACGCGCCCGTCGATTTTACAAAATAACGATTTTGATGTAATCCAACGGAAGTAAATCGTAATTCGCCCAGAGATTCATTCGTATCCAAAACCCCTGTTCGACCAAAACTAAAACTTCCTCCAATTTCTGAATTTCTTTTAGTGACATAATTCATATTCACTTTATTCCGAAAACTCCAAGCGGCTAAACTTCGCTTGTCTCCAATTCCTAATTTATTGCCTCGCTTTGTAACACCTAATATCACTGGTGATGACAAAAAATTATATTCTAAATACGTTCTTTTCCCCTGATACCCTGGAACACGTTGAGCATACATGACCATCGAACAAGTGATCATTAATAGAGTTGTTAATAGAATCTGTTTCATTTCTTGAAGAGCTTCCTCTTTTTTTGTTAGTGTGTGTAATGTGCTTTATCAAAAGGTACAAAATGACACAGAAAGCTCCTATATGAAAAAATCATACAGTAAAAATAGTTTTCATACTTATTTTGAGATGGGTAAAGTGATTTTTCCATTCTGATAAAACGAAATAATCAGCTTTTGTACTAGTTTTTATTAGATAGTGCGAAGATGCAAGATTTTTTTTCCAAAAATAAAAATATAATTGTTAAAAGTGTGACAACATAAAATATAATTATATCAATATTTATTGAATATGTAAAATAATAATTATGAATTAAATATAATATATCATTCATTGTTATTATTATTTAAGTTTTAATCCTTTTTTTGTTTGATTTGAATAAAGGTATCATAAATATGAGCATTAATAATACTGTCATGATCTTTTTGCTTAATCATTTCCATCTTAACCATTTTTAGATCATAATTTCTAACATCGTAGACAACAGCAAAGAAAAGAGATTCATATTTAGGCGTTAATAAGTTGTATAATCCATTGTAAGGCGTGTAAAATTCAGTCAAGCTATTCAATAAATTTTTGTTCTCTCTTTTATTAACTACGCCCATCCATACAAAATAATCCGTGCCATATTTTTTTGCAATTTTATTGACACGATCTTGATTAAAACTTTGCATATCGAAATAATCAAAATCCAATTGTTGGTCGAACCATTCATTCAAGATTGAAATATCATTATATTTCTGAGCGTCTTGCGTTCTAAGATTTTTTACGTCTAAAATAGAGGCTTGTAATTCAGCTATTTGAGCATTTTTCCATAGTTTTTTACGAAAACTCTGCCTCGCGCTTTCAGATTCGACAAATAATTTTTGATTATTAACCTTGCGAGAATCATATTTAATGTAATGAGGATTAACTAAAACAATCTTATTAATTCCTAAAGCATAACCATTTTCCAAACGTTTTTTAGATTCATATCGTTTGATTGATTGTCCTCGTTTCGTCTCTGCAAACGCTTCTTCCCGCTTTTTTACAAATTTTTGGCGTTTCGATTTTTTAAAGAAATTAATAAATTCAGGATCTTTTAGATAATCTACAAAAGCATATTTAATAAATTCTTTTTCCCAAAGTTTATTATTTGAAGGCTTCAAATTAGCCGAAATTACCGAGTTGTCAAAGTTAGGTGCATTTTGATAAAATACTTCTAATTTATCAAAATGAAAATAGACCATTTGCTGAAAAAGCCCTTGAACAATCCCTTTTAATTCCACATCCTCCATATTATTTTTATACAATTTCCAAGCGTACCCTAATGCTAATACGTTTAATTCATCATTTTTAAGACTATTAATAAAATAATGTAGTTGCTGGACATTTCCTGCCACATAGTTGTGATGAATTTCGACTTTATTAGTATGTTTTGAATTTCTAAAATAGACAAAACTTTGAAGCGCTTTTGCCACACATTTTCTTAAATAAAGGCTTTCTTTTCCTTCATTCAAGATCATATAAGCATTAAAAATTGCATTGTAATAATTGCCTTCATTCAAATAAAGATAGGATAATTCGTAGCGTGTTTTTTCTCTTAATTTATAAAAAAGCGGAGCTGCCACTAAGAAGTTTTTCTTGTTCAAATCTTCTTTTTCAATATAACTATTCAGTTTTTCTTGCCTTTGGATAATATCTGGGTGAGAGCTATTTTTATTACTGGTTTCTATTGTTGCTGAATATGGACTAACTTCCTCAAGAAAAAAACGATTGGGGAATTTTAAAAACTCTGTTTCAAAAAAAGCCTTAGAGAAAGGAGCATTACCATAAGGCTGATGCGTCAAGGCTAAAGCGTGAAATAAACTCCCTAAATCCTTCGTGCTATAATTTGATTTTTCAAATAGTACAAACCCCTTTCGATCTGCATCTAATTCCAATTCTTGAGAAAATTGTTGCTTAGATAATAATTCTTTTTCTAAGTGTTTATCTCTTAAAAAACCACCTTTATTATGAGCGTGTCGTTCTGAGTTCGCAAAAAGATTGAGGGCATGTTTTTCTTTAAAATGAGTGATTTCGTGGGCTAAAATGAAAGCTAATTGAGCTTCATTGTCAAGGCGAGCCAAAAGACCAAGGTTTACAAAAATGATCCCCTCATGCGTAGCAAAGGCATTTACACTAGCAGATCGTACCGCATAAAATCGAATTTTATTTCTTAAAGGCAGATCGTGAGCTAGAAGTTGATCCGCAACTTCATTGATATATTTTGTCACAGGATCATTAAAAAGCACCTTTCCGCTTTTTAGTAAATCATCAATAACAAAACTCGATTTTAAATAAAAACGTTCTTCAGTCACTCGTCCTCTTTTCCGCGCTAAGTCGGAAATATTACTAGTAAGATTTTTGTATTTTTGAATTGGGGAAATCACAAAATCCTTAGGTAATTTACCTTTTGATTCCAGAGGATAATAATGCTGAGACCAAAGTGAGATAATAGATAAGTTTGTTAGTAATAGTATTGCTATAATTCTCATGTTAGTGCATTGTATAAAACGGCGTGAATAGAGTTTAAACTCTAGACGCTAATAAAGGTCAAAAAGAACATTTTTTCCTCTATTATGAGTTAGTTAATATTAATATAGTTAGTTAGTCTTATTTAAATCTTGTTTTATACAAATTGTAGTTTGGAAGGTTTCCAATATACAACATATTTTATTTTTGATAATTCAATATCAAAAGGTTTCTTAGATTTTTAAATAAAAATGACAAAAGTGTTCAGGAATTACTTACTAAGTGGAAATTATTGTACCACTTTTATTTTTTTTGGATTATTTTTTTCAAAAATCAGGCTTTTAGTGACACTTTTTGAGCGAATTTGTCTTGTAAAAATGCCTAATTATAAAGTCATTCAAATAGGTATATTACGCTGAATGACTTTATAATTAGGCATTATTCTCTAATAATTGAGGAGATGAATTTCGAAACTAAGTTTTTAAATAAAAATATATAACTATTTCATAATCAATAAATCATATTTATTTTGTACATTAAAACATCGTGACGGGGATTTTAGGCTCTTATCAACAATTCTCATCAACTGTTTTTATGGTATTTAATGTTCCTTTCCAATTTGTTTATTCTCAGGAATCTTTAAAGATTTAACGGTTAAAATATATTTAGCTAAGGTGTTAATTTCATCTTCTGAAAAATAAAATCCCAATTTGGGATTCTCTGCCAATTTTATTTCATATAGAATAAACTCTTGTATCATTTGTTCTTTTACTGCTTTTTGGAGTGCTTTTCCCATATTGAACTTTTTCTTATGTTTTAAGTCTCCCCAATTTTCATATGCAATCGCCATATTTAATAAAGCCTCGTGATACCGAAGACCTTCTTCATCCTCATTTACAATAACCATTTTTTGTTTATAATAAGGCTCATATTCCCACATTGCTTGACAAGCAGCATAAGCTCTCCAAGGTTCACCGTTGTATCGGATATCTATTTTATTATCAGATTTTTTGGTCATCTCGTATTCTTTGACAAATGCCCAACTATCGTCATAAATTAATCGTTTTTGGACATAAACTTTTTTTAGCAATAAGATAATCTTCCTATCGTTCCTATTCAATAAATGAGCTTTAGTGACTGTTGCCATAGCCTCATCTATCTTTTGACTTTTCAAATAAATATTGGTCAATAACACATAAGCTGGATAATGTATATGATTAGTTCTTAATGCTTTATTAGCCCACTTTACTGCTTCTGTATTATTATTTTCATAAAAATAAGTCCAACCAATTTGTGTCATAAAGCCTGCATGATTAGGAAGCGTTTTTAATAACTTATTATATGTTTTACGGGCTTTTTTATATTTAGTCGCTGTTTGATACTTGTGTGCCTTCAGGTATTTAGAATATAATTTTGGATCTGCCTCTAAACTATATTGATCCAATTCTTGATCTTCTTTCTCATCACTTATTTGAAAATAATAATCATTAGCTAAGATATCAAGCATCTTTCCTTGTGCTACGTTTTTATCTTTTTGAAAATCATAATAGGTAATGGATTTCTTTATAATCTTAGTGATTTCGTCTGGTGTATGCAAGGTTTGTCCATTAGTATAGAGGGATAAACCTAAGATCCCTAATAGGGTAATAAAATATTGTTTCATTTTGACAGCTTTAATTATGATGTTGATACTTGATGATTAAAATCATAAATCATTTGATATACTAAAAACGCATAATCACACAAATAGTACATCCATTCACATAATTTTAATAATTAAATTTACTTTAATTTGCCTTTTAGACGTTTAAATATATATAGGTCATGTTTTAATGATTGTTTATATTTGCATTTTATGATTTTTTTAACCATTTATAGCGAAAGGTGTCAGGTGTCAGGTGTCAGGTGTCAGCATTTTTAACATGATTAGACTGACACCTGACACCTCGCCCCCGACACCTAAAAATTAATAAACAACAATTGAATGACTATAATAGATACGCATACACATTTGTATGCCGAACAATTTGATGCGGATAGAACCGAGATGATAGAGCGAGCAATTGCCAGTGGTGTTGAGCGATTTTATTTGCCGAATATAGATAGTGCTTCTATTGATGGAATGTTGAAACTAGAAGAGCAATATCCAAATCGATGTTTTCCAATGATGGGGCTGCATCCTTGCTCAGTTAAAGCAAACTATAAAGAGGAATTAGCAATAGTAGAAAAGTGGTTAGAAAAACGTCCATTTGTTGCTATTGGTGAAATTGGTATTGATTTATATTGGGACAAGACTTTCTTTGAAGAGCAAAAAGATGCTTTCCGTATTCAAATAAAATGGGCAAAAAAATTAAATATTCCTATCATCATACACGCCAGAGATGCATTAGATATCATCATAGAAATAGTAGAAGAAGAAAAAGATGATCGTTTGAATGGGATTTTTCATTGCTTTACAGGTACATTGGAACAAGCAAAACGAATTATGAATACAGGTTTTTA
This sequence comes from uncultured Saprospiraceae bacterium, assembly GCA_937125475.1. GTDB lineage: Bacteria > Bacteroidota > Bacteroidia > Chitinophagales > Saprospiraceae > CAKZLL01. The sequence goes on along the minus strand of CAKZLL010000379.1, from coordinate 44,020 downwards.
TATGGGATTTGGAGGTGTTTTGACATTTAAAAATGGTGGATTAGATAAAATAGCAGGGGACATACCGATGGATTATATCGTTTTAGAAACGGATGCGCCTTATTTATCACCAAAACCCAAAAGAGGAAAACGAAATGAGAGTGCTTATACACTGTACATTGCCGAAAAATTAGCTACTGTCAAAGGAATTTCGCTAAAAGAGGTTGCTAAACAAACAACTATAAATGCCAATAAAGTTTTTGGTTTTCATATTTAAAATATTAATAATGTGACAGTTTTTAATGTCAAAAAATAACTAAAACAGACTTTTTTATGTGTTTTTTGGCATTAAAAGGGATAAAGACGAACATAGTACGCATCATTACCACAAAAAATTTTGATTTATAAGTATTTATTACAATTTTTGTGCGGTGCTGTGAACGACAGAGGAAAAAGTCTAAGAAAACATGTTTTTTAGACAAGAAAGAAAGGAGAGGTGGCCGAGTGGTCGAAGGCGCACGCCTGGAAAGTGTGTATACCTCAAAAGGGTATCGTGGGTTCGAATCCCACTCTCTCCGCACATTATTTTCTTAACTATAAAGAGTTCTTATATTATATTTTGTACTCATGTATTAACAAAAAATTAACATTTTTTGCCAAAAAATGAGTATTTTTTGAAATATTAAGTAACTTTATAGCGAGAAAAAAATGATAACTCTAGAAACACAGACTAACTAAGGAAATTATTTATTTGATCATAAAAATTGAAAAGTTAAAACAATTCGAAAATCCTTTTAATTATGAGAAAATTACTTGCGCTCATTTTCATTTTAGGGTTCGCTGTATTTGTTAATACTAATACTGTATTCGCACAAGACGCAGAACCAGCAGACACTTCACAAGTTGAAGATGCACCAGCAGAAGAACCTGCAGCAGCCACAGATGAAGGTGAAGGAGAAGAGTTAGCTTTCGGACACCAATTATTGAAAAAGTATTTCATTGAAGGTGGATGGAGTTTCATGGCTCTAGTATTAGTTTGTTTAATTTTAGGTTTAGCTTTCTGTATTGAGCGTATCATTACTTTGAATATCGCAACAGTTAATACCGATAAATTATTATCTAAAATTGATGACAAATTGAAAGATGGCGACCTACAAGGTGCTATGGATGTATGTAAGTCAACTCAAGGACCTACTGCTTCTATTTTACATGAAGGTTTAAAAAATGCAGACAAAGGCGTTGAAAGCGTTGAAAAAGCTGTAGTTTCTTACGGTGCTGTTCAGATGGGACTTTTGGAAAGAGGTTTAGTTTGGATTTCATTATTTATCTCTATTGCTCCGATGCTTGGTTTCATGGGTACAGTAATCGGTATGATTCAGGCATTTGATAAAATCGCATCTGTAGGTGATATTTCTCCTGCAATTGTTGCTGATGGTATTAAAGTGGCTTTATTAACAACTGTATTTGGTTTGATCGTTGCGATTATTCTTCAAATTGCTTATAACTATATCGTTTCTAAAATTGATGGTATCGTTAACAGAATGGAAGATGCTTCTATCGGATTAGTTGATACTTTAGTAGAAAACAATATTGTTAAATAATTTAATCTGTCAAAATGTATAAATTTCTAAGTAAAAACGGGCTAACCGTAGCTGCTGTGATAGGAGGTATTCTCTCTGTTGCATTTTTGGCTATTGCTAGTTCGAGTGTACCAGAAGGTTTAGGTCCTGACTTCCTTAAAGATTCTTCAGGAAAACCTATGGGTATCACAGAATTAGAAACTACCCTTGATGGAGTTACTTCTTTCGATGTTGGTTTCTATGTAACTTATGTCTTCTTAGGGTTAGCTGTTGCAGCAGCAGTTTTGCTTTCTCTATGGTATTTCGCTACTAACTTCTCTTTGAAGTCACTTAAAACACTTATTCCTATTATTGTATTAGCAGTAGTGTTTTTTGTCGTATTTAGTTCTTATGGAGTTGATGCGGATAGCTATTCAGTTAAAAAAGTAGCTAAAATCTTTGAAGTCAGTGATGGTGATAGTAAGATTATTTCTGGTGGTATTACTACCGCAATATTTGCGTTGTTCGCTACCGTAGGTAGTATCGCAGTAACTGAAGTAATCAATTTATTCAAATAATTTAAACATCAATAATAATGGCAAGAGATAGAGAAAAACCATCTGTGAACGCAAGTTCAATGGCAGATATTGCTTTCTTACTACTTATCTTCTTTCTCGTCACTACAACTATTGATGTAGATAAAGGTATTGCTGTAAAGTTACCACCTTACTCTGAAGAAGAGCCTGATCAGTTGAAACTGAAAAAGCGTAATGTCTACAGGGTGGTTGTAAATGCGCAAAACCAATTGTTGGTTCGTGGGGAACTTCAACGTGTAGCCACATTGAAGGAAAACGCTAAACGCTTTATTAATAATAGAGGTGTTGATGCTGAAATGTCTGAAAGCCCTAAACGTGCAATTATTTCATTACAAAATGACCGTGGTACGGAGTATGGTACTTATATCACTGTTTATAATGAATTAAAAGCAGCTTATAACGAATTGTGGAATGAAGCTGCTCAAGCTAAATTCGGATTTGACTATAAGGACTTAGATGGCGAGCAGAAGAAAGAAATACAAGCGGATATTCCACTTGTTATTTCTGAAGCTGAACCAACTGGATTTGGGAAAGAATAAATTATTTAATGGCTTAAAGTTTATCGATTATGTCAAAATTTAAGAAAAAAAGAGGTGCTTCTAAGCCAGAGATATCGACAGCATCTTTGCCTGATATTATCTTTATGCTTCTCTTCTTCTTTATGGTCGTTACGGTCATGAAAGAGGCTGAACTCAAGGTCGCGGTAAAAGTACCGAGTGGAACTGAACTAGAGAAGTTAGAGCGCAAGTCATTAGTGAGCTACCTATACGTAGGAAAGCCTACTCTTAAATATCAGGCGGTTTATGGTACTGCACCACGCCTACAATTGAATGATCAATTATCAACAGTAGATGATATTCCTGTATACATTGAGAGCGAACGCGCTGCTCGTAATGAAGCTGATAAAGGCTTAATTACTGCATCTCTTCGTGTAGATCAAGAAATCACTATGGGTTTGGTAACGGATGTAAAAACAGAATTACGTAAATCTGGTCAGTTAAGAATTAATTATTCTTCGACTGTTCGTGCTAGAGCATTAGATCAATAATTCTAATTTTTATTAAGCATTCTAAATTAATGAAAAGGTCATTTCACTCGTTGAAATGACCTTTTCACGTATTACCCTCCTTCCTCCTTATTACTTTTATAATTTCTCTCGTCTTAACAGCGTTTACCTTTTACTTCTTTATATTATAAATAGATAAAAACAATCAAGAATTTGATATGTAGGTTGTTTTCTATTGACTTAAAAATTAAAAGTATCTAAATATATGGCGTAAATGTACATTCTACTTTCTAATCTAAACAAATATAATAAAACGTACTACTATGAAAAAGATTTTGTTGTTAGGGATAGGTCTATTTATAACTCAATGGAGTGTTGCTCAGTGCATTTCAGGAAATTGTTCTAATGGTTTAGGAACTTACCTTTATAATAGTGGAGCTAGATATGTTGGAGAATTTACAAAAGGTTCAATGAATGGTATTGGTACGTTATACTATTCAGATGGACGGAGATATTCTGGTGAATGGGTCAATCGTTATCAAGAAGGAAAAGGTATTATGACTTATCCTGATGGACGAGTTCAAAAAGGAGAATGGAAAAAAGGACGTTTCCAAGAAGAAGATAAACCTGTCGAAACGGAAAAACCACAAAAAGGTTGTATTGCAGGAAACTGCACTGATGGACAAGGTACTTTCATATATGATGATGGAAGTAAATATCAAGGGAATTTTCAAAATGGTAGAAAAAATGGAGCTGGAAAGGTTTGGTTTGCTAATGGTGAACGATATGAAGGCGATTGGAAAAATAATTATATTCATGGAAATGGAACAAAATTTCTAGTCACTGGTAAAGAAATGGCTGGTATTTGGCATTTTGGAGAGTATATTGGAGATACAGGTGGTAAAGTCGGTTGTATTGCAGGAGATTGTTTTAATGGAGAAGGTTCTTATGTAACTGCTGATGGTAGTCAATATTTTGGTGGTTTTGAAGAAGGTGGTTTTCATGGTGAAGGTACTTGTAGTTATGTCAATGGAGATAAATATGTAGGAAATTGGTATAAAAGCACTTTTCATGGAGAAGGAACCATGTATTTTGCGGATGGAAAAGTAGTTGGTGGAATTTGGAAACATGGAAGCTTAGAAGAAGCACACGATCTAATGGTTGATAGTCTTTCAAAAGCAATTACTAAGAAAGCAGCTTTTGATCCAGAGATAACAGTTTGGGCGGTAGTTGTTGGTGTAGCGCAATACAATCATATGAAAACGTTGTATTACACAGATGATGATGCTTATCGAGTGGCTATGTTTTTGAGAAGTCCAGAAGGCGGTGCATTACGCGAAAAGCAAATTGCTATTTTGATAGACGAGGAAGCCAAAAAGAAGAATATTCTAAAAGCGATGCACGATGTTTTTTCAAAAGCTGATAGCAACGATATGGTTTTGTTTTATTTTTCTGGTCATGGTTTGAAAGGCTCATTTATTCCTTATGATTTTGATGGTTTTAATAATCAAATTTCACACGATGATGTGCGTAGAATCATGGAAAGTAGTCAAGCTAAATTTAAAGTTTGTATTGCAGATGCTTGTCATTCTGGTAGTTTGGGTGATTTTGCTGCTCGAAGTACTGCAAGTAGTAAAAGCTTGATTGACCAATATTATGAAGCTTTCGATGCAGTCGAAACGAGTACTGTACTTTTATTATCATCAAAAGCCGAAGAGCAATCATTAGAATCTAGTGGTTTGCGTCAGGGAATTTTTAGCCATTTCTTAATTCGAGGATTAAAAGGAGAAGCTGATTTTGATAAAAGCGGTGTTGTCAAAATTGCTGAACTCTATCGTTATATTTTTATTAATGTCCAATCTTATACTGGCGAACGCCAAACACCAATTATTAAAGGTAATTATGATGCGAATATGCCTATGTCAGTTGTGGACGAATAAGCCTTAATTTTTATCATTATCAAAAGCCGAATTTCCTACCAATTAGGAAATTCGGCTTTTCAATATAGTTTCATCGCATTAATATTATTAAAAAATGATGAAACAAAGTAGTATAAAAAAACTCTGAAAATCCTTAATTAAAGAAGAATTGGAAAATAAATCAACTTATTATAGCTTTGTAGTGTTTAGATAATGAGTTTAATTTAGCAATCAAAACGGGCTAAGTACTTTGATGATTTTTTTTCATTCTCGACTTAATTAGTTCGTTTCACTACGATGAAGAGATGTATAGAAGCATGGAGCATTGTGTGCGTGATTTGGAAAAACACGGACATTTAATTCGTATAAAGACCGAAGTTGACCCTAATTTAGAAATGGCAGAAATTCATAGAAGAATTTTTGATGCTAAAGGTCCAGCCATTTTATATGAAAATGTAAAAGGAAGTCCGTTTAGAGCGGTTTCTAATATTTATGGGACATTTGATCGCACGCGCTTTATCTTTAGAAAAACGCTCGAACAAGTGCAAAAAGTCGTAGAGTTGAAAGCAGATCCAACTCGTTTACTCAAAAATCCAAGCCGTTATTTTCGAGCATTATTCACAGCAGTCAATGGCTTACCAACCAATTTTTTATTCTCTTCTCCAGCTACTTACGAAGAAACAACCATTGATCAATTACCTTTGATTAAGTCATGGCCAATGGATGGAGGTGCTTTTGTTACTTTGCCACAGGTCTTTACAGAAGATCCTGAGAATTCAAGTATTATGAACTCTAACTTGGGCATGTACCGCATTCAATTATCTGGTAATGAGTATAAAATGAATGAGGAAATTGGTTTGCATTATCAACTTCATCGCGGTATAGGCGTTCATCATACAAAATATAATAAGCTTGATAAACCATTCAAAGCATCTGTTTTTGTGGGCGGTCCTCCTTCTCATGCTTTTTCGGCAATCATGCCATTACCTGAGGGGTTAACGGAATTGACTTTTGCAGGAATGTTGGCTGGTAGACGATTTAGGTATCACAAAAAAAATGGTTTTACCATTTCGGCTGATGCTGATTTTGTGATTACGGGAACAATCGAGAAAAATCGAAAATTGCCAGAAGGTCCTTTTGGCGATCACTTGGGATATTATAGTTTGGAACATGATTTTCCTGTGATGAAGGTCGACAAAGTGTATCATAGAAAAAATGCGATTTGGCAATTTACGGTAGTCGGTCGTCCGCCTGCGGAAGATTCGAGCTTCGGTTATTTGATCCACGAAATTGTAAAAGAACTCGCACCACAGGAGTTTCCAGGGCTAAAAGAAATTAATGCTGTCGATGCTGCGGGTGTTCATCCGCTTTTATTGGCGATTGGAAGTGAGCGTTATATGCCATTTCGAGAACGCAAGCCCGAAGAAATTTTAACGATTGCCAATCGAATTTTGGGAAGCGGTCAGACTTCTTTAGCAAAGTATTTATTCATTTCTGCGAAAGAAGACAATCCGAAAGTCAATGCCCATGATATTCCAAATTATTTCAAACACTTCCTCGAACGAGTAGATTTAACACGGGATTTGCATTTTCAAACTAAAACGACGATTGATACTTTGGATTATTCGGGGTCAGGTTGGAATGAAGGTTCTAAAGTAGTTGTTGCTTGTTGTGGCGATAAAATTCGAGATTTAGCAACAACTTTGCCAGCAGATTTTAGATTGCCAGAAGGTTTTTCTAAACCGATATTTGCGCTCCCAGGCGTTTTGATTGTGGAAGCACCGAAACACGATCAATTGGCGGAAGTCAAAGCCCATGATCTTTGTATTACATTGGAACAAGTCAGAGGAATGGATCAGATTCCGATGATTGTCATGGCTGATGATAGTGAATTTACTGCTGCGACGATCAATAATTTTGTATGGGTGACGTTCACGCGCTCTAATCCTTCCCATGATATTTATGGTTTAAATAGCGAGACACGACATAAACATTGGGGTTGTTCTTCGATGGTAATTGATGCTCGAATTAAGCCGCATCACGCGCCAGTTTTAGAAACTGATCCTGTTGTGAGTGCCAAAGTTGATAAATTATTTAGTAAAGGTGGAGAATTATATGGCGTAATTTAACGTAGCGAAACCTGCGAGTCGCGCTACGAAAAGAGAAAATTGAAGGAAGAGAGTCGAAAAAAACGAAACTCTTCCTATCAAATATGTAAAACTAGTAAAGGTATTTTTGTTTGAATTGCCATATCCTTAGTTGTACTTTTATGAAAAAGTTGATTAAAAAAAGGGCGGTTAATCGTTGGCATTGCAATCAAATCAATATTATTTTCTGCTACATAACGATTTAGTCCAGTAGAAATATTTTTGTCTACAATAGTTGAAATTTTATAATAAAGATTGGGCAAACCATTGCGGAAAGGCTGGCTTGCGATACTTTTTTCAGGTTCTATTTTATCTGTTTCTGATTCCGCAACATGGATGATGTGAATTTGGGATTTAAAATATTTTGCAAAAATAATTAACTGCTCTAATGCTTGAAATTCATTAGGGTGGTAATTTGTCGCATACAAAATATGACGCGGACAACGATAAGTTATTCCTTTGGGAATCAATAAAACAGGGCATTTAGCATTCATCGCAGTATGCCTTGAAATACTGCCTAGCCATTTTTGATACCAACCATTTTCGCCTGTTGTACTCATTACAATCAAATCGACATCCTCGTTTTGAGATTTTTTTACAATAACATCTTCAGGCAAACCACAAGCAACACTAAAATGTTCTTGAATTTCTACTCGATGTTCGTCGCAACAACTCGGAGGTAAGGGAGTTGCTTTCGCAAAAGCTATCAATGATTCTTTTTTTAATTGAATGTCTGTTGCAGCATAATTTAGGTAAAAAGGCGTAGCTTCAAGTGCATTTGGAAAATGAACATTGAGTAATTCAAGGTCGGCGGAAAAATGAGCTGCTAAACAATGCGCGTATTCATAAGCTTCACGCGAAATTGTTGAAAAATCAGTTGGAATTAAAATGTGATTAATTTGTCCTAATTCACTTTTTTCGGTAGAGAATAAATGGAATAATAGTTCTAGGTTTTTGACACTAGGGAGGTCTTTTTGATAAATAATTTTACCATCAATGGCAAGAGCAGGAATTCCAGCAAGATGGAAGTCTAACAGCGTTTCAATATCTGTTATTTCTTCCCAATTGGCTCGCAAGCCTAAATTATTTAAGGCTTTATGCGCGTTAATTTTTAGGTTTAATGTCTTGCTATAATCACTTACTCCTAGAATTTGAATGGTATTCATTTTTCATTTTTACTTGCGTTAATATTTAGATAGTTAAATGTAGCATAACTTGAAGCCGAATACTACAAAACCATTTAAATGCTAAATTCGTTATAATTTGCTTTGGCTTTTATGACTTTTGTCATTATCTTATATGACTTTTATCACATTACGACTAAAGAGAAAAGCCTATTTTGCAACATAAATTATTAAAAAAAAATTGAAGCAATCAAATTCAACAGAAGCAACACTACGCCTAAAAGGCGTTATTGATACAGCAATAGACGGAATTATTACGATTGATATACATGGAACAGTCGAGTCTATGAATCCTTCTGCTGCCAAATTATTTGGGTACTTTCCTAAAGAAGTGATCGGAAATAATATCAATATGCTAATGCCGAGTCCTTATAGAAAGGAACATGATGGTTATTTAGAACGATATTTGAATACTAGAATCCCTCGAATTATAGGAATTGGGCGCGAAGTAACTGGACAAAAAAAAGATGGTTCTACTTTTCCAATGCGATTGGCAGTAGGCGAGGTGGCTTTGGAAAATAGCCGAATTTTTACAGGAATTATTCATGATTTGACTGATGTTAAAACGGCACAAGAAAAAATCGTTACGCTTAACAAAATCTTAGAAGAAAAGGTCAAAGAACGAACGGAAAAGCTCGGAATGGCTGTTAATCGCCTCTTAGAAATTAACCAACAATTAGAAACGGAAATTCAAGAACGCCAGATAATAGAAATGGCGTTGAGAAAAAGTGAAGAGGATTTGAAAGCCGCTTTAGAAACTGAAAAGGAATTGAGTGAGTTGAAAAGTCGCTTTGTGAGTATGGCATCTCATGAGTTTCGAACGCCTTTGAGTACGATTTTGTCTTCTATCGAATTGATTGAATTATATAAAAAAACGGATCAGCAGCCAAAACGTGAAAAACATACAGTTCGCATCAAAAAAGCTGTCCAATATTTGACTTCAATTTTAAATGATTTCTTATCGTTGAGCAAATTGGAAGAAGGGAATATTGATATTTTAAAAGAGCGGTTTCTTTTTAGTGATTTTTGTCAAGAAGTGTTAGATGAGACAAAAGGTTTATTAAAAAAAGGACAATCTTTAAGTGTTACGAATAATGATCAAGTTCAAGAAATTTATTCAGATAAAAAATTCTTGCGCCATATTTTGCATAACTTATTAGCTAATGCCATTAAATATTCTGATGAAAACAAAACGATTTATTGTGCTTCTGAAATCGTTGATAAACAATTGATTATCAAAATTAAAGACGAAGGTATAGGCATTCCTTTAGCGGATCAAAAGCATTTATTTACACGTTTTTTTAGAGCGCATAATGTAGAAAATATTAAAGGTACAGGACTTGGATTAAACATTGTTAAGCATTATGTAGGATTGCTTAATGGAACAATTACTTTTGAAAGTGCATTAGGAGCAGGAACGACTTTTCGGGTAGTTTTGCCGTTGTAAAATCATCATTTTATAAAAAATAGCGATGAAAAAAATATTAGTAATAGAGGATAATTTAGAAGTGAGAGAAAATTTGGAAGAAATTCTGGAGCTTTATGGCTATGATGTAGAAACGGCTGAAAATGGGAAAATTGGCGTTCATAAAGCATTAGAAAAACAGCCAGATTTGATTTTGTGTGATGTGATGATGCCCGAATTAGATGGTTTTGGTGTGCTGAATATTTTGAGTAGAAAGGATAAAACAAACGGTATTCCTTTTGTTTTTTTGACTGCCAAGTCTGAAAAAGAAGATTGGAGAAGAGGCATGAATTTAGGCGCGGACGATTATATTACTAAGCCGTTTTATAAAGATGAATTATTAAATACGATTGAAATTCGTTTGAAAAAAAGTGAGGCACTTAAAAAACGCCTTAGTCCAGCTTCGACGAGCTTTGTTGATGCGACACAAGGCGCGATCGAGTTGAAAAAATTAAGCGAAAGTCACGCTATAAAAGAATTTAAGAAAAAGGAAACGATCTTTTGGGAACAGGATTTACCGAAGTATTTGTACTTCGTGGATAGTGGAAAAGTCAAATTATATAAAACGAATGATTACGGAAAAGAGTTGATTATTAAAATATGTGGCACTGGTGATTTCTTTGGTTATACAAATTTGATTGAAGGTAAACTATATAATTTTTCGGCTCAAACGGTTGATAAATCGGCACTTCGTTTAGTACCTAAAAAGAATTTTCTGGAACTGATGAATAGTAATAAAGCCGTTTCAGCTCAATTAATAAAACTACTTGCGAATAATGTTGCTGCAAAAGAAGGGCAACTTTTGCATTTAGCTTATGATTCTATTCGGAAAAGAATTGCGGATGCTTTAGTGGAAATCAGTGAACGAGAAAAAAGCAATACTTTTATTATGCTTCGCGAAGATTTGGCTCAGATAGTCGGGACTGCGAAAGAAAGTGTGATCCGAACTTTAGCCGAATTTAAAAAAGATGGATATATTGATATTCAAAGGAGCAAGATTATCATTTTGAAAAAAAATAAATTGCGTGAAATGCCAGGATAGTGATTAATAATTTCGTATTAAACTATGTGATTTCTTGGAAGAAATTGGGATAGAAAGCTAGAGTTTAAAAATATATTCCTAGATTCACAACAGATCAATACGGATCAATTATTAATCACTAAAACGAAAACATGACCGAAAAAAATATTCGTGTATTAAATGTTATATTTGAAGAAACCATTACAGCTAGGGAGTTAAGCGCGTTTCGTGGCGCGATAGCAGGCAAAGTCGGCTGGGAAAATGAATGGTTTCATAATCATAAAGCTGAAACAGGCGGTTATCATCACCGATATTCGCTCTTGCAATACAAGCGACATCATCACCGACCGATGTTACTTTGCTTAGAAAACGGCATAGAAGAAGTTCAAAAATTCTTTTCTCATCCTAATTGGGAATTGTCGCTTAACGGAAAAATTTATACAAGCACGATCAGAGAATTAAAGGTTCATGAGTTTTTATTACGGGTAGAAAACGAGAAGAAATTTACTTATACCGTTAGTCATTGGATGCCGCTGACTAGAGCAGAGAATTTCAAAGCTTATTCTGCGCTTGATGGGCTGGTAGAGCGTGTTAATTTTTTAGAAAAGCTACTGACCAAACATATTTTTGCATTTTACAAAGGCATGGGCGTATTTCCAGAAGAGCGCGTTCAAGTATCTATTCTCGATATCGAAAAGCAATATCGGACACAATTTCGTAAAATGTCGCAACAAGCTTTTCAAATCAAATTCAAAACCAATGCTTTTATTCCGCATTTTGTGGGGTTAGGTAAAGGCGTGAGTTTGGGATATGGAATAGTGCGATAAGTAAGGTTTATTTTTGTTTTTCTGAATATTTCGCTTAACTTTATGTCACAGTTTTACCCACTTAAATATAGCTCATTAAAATCACAGAAATCTTCATATTGCAATAACAGCGTTTGCCCGCAACAAGCAAACACATTGTTATGTGCTGATTATCAGTATAGGAAGCCAAATAGGGGGTAGGAATGAGTAGACCACACGGATGAGGATTACGACAAAGGATAGGAAAATAAAAAAGCCAACAAAATCTAAATTTATCAGATTTGTTGGCTTTTATTTTTAGAGAAAAGAGGAGGTATTTTATAAAAAGAACTTACCTCTCATATCGAATAACTTTACAATCAATCAAATTAACTGGATTATTTGGATCTTGAATCAGTTCATTATTTATTGTTAGAGCGGTCAATGCTTCGATTTTTTCTCGACTTTCCTTTTCAAAACTATTGTATTTTAATATTGGAATAATAGCAATGCATTGAAATTCTTTTTCACTCGAATATTGATGTAAATAATCAAATACTTTGTAAGGCGGTTTCAAAAGCCACATTCCACGAATACGAAGGTTGGTTATTTTTAATGGATCAACATAATTTACTCGACCGATTTCATTTGTTGGAGAGAAATTGATACTAGGCGTATCTTCAATACTTTTTGTCAAAGTATCTTTCAAGGAAGTATAAACCGAAGCATCTGCGGCATAAATTGAACCATATATAAACCAGATAGAAGATAATTTTTTAGATTTTTTCAGAACGTGCCCAATCGTATAAATAATGTCTTTTTCTGTCCAATCTTCGCAATTTCGGCAATGATTATTAATCAATTTGCTATCTGAAAATAACTTCGCTTTAGGATATGAACTATTCAGTTGAAGTTCAGAATTAAGATTTTCGACTTTTTTTACTTCAATTGCATCACCGCCTTTTAACATCAAATCTGGCGGTGTTCTTTTACTACCTTGATAAGAAAAATGTTCGTTGAATTGTTTTAATCGGTCTTTTTTATCTGAAATATTAAAGGTATTAGCAAAAGCATTTTTTACAAAAATTTCTAAACCTTCACCAACATTTAATACCCGATTATTACCTTCCGTAAATTCCTTTACTTCGAGATTAGTTAATTGAGTAAGATTATAAATAGCTTCTAAGATATTGGTCATATTTGTATGTATTCTTGTGGGTGATTTTCGTTTAATTTTTCGGAATAATGATGATTTTTCTTAGCTTGTTTTTCAATTTGATGCTTGATGTTTTCCGCTAAAAACTTAGCCAAATTAACAGGAACAGCATTTCCAATCATTTTATAACCTGCGGCAACTTTATTGTAATGAAAAATAAAATCATCTGGAAAAGTCTGAATTCTAGCACATTCCCTTACACTTAACCTTCGATACAAATGCTCTTTTTCTGGTATGAAAATTCTTTTATTGACTGAGACTAATTTCATCTTCGGAGCTTGTGGATGAATAGGTGCGTGCCTTCCGCCAGCTTGAATTGTGAAAGACTGTTCGTCCCAACTTCTTACCCGATTTCGGGACATATACATAGTCGAAAAACCGCCAGTCATATATTCATGATTAGGGATAAGACAAGCATTTGTGTTCGAGTAATTTTTTTCTTTTGCTGGAAGTGAATTATCAACTAAATCGCTAATTGCTTCTTGCAAATTTATTTTGTCATACTTCACTAATGGAAATTGAAACTGAAATCCCAAATCTTTGCGAATACCAATAAAAAACACTCGTTTTCGATCTTGCGGCACATTATAATCCGATGCATTTAGGAGCTTGAAAGACAATTCATAGCCACTTCCTGCATTTTTGAACATTTCCTTGATGTTTTTTAATGCTTCGCTATGGCGAGAAGAAAGCATTCCACTCACATTTTCAGCTAAGAAAAACTTAGGCTGTTTAGCTTCTAAAATTCTAATAAAATCAAAAAATAATTGCCCTCTTTTATCTTTTAGTCCGCGCAAAGCACCTGCTTCACTCCAACTTTGACAGGGTGGACCTCCGATAATTCCATCACAATCAGGAACTTCACCCGCTTCTATCTTAGTAATACTTCGTTGGTCTAAAATAGTATTAGGATGATTTTTTTTATAAGTTGTCCAAATCTCTTTATCGTATTCATTTGCCCAAACTACGTCAAACCCAGCTTTTTCAAAGCCAAGGTCTAAACCTCCTGCACCTGCGAAAAAAGAGACTATTTTCATGTTTTAATTTTTATTGTACAAACAAAAGTATAAAAAAAATCATCCTAATAAAGTAATTTGAAACAATATTGTTTTAATCTGTTTTTTATTTAATGCCTTCAATTCCTTTTTGAAGCATTTCTAAAATAATATCAATATGCTTCAAGTGCGTTCTAAAACTCAAAACCGCCACTCGAATCCAATACACGCCATCAAGCGTAGTAGAAGTCAAAAACACCCGACCATCTAATCGGATCAATTCCACTAATTTTTTATTGAGTTCATTCGCGGCTTCGAGGCTCATGTCTGCTGGCGCGTAACGATAAGTCGTAACGGAAAGGCTCGGATTTGGGCCGACTTCAAAACCTAATTTTTGGACTTCATCATAAAAATATCTCGTCAAATACGCTTTCTCTTTCAATGCGGCTTTGAACGTATCAACACCATATAATTTCAGCGGCAACCACATTCTCATGCCTCGAAAATGTTTAGTTAATTCTGGCGATAAATCCGCAGGCGAAGGATCAGAATCTACATAAAAACTATCTTGCATATAATTTGCTTCACTCGGCAAATAACGGTGAGAAGCATGCATAGCCGCAACATTTTTAATCAAAACCGCGCCCAAACCATACGGCAAAAACAAGCCTTTGTGCGGATCAATTACCACGCTGTCCGCTCGTTCGATGCCTTTAAATAATGGCTTTAATTCATCTACCAAAATGAAAAAACCGCCATAAGCACCATCGACATGAAACCAAAGATCATTCGCTTCTGCAATATCGGCGATTGCGTCAAGCGGATCAATCACGCCCGTGTCGGTTGTACCAGCCGTTCCGATTACTAAAAATGGGTTTAAACCATTTGCTTTGTCGGTTTCAATGGTTTTTTGTAAGGCATTTTCATCTAATCTGAAATCTTTTTTTACTGGAATATATCTTAATTGTGCTTCGCCAAGACCGCTAATTCGGATGGCTTTTTGTACACAATGATGCGCTTGTACAGTCGTGTAAATAACGGATTGTCGGATATTTTGGCTATTAATTTTTTTAAAATCCCTAGCCGTAACGACCGCGATCATTGTGGCTAGTGAACCGCCCGAAGACAAATTTCCTAGTGCAGTTTTAGGAAAACCGATCATTTCGCACATCCAACGCACCAAAGTATTTTCGAGGCGAACCGCTCCTGGTCCACCATAATAAACCCCAGAATATTTGTTCATAAAAGCAGCAATATAATCGCCTAACGCCCCAGGATACAAACCACCTCCTGGAATATAACCGATGTGTCCGCCCGAAGCTGCATTCAATCCTGGTTTGTCGATCCACGTTTTGATTTCCTCTAGTACTTCGTCAATTTCTGCGCTTGTTGATTCTATTTCAAAAGGATGTTTTGCGAGGCCTTCAACCGTGTATTCGTTGTAAGCCCTACCTTCCGAAAGTCCATCAATAAACTCATCACTGTATTCAATCACTGCATCCCGCCATTCTTTTCTTTTGGCCCTTCCTTGCTCAAATTGACGCGCTCTTGCCTCTAATGCCTGTATTTTTTCTCTCATTTTATTTTATTGCAAATCTATTCTTTGATTATTTTTAATTGTGTTTTTTGATTATTGTATAAAATATCCAAAACATAAACACCTCGGTGAAGTTCGGCAAATTTAGCATGTAAATCATTATTAACTTTACTAATAATTCCACTCAATTGATCAACTAATTTACCATCAATAGTATAAACAGTCACTTCAAAAATATCTTTTTGAGGATCATAATTGCCCAAGGCTTCAATTGTTATGGTTTGGCTCGTAGGATTAGGATAAATTTTATAAGTGATTGTATCCGAATTGTTCGGAGGTGTTGGAGTTGAGGTTTGAAGTAAGGCGATTTGATGATCCGCAATAGCAAAAAAGGAATAATCTTTAATAAAAGAACTACTTGAAATTTGTTTAGAATTTGAAACTTGTGCGGATTCTATTTTTGTCCATTTATTATCATGAAATCCTATGATTGTCGCAGAAGCATCCTCAAAACTTGTTCCTTCATTATTTTCATTCCATCCTAGCTTGATTTTAGCTTCAAGACTACCCGATTCGTCGATGACTTCCCATGTCGTGCGAACTGTGCTATCTAGCCCATCAATCAATAAACCTTGATTTCCAGCTTGATAAATATCATCAAAAACTCGGACTTTAGTAAGACTAATTGCCGCATCATTACTAATTGAAATTGGTGTGTAAGAATTTTCTTTTCCAATTGGAAATAGTATTTCCGTGGTATTAACGGAACGGATTAGATAACCGCTAGATTGAGGTATATTTTCAGTAATAATATACCGATTTTCACTCGCGCCATTAATTACACTATTTTCATTTAAGGTTAATGAAAAATTATTTACAACTATTTTTCCCTTAATAAATGTCAATTCATCATGAATCGTTACATTACCATTTAATAACAAATTATCAATATTATTAACTGCTAAATGACAAAAATCAAGATCGCCTGTGATTGTTTGAGAAGTAGGTATATTTGAATTTTGTTTTAATGTAACTTTAGAACAACCATTAGCGAAAGCAAAATTCCCTCCTTCACTAATGATATCCCCGACGATTGTAAAAGCCGTATTATTGCCATCAATTGTTACTGTTGTACCATTTTGGAGCGTGATATTTCTACAAAAACGATTATTAGAAATGGTTGGCATATTAGAAGCAATACTTAAAATCAAAGCATCTCGATTACTGCTAGGCATCAATCCTTCTTCCCAATTTCGACAATCTGACCAATCCGTATTCCAACTACCTTTCCAAATCGCAAGCCGTAATTTACTCGGATATTGAGCGGTATTAACGATACTAGGTGCAGTATAAGCCACTTTTAACCAGCATTTTTGACCATTATAAGTATCCTCTGTATTTCTTACTTTTAAAATATACCAATCTGTCATTGTTGGCGTGAAATCGGCAGTGAGTGGAGAGGGATTACTTTTTTCGTATAATAAATTACCATCCAAATCATAAATTAACAACGTAATGCTATTTACATCATTCTCTCCATAAATCTCAATGTCCATTTTTTTATTCGCCTCGGAAAATACCTTACCTACGATTCGCAAGGCTTTTGAATTATCAGGTAATCGCCCGCCTTGCCCCAACGAACTACAATGACTATCTCCCAAATCATTCGCCATTTCCCATTCTTGAGTAGTTTTGGGATCACGAGGAGGCGTGTAGGTATTGGCATCTTGCCCGACAGGTGCCCAAATTGAATAACCGCGTCGAGTAGCCGAACCATCGCAAGGCGGAGTAGAAATTTGAACGCGTTGATCATTTTGTACGGTTGTCGTATTACTGGCAGAATTTCCATAATCCTTCAAAACAGTTCCTGGAGGAAAATCACTATCAATCCAATCTGTTTGCCAATTTGACCAACTATCATTTGCGCCAATGATTGCATTTCCGCTACGTTCAATCAATAAGTGATCGCCAGTATTGCCGCTGTGACCGCGTGTTTTGTAAGGTCCAGATTTGAAATTAAGATTTTGATGGCACCAAATAATATTTTCAAGATCACTTCGGTGAGGTAGATCTGTGGTATTCGTTGGTTGATGAGAGAAGCGTTTTCCTGTATTTTGAATATTAAACAAGTCCTCGAAAAAAATTAATGGATTACCATCCAATGCCAAATTTAAAGCATAAACGAGGCTCAATCGTGGATCAGTCGGATCAATATGAGGTGCGAGTTCACTACCTGAATTCCAGCCTGTGATATTTCCATTCGAACTAAGTTGAGGTCGATAAGTATCATGATTATTAACAAAAGGGATAGTCGTATGAACATAAATATTCGGAGTGCCGTAATAAGTAACGCGTTCATTTTGTTGATTACCAGTAACTTGTGACAAATCGTAGCTTCCTCCACCTGCAACAATTCCTTGGAATGCACCGCGAAGTCCAAAATCCATTGTGCCAGCAAGGCGATCACTTCCGCCATTAGCAGTAGCTACATCGTTGACCCAAGCGTCTAAACTCGCGCCTCCTCCGACATATTCGCCAAAATTGAGCATCGTTTCATTTTTATTAGCCCAATCGTTAAGGTATTTGACATTATAGGATAAATCCTGCACAACATAAGGCGGAAAATGTTTAACGGCATCCCATCGAAAGCCATCGACATCGGTTTGTTTGACGAGCCATTTCAACCATGCTCTGGCTTCATTTCTATTGTGATTATAGTTTTGAGTAGGATTGTAACAAGTCGAACAATTGGCATTAGAGCTTTCGCCAAAACCATTTCCTGTTCCATCCTCTTGATAACCGTAGCTCAAATCTGGTCCCCAAAACGGCTCTGTCCAGTCGGTATTTTGAATATTATGATTGGAATTAGGATGGAAATTTTGATAATTTTTGATCCATCGCCCTTTTCTTGACCAATATTGTTGCGCGGTTGTTTGTCCGAACAAAGGCGCAGGCGTTTCATAACAAACGTATCTAAAATTTTTAAATCCATTATTGGACAACATTGAATAATTAGCCTCTGGATCTTGCCCACCTGATCCACTTAATGAACCAGCTCCATCAACATGATTCAATACAATGTCTTGAATAACTTCAATACCATTAGCATGCAAAACAGCAATCATTCGGAGGACTTCATCCTTTGTTCCGACGCGTGTTCTAGTGCTGCCCTTTTGAAATTTGTCCCCCAAATCGTAATGATCAAAAGGAGAATAACCGACTGAATTAGTTGTTGGGTTTTTATAAATAGGTGGAATCCAAACGGCATCAATCCCTAATGATTTGAGTCTAGGAGCTAATTCAGTGAGGTAATTTGCCCAGCTATCATTAAAGTTAGTATTGGCATAATCCCACCAAAAAGCTTGAAGGATAACCCGCTTTTCGGTAGTTTGGGCATTTACTTCTTTTATAAAGAAAAAACTAATAATAGCGATTAATAATAGAGATAATCGTTTCTTCATTGTGTTTTTTTTATAAATTTTAGGGGTCAGATGCTAAAAAAGCATTCGACCCCTAATTTGATTTAATTTTAAATTATATCTCAAAAAATAACCTCCAAAATCAATTTATTGTTTTACAATTCGCTCTTGTAATAAAATTGTTCTTGTTGAAGGATCAAGGATTTGAATTTGATACAGTCCAGTATTTAAATCACTCAAATTGAAGGTAAATTGTCCATTAATGGAAATATTATTCATTTCTCGAAGGAGTTGCCCTTGCATATTATAAATTAAAATATTGGTTTGCCCTAAATCTGCTTGAATATTAATTTGTTCTTTAACAGGATTTGGAAAAACTTGAATGTTTTGTTTGGTTTGGAATTTAATAACAGCTAAATCAGAATATTCGAAATCGCCATTAAAATCTACCTGCTTCAAACGGTAATAATTCATTCCATTTGCTGGTTGAGGATCAATAAAGTTATAGTTTTGAATTTCAACGGTAGTTCCTACACCTTGAACTGTTCCGATTGTCTCAAAGTCACTTCCAGTAGTTGATCTTTCGATAGTGAAATGGCTATTGTTCAATTCTGTAGCAGTTTGCCAATCAAGGCTAACTTGATTATTTTGAGGTGTTGCGGTGAATTTAGTCAGTTGAACAGGTAGAATAGGTGCTGTTCCTATTGTATAATTACTACCACTATTATTGTTTAAGTTGATTGTGTACATATCACTATTAATATGAGATAATGTTCCAGTTCCTACTGTAGTAGTTAAAACATATAGTTGATGATTGGCATCTGCCATTACATCTCCAGCAGGAATATTAGCGGTACAAGACATACCTGTACAAGTAGCTTCTACAAAAGAAGAAGATGCCCAAGCATCTGTTGTATATCTAAGGATAACTTTTTCTTCTGCTGATTTTGCTTTATTAATCGTTGCGGTGATCGTAACAGCTACTCCATTAGTATGGTAATTTCCAGCAACTGCATCAACAGTTACAGGTTCAGCAGATGTTTCCATAAATACAGCATTTGTTCCAGTATAGCCTTCATCTTCCCAATTGAAAGTGTACCAATTTCCATTTGTTACACTAATTTTGCTATTAGATGACCCTCCATTAACAGTATAACCAACAGCCTCTATGGTATTCATTGTTACAGTTGCTTCAACGAACTCTGCTCCGAAATACCATTGATTAAACCAAGGAGAACCGCTTCCTCCACTTGCCATTTTAAATGTTTGATCGCCCGTTACACCAGTATATTCAAAGGATGTTTGCCATCTTTGATTTCCAGCAGTGATTAAGTTACAATCAAAATCACCTCCCATCCCATGATTATTTGTAAAACTATTCCAATCTCCTGGAATTCTGAATCCATCCCCAGAATTAATTTGTGCATGAATAGAAAAAATACAAAAAGTAAATAATAATAGTAAAAATCCTTTTTTCATAAGAGTAGATTTATTTTGGTTAAGAAATATTGTAACTACTCAGGTCAAATTTGAAATTATGAAAAAAGTAGGAATAAAATTAAACTCTCTTAAAAACGTTGAAGTATAATAAAATTATCGAATGGGTTCAGCAGAGCAAATAACATTATTAGAAGCAGAAAATGCCTCACTTCGTAGTGAAATAAAGCTACTGAATGAGAAAGTAATGTTATTGCTTAAATTACAAGAGGAGCAGTCAATAAAAAAAGATAGTCACAATAGTCATAATCCCCCTAGTAATGATAAGTCGAAACCGAAACGGAATAAGAGTTTACGGAAAAAGACTGGTCGGAAGCCAGGAGGTCAACTAGGGCATAAAGGTAATACTCTGAAAATGAAAGCTATTCCAGACGAAATCGTTGATTTAAAGAGTAATTACTGTGAATGTTGTGGAGAGGATATAAGCTGTTTGGCACATGAACTGGTCTCTAAAAGACAAGAAGTCATCATTCCACCTATTCAACCATTGTTCAAAGAGTATCGTCAGTATAGCTGCCTTTGTGGTTGTGGACATCACCAAAAAGCAGCCTATCCAGAAAATATTAATGCTCCAATACAGTTCGGAAGTAGTGTGATTGCAATGGTTAGTTACTTCAATGTATTTCAATATATACCTTATAAACGTTTACAACTACTGTTCAAAGATATTTTCAACTTACCAATAAGTGAAGGTAGTATCGAAAATTTATTGAAAAAAGCAGCAGCAAAATCAAAACCCGTTTATCAAACCATTTTTGAAAATATAAAAACGAGTAATTATATTGGTTCTGATGAAACAGGTGCAAAAGTAGATGGAGAGAAATGGTGGATATGGGTATGGCAAAATGTTAAGAACACTTTTTTAAAAGCGTCTAATAGTCGAGGTTTTGACACAGTAGAGGCACTTTTTCCTAATGGATTACCAAATGCTATAATAGGTTCAGACCGTTGGGCGGCACAACTAAAAATAGCTTCTAAGAGCAAACAGTTATGTTTTCCTCATCTACAAAGAGATTTAATTTACTTGATTGAAACAGAAAAAACAAAATGGGCAAAGCAGTTTAAGGAATTATTAAGCAAAACTTTGAAACTCAGACATTTTGTAATAGAACAAAATAAACCTTTTCAAAGAGAAGATGAACAAGCTCAAGAGTTAGAAAATGAACTTAATCAATTACTTGCTGTAACTCTTGTAAAAAATACTGTTCCTAAAACTCATACTTTTCAGAAGTCAATGATAAAATACCGAAATTATCTATTTCAATGCCTTTATGAATTGGATGTCCCTCCCGATAATAATGCTTCGGAGAGAGCTATTCGAAATGTTAAGGTGAAACAAAAAATATCTGGACAATTTAAGTCTGGACAACATACATTTTGTGTCCTAAGGTCTATTATTGATACTTTAAGAAAAAGAAAACTTGATGTTTTCTTCTTCTTAAAGCAAATTATGGCTACTTAGGTACGTGAGTAGTTACGAAATATTTATAATTTGATTAATTGTGTCGTAAAAATTATTTTCTGGTGATTATCTAATAAATTTAAGAAATAAATTCCGCTTTGTAAATCGGATAAATTGAGATTTTTCTGAAAATCATATTTCTTGATTAATTGCCCTACTGTATTATAAATAATAATCTGACTAGCTTCTTGTTCGGTATTAATAGTTAATCTATCAGCTATTGGATTTGGATAAATCTGAATATCCTGTTGAGATTGGTAATTGATAGAAATGATAATTGAGTATTGATATTTTCCATCGAAATCGACTTCTTTTAAGCGATAATAATTTTTTCCTGAAAAGGGTTGATCATCAATAAATTGATAATTTTCGATTGTTTCGCTATGACCTTTAGCGTTTATTTGACCTATTTTTTCAAAAATAATTCCGTTAGTTGATTTCTCAATAATATAATAAAGGATTCACTGTTTTCTTCGAAGGCGGTTGCCCATTCTAATAAGATATTTTCATGATTGGGTTGCCCTACAAAATAGAGCCATTCAACAGGTAAAGTTGTTAAGGCATTTGCCGAACCGATATAAAAAGTATTAGATAATTCGGCAATTGTTAAATTTTTTCGATTGATTTCAGGAGTAGTTATTGTTCCAGTTCCTGTGCTATGAGTTCCAACAACGCTTCCTGCTAGACAGAGATGTAAATGAGAAATGTCATCGACTAACATACCATCTCCGCGTAATTTTAAATTATATGTTCCTCCTGCTAAATTTGAGGTAGTCATTGCCCAATTAGATTGGTTTTGGAGGATAATAGTTGCCAAGTTATCAGGAATTGATACATTGTTAACGGTTGAACTTGAAGAATAGTCAAGCGTGATTATTCCTCCAGTAGTTGGTGCACTAATTGGTTCAATAGTCAACTCACGATAATTATCTCCATCTCCCATTGGAAACAACCAGTTTCCTGTAGAAGTACCAATATTTCGGACTAAAGTTGTTGTGATCATTCCTGTGCCATTTCTAACTATTCCATTGTTGGCATCATCGGAGAGATCATTAGAGATTGTAATTTTGTTCGCATTTATGGTGTTGATATTCGCAATATTATTATTACCAAACAACAGCCTATTAGTTATTTCTATATCGTTTTCGAGGATTATATTACCTGTACTCTTATTAATTTCAAAATAAGAGAAAGTCTCACCATTAGCATTATTGATAGTTTGATCAGCTATTCCATTAAAAGTTACTTGACGATTATTATTGGTAAAAGTACCAGAGTTCGTCCAATCTCCTCCGAGTGTCAAATCTCCTCCAATATTAGTTGAAAGCGTTAAATTTCCAATATTAGTTAGATTTTCTTGAATAGTTAATGCTGCAGTATTAGTATTCATAGTAAAAGTAGCACCAGCACCAATGTATAAATTTTTGTAAATATTGGTCAATGCACCTGCGGAATAGGTTTCTCCTCCTCCGATGAGTGCCAGATTAGCTAGTTGGCTTTCGCCAAAAGCAAAACCATTTGCATAAGTTCTAATAGATAGATGTTTGTTTTGATTCGGTTGAATAGTCGAAACTCGCGTAAAGGTATAATAATGCGTCATTGGATTGTTATTGCCATCAGTTAATGCATGACCATTTGGATTATTGGTTGGCCATTGAGCAAAGCTATGATCAGAACTACTTGTTCCATTATTAGCAAGATAAATCATGACATTAAAATCGGAATTTAAGTTAATCCCAGCATCTGAAAAAGGAATGACAATATCTGTAATTTGGTTGCTTGCTCTACGAATTTGAGTGTTCGCTAACATTGGAAATGATATCCAATTTCCACCAGAGGCGAGCCATTTATCTCCATTTGCTGGATCTTGAAGACTTGCATCGTCAGAAGTACCACCATTAAATTTATAAATCACATCGGCATTAAAAGGGTAAGTAACACCACCAGCCTCATTTGTTGGTTGATCGCTTCGCCCATTTCCACTTCTCGGATCATCATTTGTGGCTGGATCGAGATCAATGATTACCCATAAGTTGCTAAAGGTATTTATTAAGGGATTATTTTCTATACCAATGTATAAATTAGTTGCATCCCAGGTTAGGTAGCAATTTCTGCCTGCTTCGGAACCTAAGTTTTCGGCACTTGAAACAAAATCATTAGTGAGATCTCCTGCTACAATGGTATGATTAGACTGTGCAGAAAGAGATGAGTTTATCCATAGAGAGAAGAACATCAAATAATAAATAGTGCTAATTTGATTGTGACTCATGAAATACTTTGTTTATTAAAATGTTGTTCACATTCTTTTCTAGTTAATTTTGTTTTTAGTAATGGATCATTTTTATCCTTTCAAAGTTGAGCGTAATTATTATGAGAGTTGTAAATATAAAATATTTGATTTTAAAAAACTAGAAAACTAGAATTAAAAGTTATTAAAGGCATTTTGAGATTACTTATCTTCTTCTTTTGAAAGAAAAGTTATTACTTTATTTCGACTTGATAGGTCATTAAAAAACAAAAAGGGACATTATCTATTGACTAGATAACATCCCTTTCTATTAATAATTAAATTAATTAATTATCATTGATTACACTTATTTAGTAATAACTAAACGACGTGTAACACTTTCGTTATTAGCTTTGATTCTAACTAAATAAACTCCAGAAGGATAACTAGTTAAGTCAAAAGTAAAGTCTCCTTTCGTAAGACCTTCTTCTCTAGTAGAAGTCAAGATTTGACCTACTACATTAACTATTTCAACTTCTACATCAACTGCTTGCTCGAAACTAACTGCTACATTTGCAGTATTTTGAGCAGGATTCGGGAAGATGTCTAAGTTTTGCATGCTAGAGATAAAGTCATCACTAACTACAGTAGTTGTTATTGTAGCTACATCAGAACAGCCGTTAGCATCTGTTACAGTTACAGTATAAGCAGTATTACCCATTAAAGTATCTACAACCTGAGTAGTAGCACCTGTAGACCAAAGGTAAGTATATGGTCCTGTACCGTTACTAGGCGTTACAGTAGCACCAGCATCACCTTGATCACCAGCAGTAGAAGGGAATACATTAGTAGATAATCCTAAATCAGCAGGACACCAGTCATTGATAGCAAAGTTATCAATACCAAGACCTTCATTGTGAGTACTTCCATCAGACCACATTACAAAACGGAATTGAACACTCGCTTGACCAGCAGTACCCATTATACGATTTGAAGCGTTGACCCAAGCACCAGAACCAGCAGATGTAGTATCTGCACCATTCCAAACATCACCAAGAGGCTGTTGAGTAACATTAGCATTGTACCAATTAGTACCATCACCCATTGCACCTACTTTATTCCAGCTTAAACCATCAGTTGATACTTCTAACCAAGCACCATCCCAGCCATTTTCAATATCCCAATAGATATCAAAACTAACTTCAGGATCACTCAAGTAATCAGAGAAGTCGAAACAAGGAGAATATAAAAGAGATGCTGTATTAGCAGA
The DNA here is from genome assembly GCA_937125475.1 of uncultured Saprospiraceae bacterium. Taxonomy (GTDB): domain Bacteria; phylum Bacteroidota; class Bacteroidia; order Chitinophagales; family Saprospiraceae; genus CAKZLL01. The sequence continues at coordinate 18,736 of CAKZLL010000379.1, read as the reverse complement.
ATAACTACCACCAAGGTTTGTTACCCAAGAAGCAGCACCACCACCAGCAGTAGTAATGATAGTAGCAGCAGGAGCACCTAAAGCCCAATCGCCAGTACCCATCCATCCGTCCATGCCAGATTCGTAGTCATTTGTATAAGCATCACCATCTTCATAGCCAGAAGCAGAAATTGTTTCAGTTAAGAAATCATTAGTAGCTTCTAAATCTCCATAAGAAGAACCATCAATAGCATAAAATAAAGTATTCGTACCAGGTATTAAATCGATACCATTACTAACTGCTAATAAAGCAGTTTCTGTTGGATGAATAGTATCAGTGTAGGTTTGAGTGATTTGAACACCATTTACAACAACTCCATAAAGGAAGTCAGCAACAGGCGTAAATCCTTCGTTTTTAACTTCAAATGCTACTGGATTACCAGGGCTAGCACAAGAGCTAAAGTCATTGAATAAACCTGTAATAGCTAAATCAGCAGCTAAACCATTGTCAACTCTAATATTATCTAAACTCATATCTGAGTGCCAAGAGAAACCATTACCTGTAGCAGGATCATGATCTCCACCTAAAATACCAACAAAACGTAAACCAATAGTATCCGTTGCACCAGCAGCTTGTAAGTTAACTTTTCCTTCAAGCCATGCATTACCTTGATCACCTGATTTTGACCAAATCGGAGTCCAAGTCATTCCCATATCCGTAGACATTTCAGCTCTTAACTCTCCCATTTGAGCAAGAGTCGCATCCCACATGTGGTAATCAAACTTCAACTCAGGATAATCTAAAGTAGTAATATCAATTAATTGTGTCATAAGAATCGCTGAATCACCAGCACCAACACCTGCACTTGAAGAAGATTCTGTAAATGCATACAAATTACCTTCAGAAGGTCCAGATGCACCAGTATTACCAGATGGCGTACCATTACCGCTAATTGTCCAATCGAATACATCCATCGTACTTTGAGCGAAACAACCATATTCAAACCCTTCTACGAAAGGAGCAGTTTCTACAAGGATACAATATTCTTCGATACGAACTAAGTCAATCGCCATATCACCAGCACAACAGCCTAAAACATCACCTACAAAACGAACACGAACTTCATTGCCATAACCTACTAATGAAGCAAGTCCTGTTGACCATTGATCGCCTTGATTGCCTGACATTGACCAAATTGTAACCCAGTTACCTGTTTGAGCGCTATCTACTTCTACTGTTAAAGTTCCCATATCAAGACCAAACATATGATAATCAAAACGTAAAGCAGCCGAACTTAACGGAGAAACATTAACAAAAGGACTAGTAAATATGGCTTGATCGCCATTACTTGTTGAAGAAACTTCTGTGTACATATATTCACTACCTTCTGATGCACCACTTGGACCACCAGGGTTTGATGTTGTTCCTCCTGTATTCTGATCCCAGTCAAAGTCATCATTAGGATCTTGTATCCAACAAGTGAATGCTCCTTCGAAGCTTTCAGTATAAGGAGCAATAGCAGCAGGACAAGGAGTAGAGAATGCTACAGTAATACCATCACTAATATTAGCACCACAAGAATCATATAATACGACATCATAGTCATTACTCGGAGATAGTGGAGTGATAACATAAGGACTAGTTACATTACTAACATATGTTCCTGTACCTGGTGCGAAACCAGAGAAACCATATTCCATTGATACAACACCATTCAAAGAAGAGAAAGAAACTGTTGCACTAGATGGTAAAGGATAAACAGAAACATCGAAAGAGTTGAAACAGTAATCTGGCATAAAACGAACATTATCAAATGCCATATCACCAGAACAACAACCTAAAGTACTTCCTATAATACGAACAGCAATAGTATCACCATAACCAGCTAATGAAATTTCAGCTAGACGCCAAACATCATCTTGATTACCTGACTTTGACCAGATACTAATCCAGTTACCTGTTAATGCGCTATCTATTTCTACGCTCATTGTTCCCATAGCATTATCACCATACATATGATAGTCAAATAACATAGCTGGATTATTAGCACCAGTTAACAACAATTCTGGGCTTTCAATGATTGCTTGATCACCATTTGATACACTAGAAACCTCTGTATATAAATACTCATTACCATCAGAAGCCACACTTGGGCCTAATGTAGAAGTAGTCGTACCTGAGTGTAATGTCCAATCAAAATCATCCGTAGTATATTGAGTCCAACAGTTTGTATTTCCTTCAAAACTTGTAGAATAAGGAAGTGAGAACAAAGCACAAGGCGTTAAGAATGATTCAACAGCAGGACAGCTCAAAGCACCACCAGCACATACATCAATTACATAAACATCATATTCAGTAGATGCCGCTAAACTATTGATCGTATGAGGAGATGTTACACCCGCAACAGTTGTTCCTGTACCAGGAGTGAAACCTGTTGGACCGTACTCTAAGTTAGTAGTACCAGAACCAGAAACGAAAACAACTGTTGCATCATTACCAGCAGTAGTTACAGCAACACCAGTTGGAGGATTACAGTAAGTACCAGCAGTAGTTACTGTAACAGTGAAATCTGTCATTGATCCCCAAGTAGAAGTACCACAAGGACTCATTGGAATAGCACCACCTTCTTCTTGAAATATTCTAAGACGAGTAGCTCCTAAAGTTGCTGTAGCAGGAACAGTAATAGAAACTGTTTGAGATACAACAGGTGTACCAGTCCAAGTATGAACTGCTTCAGCAGCGTCGAAAATACTGTTTTGATTCCAGTCAATCCAGATAGTACCAGCATTAGCAAAATTACCACCACAAGTACCCCAAGTAATGTCTGCTGATACTGTTGTACCCTGTACTAGGTTAGCATTGGTAGTAAGTGTTAAATCCTCCAGACCAGTTACACCATTATTGGGACCACCAGCACAACCAGTATAATTGATACAAGAACCATTTGCCCCAAAAAGATCAAAACTACCTAGGTTGGAGTCGTTTGTACTACTAGGACCACCTGTAGTACAGTACTGACCATAACTAATACTACTTACAAATGTAAACAGTATTAGTGTTAAAAACTTCATTGTAAAGTGTTTCATAAAAAAGTATTTAATACACAATAAGTTATTATTAATAAAATGATTTTATGATATTTAAACTATATCATCTATGTTAAGTAATTATATATTGATAGACCTAGTAATAAGTCTGAAAATATCAATTGAAGATTGTGTTTGTTCAAGGTTATTGAATAAGTATTTAATATGTTTTTTATAAAAAAAATGAAGAGGGTTTAAATGAGAAATTTTGTTTTATATAAAGAGGGAGAAATAAAACTATAAAAAAAATACTTTTAACAAAACAAATATAAAAGAAAACTACCTAAATATTTTTTTTAAAATCTAAATGTCTCTTTTTTTTTAATAAAGAATGACAATTGCACTACAAAAAGTAATTATTCTATGATTAATTACCATTGCTGTTTTTTTGATATGAAAAATAGGGGATCAATTCTTTAATTTGTTTTGTCAAGTTTTATCCCAAAAGACGAATTAAGAAAATAGACGAAAAATTAATAGTAATTATGGGAAAGCGAATTAATGTAAAAAAACTGTATCTCCTTTGTATAGTATGTTATTTTTTAATTGGAACTTCCCTATATGGTCAATCTAGTGTAGCACGTCAATGGAATGAATTATTACTCACAGGAATTCGAGGAGATTTTGCTCGCCCAACGGTTCATGCTCGAAACCTAATGCATCTATCCATTGCATTATATGATACTTGGGCGGTTTTTGACAATCAGGCAACTACTTATTTTTTAGGAAAATCAGTATATGGGTTTGATTGTCCTTTTGAAGGTATTCAATCGCCTCAAAATCTTTCAGCCGCAAGAACCGAGGCTATGAGTTATGCCGCTTATCGCATCATTTACAATCGTTTTTTATATTCTCCTAGGGCTTTTATTACTATCCCTGCGGCTACTCAATTACTCAATGACTTAGGGTATGATGAAACTATAACTTCCACCGATTATTCTACAGGATCTCCTGCGGCATTAGGTAATTATTTAGCAGAGCAAATTTTAAAATATGGGCTGCAAGATGGTTCAAATGAAGGCTTAGGTTTTGAAAACCAATACTATCAACCAGCTAATTTACCATTAGAAATGGATCAGAGTGGCAATTCTATTATAATGGATCCTAATCGTTGGCAACCTTTATCATTAGCCGAATTTATTGATCAAAGTGGAAATCCTATCCCTGGGGGAACGCCCGATTTTTTAAGTCCAGAATGGGGAAATGTCCTGCCTTTTGCATTAAAAGAAACGGATTTGACCACTTATACAAGAGATGGTTCAAGTTATAAAGTTTATCATGATCCAGGGCTTCCGCCAAATATAGGGATAAATGAAACTTGGACTGATGAGTACAAATGGGGATTTGCTTTGGTGTCTGCTTGGGGAGCACATTTAGATCCTGCGGATGGTGTAATGATTGATATTTCGCCAGCTTCTATTGGTAATAATCCACCTTTACCAACTTCTATTCCCGATTATCGTAGTTTTTATGATTTTGAAAATGGTGGTGATGCTAGTCAAGGGCATTCGATTAATCCTAAAACTGGACAGCCTTACACGCCTCAGGTTGTGCCAAGAGCGGATTATGCGCGTGTTTTAGCAGAATTTTGGGCAGATGGTCCAGAATCGGAAACACCACCAGGGCATTGGTTCACTACTCTAAATTATGTGAATGATCACCCTCAACTAATTAAAAAATTTAGAGGACAAGGCGAGCTAATGGATGATTTGGAATGGGATGTGAAATCCTATTTTGCCCTAGCTGGTGCAATGCATGATGCGGCTATTTCGGCATGGGGAATTAAGGGCTGGTATGATTATATCCGCCCTGTTTCAGCGATTCGTTTTATGGCGGATCATGGGCAAGATAGCGATCCAAACGCACCGAATTATCATGCAGAATACGGAATACCTCTGACAGAAGGGTTAATAGAATTGGTAGAAATTGGAGATACTTTAGCTGGAACAAATAATGAAAATGTAGGAAAAGTAAAGCTTTATACATGGAAAGGGCCTGATTATATTACTAATTCTGATAGCACAATCGCTGGTGTAGGTTGGATTTTGGGAGAAAATTGGTGGCCTTATCAACGTCCATCTTTTGTTACTCCTCCTTTTGCAGGTTATGTTTCTGGGCATTCGACCTACTCTAGAGCTGCGGCAGAAGTATTAACGATGTTGACTGGTGATGAATATTTCCCTGGAGGTTTGGGGGAATTTCATGCTCCTAAAAATGAATTTTTGGTTTTTGAAGATGGCCCAAGTGTTGATTTAACTTTGCAATGGGCAACTTATCGAGATGCTTCCGACCAAACCAGTTTGTCGAGAATTTGGGGAGGAATTCATCCACCTGCTGATGATATTCCAGGGCGATTGATTGGAGAAAAGATAGGAATTGCCGCGTTTGAATTAGCTGAAACCTATTTTACAGGTAAAGCAAATTTACCAACTTTTGAAGAAGAAGTAACGATTTTTCCTAATCCATTAACTACTGAAAACAATAAATTAACTATTGCCATTCATAAAGATATTTCCACAGTTGAAGTCAATTTATATAATATAGCAGGGCAAAAATTATGGAATAAAACAACTAATATTCAAAGTCATTTGCCATATATTATAGATTTAGATTTTGGGCATTTCCCGCATGGAATGTACTATTTGCAACTCATTGGCGAAGATTGGAATAGTACTCAAAAAATATTGATAATGAAATGATATTATTTTGAATTATTACCAGATCTTATTGTATCTATTTTAAAAAATGAATACAATAAGATCTGGTAATCAGGGTTTTATAATATTTTTTAGTTTATATTCCTACTCTAATAAGTTTTTGTCTTACTCTATAATCCAGTCTAAATTCTTTACTTATTGTAAGTAGAGTATTAGTACAATCTCTAGTATTAATATTAAGTCTAAACATCCTTGAAGCTGTTTGTGTTGGAGCATTTCCAATATTGAAAATATTCTTAATATCTATATTATTATCAGCAGGAGGATAATAAGTCTGATTGTGTGGAGTTGTTGAAATAACATTGCCTTGTTGATCTAATTCTTCCAATTCTAACGTGTAATTAACGATGTCGCTATTAGCTTCATATAATGTAATAGGATCATTTTGGAAAAAAACATTTGTTCGATAGTTATTGAATTGAGTTGGGTTCAAAAATAAAGGCGTAGGATGATAAAATAGATTGATTCCATCACTATCAATACCTGTTGTTCTTGTTATCTGAAAAGGTTCTGTGATACAAGTTTGTTGTACTCCATTTCCATCTGTATAAGTAAATTGAATAGTGTAAGGCTTATCACTTGGACTAGTTTGTGTTGGAATTGGACCATCTCTAAATGCAAGTTCATTTCCCCCTTGACTGTTAAGAAAAGGTACTGATTGTCCTGAGTAAGAAGAAGGAATAGAGGTTTGTGTAAAAAGCAAAGATGAATTATAATTTACAAAAACATCTGAAATATTGTTAAGTGTAGTATATGGACTAGTTTGTAGTGAAAGATAAGATAATTCACAACAAAGTGATGCTCCACAAACAGGCGTACTGCTTACTGTAATAACAGGGCAATTAATATTTTCAGGCTCAGAGCGTTCGCAAGAGGTAAAGAAAAAGACTAAAAGAATTAAAGTTAATTTTAAGTTTTTCATAATACTGTTTTAAAAATTACTTAATTTGAATTTTCATAAATAAGTAGTCGCAAAAACAGATTAAATAGTAAATGATTTTGAATAATAAATTTTAATATTTCTTATATTAATTGTTTAAATTTAAAAATATGCCCTCTGTTCGTTCGTTCTCATTAGTAATAATACATCTAATCACACCTGTTTCTTTTATTTGCGCTGTCGGAACTATAATAGATTGATTACCAGTCATTATCGTTCTTTTTTCTTGGTAAATAATTTGTCCTAATTTATTAATAAAAATAACGTCTATGGATTGATTTTTTTTAGAATGAAGAACGATTGTGATAGGTTTATTTTGAGTTGGATTGGGATAAATGTTTTTAATTTTAAAACTCTTTTCAATATTAATAGTAGATTGATTACTAACAGTCATGCCTTCTTGCACTTGCAATGTTTGATTAGCTGTAACGCTATAAAACCGATCTACTTGACCGCTCAACCATTTAACAATTAAAGAATCCGCAGTTGAGTGATTACTCATTCCAAAATGTTTGACAAAAGAATTTTGAGCCAAGAAACCATCGCCACAATGAACATATCGAATATATTTCTGACCATTAATATATAATTCCAAAAGCGTTCCGATTCCATCTCGATTACTTTGTGTGCCTTCTAGCCGTATTTTTAGCCATTTGTTGCTATTATTCAGCGTGTTTTGCCATAGCCGAGATTTGAAAGGTGCAAAAGATTGTGCCACAATATCAATTTGACCATCATTATTAAAATCGCCATAAGCAGTAGAAAAACAAGGAATTGTATCAGTTGGTAAGCTATTATTATCTGTGAACATATCTGTAAAACTTGTGCCTTCATTATTCCTAAAAAGGCGATTATGTTTAGTAAAAGAATCACTAATACAGACAAACAAATCTTCATCTAAATCATTATCATAATCAAAGAAATTCGCGCCCCAGCTAGTTGTTAACATATTGACACTCATTTGTTCTGCAACATCTGTAAAGGTTTCATCACCATTGTTTCGATACAAAATATTTCCTGTATTGGCAGGCGTATTTGTCACATAAATATCTTGATCACCATCCAAATCATAATCACCGACCGCAGCAGACATTCCATCAATAAAAGAAGCTGTCCCCGAAATATCGGTAATATCCGAAAAGGTTTCATTACCATTATTTTTGTATAGACTATTTCTCATGTACAATTTGTCTTGTGCCACAAAAAAGTCTTGATAGCCATCCATATTCATATCAAAAAATGAAGCAGTAAAAGACAATCGAAGACTGTCATGAGTATTTGTAGTAAAACTGGAATTAGTAAAAGTTTTATCGCCGTTATTCTTGAACATTTGATTGGAATATTGTCCTGTTCTGTTCATCACATATAGATCAATATTACCGTCATTATTATAATCACAAAAACTCGCTCCATAGGAATCATCCGTTAAGAAATCAGGTAGTCCAGCGGTTGCTGTGATATTGACTAATTGCAAATTTCCTTTATTTTCATATAAATGATTAGGGCTTCCTTCATTGGCAATAAAAAAATCTCTATCGCCATCATTATCAAAATCCGCCCAAAGAATGCCACGCGCCCAACCTGTCTCTGGAACAAGACTGGATAGTTTTGTGAATGTTCCGTTTTTGTTATTTTGATAAAAATGAATGCTATCGCCCGCTGATGTAGTGAATGTCAAATCGTCCCAACCATCCATATTGAAATCTACAAAACTAACACCTCCACTAGTCAAACCATCCCAACCATATATCACATTAATCCCTACTTGTTGACTAACTTCTTGAAATGGTTGAGCAATACTATTTATAGAAAATAATAATAAGCTCAAAAGTAGTTGAGTATAAAAAATGCGACTCCATATTATTTTCATCAGGTGATGGATTTTGTAAAATTTGAATAAATAAAGACTAATGTTGATGGAAGTAATGAAGCCTAAAGTTACTATTTTTCATAGAAAACCATTATGACTAGGGAATGAGAAAGTCTAATTATTATTAATATTTCTTGAAAAGATGTTATTATTCGTCATGTATTTTACATTCGTAGAAATAACTTTTAAAGCCTATTTTTGTTAGGGACTTTAGCAAAACTATATTCAATTGACAATTACTTAGTATTAATAGAAAAATTAGGGTGTAATTCTATTCTTCGTTTTTGAATAAAAGTCATCAGATGAGTGAAGTGTTAAAGTTGATTAGTGGTATATCAACTAATAATTTGAACAATAACTCACCTGATGACTACCTTCTTAAAATAATTAATGCGAAAAACTAAATTATACCCCAAAAAAAGTACTTTCTTAAAGTCATTGATGTTTAGTTAATAGTCTTTATTTTTAAAATAAAAAAAACGATCGCCTAGCGTATGAAGATAGGAATTGTATGTTATCCAACTTATGGTGGTAGTGGCGTTGTTGCTACTGAATTAGGGAAAGGATTAGCAAGAAAAGGTCATCAGGTGCATTTTATCACCTATAGCCAACCAGCGAGATTGAGTGCAACTTTTCAAGAGAATTTATATTTTCATGAAGTTCGAAACCTTGATTATCCGCTTTTTGAACACACGCCTTACGAAACAGCATTAGCAAGCAAATTAGTGGATGTAATTAAATATGAAAAACTAGATATTCTTCATGTTCATTATGCGATTCCACATGCTAATGTTGCTTATTTAGCCAAAAAAATACTATTGACGGAAGGAAAATATATTCCTGTCGTGACTACTTTGCATGGTACAGACATTACTTTGGTGGGCAAAAATCCAACTTTTGCTCCTGTTGTTGCTTTTTCAATTAATAAGTCGGACGGGGTAACCGCTGTTTCTGAAAGTTTAAAAAGAGAGACATATGATCATTTTAAAATTAATAAAGAGATAGAAGTCATTTATAATTTTATTGATTTTGAGCGATTTAGACGATCAGATAAGGAGCATTTTAAAAAAGCGATTGCGCCTAATGGCGAAAAAATCTTAATTCACGTCTCTAATTTTAGGAAAGTCAAGCGAATTACGGATGTCATTAAAGTCTTTAAAAGAGTGCGCGATGTTCTTCCGAGTAAGTTACTTTTAGTAGGAGATGGCCCTGAAAGAAGTGATGCGGAGCGAATGTGCCGAGAATTAAATATTTGTGAAGATGTTCGATTTTTGGGCAAACAAGATCCTGTTGAGGAGTTATTAGCTATTGCTGATTTATTTATTTTGCCTTCGGGAACAGAAAGTTTTGGTCTCGCGGCCTTAGAAGCAATGGCGTGTGAAGTGCCTGTGATTTCTACCAATGCTGGCGGTTTACCAGAAATTAATCTTCAAGGCAAAACGGGATTTTTGAGCGATGTAGGAGATGTTGATGATATGGCAAAAAATGCGATTAGCATTTTAAAAGATGAAGCAACACTCAAAGAATTTAGAAAAAATGCGTTAGAACAGGCTAGAACGTTTGATTTGGATAATATTTTGCCAAATTATGAAGCCTATTATCAAAAAATAATTGATACAATGGTTTTTGATAAAGCAATAGTTAGTTAATTTTCGTTTCTTTTTAGAATGATTGTCGTCTCAAATGTGATTTGTGAACGAACCTACATTTTATAAAATGAATAATAATGAAAAAAAGAATAACACTTTTATTGTTTTTAGGAATATGCATGTATTCCAATACTTTGACGGCTCAGAAAGATGAAGAAGCTGCTTTACAAGAAATTATCAAGACAGATAATCAAGTTTCTACTAATATTTCTAAAGGCGTTTATTATCGACATGTTTTCAATCTGAATGCAGACAAAAAAATATGGGGAGGCGCAAAAGGCTATGGTGAAGAAATCACTTGTTATTTTGAAATTAATGATAGCGGAGAAATTCGATTAGTAAAAATTGTCGTTTCATTAGTGAAAGGAAAAGAAATGGCTTACCAAAACTTCATCTTTGATGAAACCGAAAAAAACATCGCTTCCTATACCGATTATTATCAAGATGAGAAAAATATCGGTCGCCAGGCTGCGTATTTTGGTGATAAAAGTATTGTCGGAGTAGGGGTGAATGACAAAATTTTCATTGGTGATGATTTGACAGATGCAATGGTCGGAACGGCTAGAAAATTCTATCTTAAATCCAGAAAATATAAAAAAATGTTTGAGACGATTATAAGTTTACAATTGTCTGAATAAATGAATTTTTCGACGGTCGATTGCCTATTTTCGACCGTCGAAATTTAATTAAGGTGCTAATCTTTCAATTTTCCAACTTCCATCTCCCTGTTTTTGATAGGCAATTCGATCATGCAAACGGCTAGATCGTCCCTGCCAAAATTCAATAAAAGTCGGTACAATCCTAAAACCTCCCCAAAACTCAGGTAAAGGTAATCCGTCTTCGCCTTCATATTTTTTTTCTAAAGCTTCAACATTACGTTCCAAAACAGCTCTATTTTGCACAACTTCGCTCTGAGGCGAAGCATAGGCACTGATTTGACTGCCTTTTGGTCGGCTTTTAAAATAAGCATTCGCCTCTTCAGTTGACACTCTTTCAACACTTCCTTCAATTCTAAGTTGACGTTGTAATTCTAACCATAAAAAGACCAATGCTGCTTGTGGATTTTCTTCTAATTCTTGCCCTTTTTTACTTTGAAAATTAGTAAAAAAAACAAAGCCTTTTTCATTATAATCTTTTAATAAAACAATCCTTGCGCTTGGCTGTCCGCTTTTAGATGCTGTTGCTAAAGTCATGGCATTAGGCTGGTGCAAATTAGCACTTACTGCCTCTTGAAACCATTTTTCAAATTGAAGAAAGGGATTTTTGTCCACATCTTTAGTGGATAAAGTTGCAGCTAAATAATCAGCTCTCAAATTTGCAATAAAGGTATTATCTACTTTCATGAAAAAATATATCTAAAGAATGTGTAAAAAATAACCTATAACAGTTTGATTGTTTTTTACATGTTTCTAAGTGAAAATTAAAATTGTTTATTTCTAAAGGTACATTAGATTTGTATAGCGGCTAGCGATTTAGCAAAACAGTATAAAATTTTGTTTTGTTCGAGGTGATATTTTTCGGAATAGTCAGAACTATTACTGAAAATTTTAACGAAGTACAAAATAAAATTTCATCATTATAGCGAATTAAGTCGTCGCCGTACAAGTCTATTATTAATACAATTAACAAAATAACAGTATTCCGCCTAAATTGTTACTCAATTTTTATAATTGACATAAATATTAAGTCTATTTGATCCTTTAATATGCTAATCATTATTATTTGAATAAAAAAAATATTATTGAAACCGCGTAAAATTTCATCTTTGAATAGAAAAATAACTACCTTATCCTTCATAAGAGCATATCTAATTATAAGAGCATTTGATAATTACAATTGTAATTTTTCTTATAGCTACTTCAAACAAGTTCATCAGCATCATTAAAGAAGAGAAAAAGTATAATCCATTATTATCAAAAACCATATTTTTTAACTTAAAACCATTTCTCATGAAACAGCTATTAACATTAGCTTTTGTAATTCTTATTATTGGTTGCAAGTCTGCAAGCAAATCAGTCAAGCCCAAATTATTGGATAATCGAACCTTTAAACTGGAAAGCGTCTCTACTGATGCTACCTATGGTGTTACCGAAAAAAATCCAATAAAAGTAGGAGGTGTGAAGGATGGATCAGGACCACTCAATGAACGACGATACCTCAATGCATTAGCAGGCCCAAATGGAGAAAAAATTGATTATTTTCGGAGAGGAAGTTGTTGTGCTTTTGAAAGTAAGAATGAAATTTTTGGTGGTGGATTATTGGATTTGTATGCTGTATATTGGGAAGGTGGTACAGATACTTTAGGAATTTATATCAATATGTATGACTTTGATGATAAAACATTATTAGCGCCTAAAGGCTTAACAATATACTCTAAAAACCTAAAGCTCTAAAAATTATAAAACAAATCAGAACTCGTCCTGTTCATCATTTTACGAACTTTCTAAAGTTCTAAATGATAATAATTAATACGAAATTAGATATATGATAACATTAAAAACGGGGCAAGAAGCACCAGCTTTTGAAAGCGTAGATCAAAACGGAAAAGCAATAAAATTAAGTGATTATAAAGGAAAGAAACTCATTTTGTTTTTCTATCCTAGGGATAATACGCCAACTTGTACTATTGAAGTCTGTAACTTACGAGATAATTATATGGCACTTCAAGCGGCAGGTTATTCGCTCTTAGGTGTAAGTGGAGATACACAAAAAAAGCATCAAAATTTTATTAATAAACATAGTCTTCCTTTTCCATTGTTAGCAGATGAGACCAAAGAGGTTATTCAAAAATATGGTGTTTTTGGTCAGAAAAAAATGTTTGGAAAAATTAAAGAAGGTATTTTTAGAACAACATTTGTAATCAATGAGAAAGGAATAATTGATCATGTTTTTGCAAAAGTGAAATCAAAGGATCATGCTGCTCAAATTTTGAATGCAGCTCATTAAACTACCACTGAATAATTATAATATAGTGAAAGCATAAAGTCCTAGACTTTATGCTTATATTTTATATTTGATTTGGGAAAGGAATAGTAAATTGATTAAACCGCTGGTAAATTATAAAAAAATTAGTGCCTTTTAGGTTTTGTAGTTGCACTGTTTTCCGCTAGAAAAATAAAGCCTATAAAGGCCACTGCGCATAATAGTATTACATTCATGACTTAATGATTTAGTTAATAGTTTAATAATTAGGAAAAATAAAACAAATATTTTTTTTTCAAATATAATGAAAATATTATGCTTTTTTAAATGTAAAAGTGCAGAGTTTGGAAGATGTGCATGAAATGATTGGGTCAGAAGCCTGTCTTATATTATTACTATAACGGTAAGAAAAGAAAAAATGTTGCACTGTTTTTAAAATATTAACATTTGATTAGTAGATTGATACGTATAGTTTTTTTAGTCAATTGTGTTTTGTGTAAAATACAATTGACTAAAAAACTATAAAATATTTATATAGCATCTTAGAATAAAATCATTATTTAGATACTTTTTCAAAAGCCGCTACAAGTCGTTCAAAGTCATTTCGATCATTATAGACATGAGGTGCAATCCTTACTGAATTGCCTCGGATAGAAACTTTGATTCTATCTTCTTGAAATTGTTGTTGCAGTTTTTCGATGTTAATATGTTTAGGCAATCGAACACCAAACAAATGTGGACTGCAATATTCAGGACTTTCTATCCAAAACCCCATATTTTTAAATACCCTTAAAGGCTTTTGTATTAAAATATGGCAATATTCGTTGATTTGCTCAACGCCCCATTCATTGAGTTGTCGAATTGCTTCGGTCAGCATAGGTACTTGAATAAAATTGCCAAATTCGCCTACATTATAGCGCTGAGCCATTGGTTTATATTTCGGTTGATAATTCACCAATTGGCTGAAATTCTGACTCTCTAAACGGTTTTTCCAATTTTCTTCAATTGGTTCTCCATCATCAAAATATTCACCATAATAAGCTACACCAATAGAATAAGGCCCCATTAGCCATTTATAACCAGTACAAACTAATGCATCAGGACGAATTTCTTGGACATCAAAAGGTAATGCTCCGACAGATTGAGTACCATCAATAATTAATAATGCACCGACTTCATCAGCTCTTTTTCGAATAGCTTTTAAGTCAAATAATGTTCCATCTGCCCAATGTACGACTGCTATTGCAATTACTTTTGTATTAGCATTAATCGTAGAAAGTAAGCGTTCATTCCAAATTTTAGCCCTATTTTCTGTCGCGTTTGGCGCGTGTACAGTGATGATATTGGCATTGTTCTTTGCTGCTAATTTTTGCCAAATATAAATATTGCTCGGAAATTGTTCTCCTAAAACAATAATATTCTGATGAGATTCTAACGTAATATTATTAGCCGCATTTGCTAATCCATAAGAAGCAGAAGGAATAATAGCAATCCGATCTTTATGAGCTGCATTAATGAGTGTAGCAAATTCTTGCCTTAATGCATTAGCTGGCGTGAAAAAATCATCGGGATAAACTTCTTGTGGAAAAGATTTTTGAATGAGTCCTGCTAGACCTGCATCATGAACAGATTGAAGAAGAGGAGACATATAAGCGCAATTTAAATATACATATTCTTTAGTAATACTAAATTTATTTCTTTGACATTTGAGCATAGTTTTATTTGGTTTTAATCAGTTTTTTTTAAAAAGGTATCAGGAGCGAGGTGTCAGGTGTCAGGTGTCAGGTAAAAGTGATTGTTAATCATTTAAACTTTCTGTGACATAGTCCTTTCGTCAAGATCATTCAAGTCACATAAAATATTATTGGCTTCTGTAATAATTTTCAAAGAACCATTTTTTATATAAAATATATTTTATTCCTTGTAATTCGACTTTTAAAGTTACACAAAATTTTGGGATAAGATTAATTTCTAATTACTCGATTTTAGGGTTTGGTTTGTTATGTTTTTCTTAGATAGATGTTTTAAGGCTGATCGTCTTTTTTTATTAAATTGAGATGAAAAATGAAATATTGTAAAGAGGAAAACGACTATTTCTTTAGTAACGAATAAAATCGCATATAATAAGAATACCTATTTGTTTTATAAAGAGTTGATTATTAATTATATAAGTCAATCTAGTATTAATATTTTAAAAAAAATAGACCAATGAAAAAATTATCAATTTACTTACTACTTTCTCTTGTTACACTTTTTGTTATTTCTTGTACGGCTAGTAATTCTGCTGATAATCCTAACACCGCAAGAAAAGATGCCGCAGAAAAAGGACAAAATCTTGGCGCTCCCACAGAAAATATTCCTCTAGCTAATTATCTTAGGAAAATACCTGGATTAAGAATTACAGGTCGAGGCTCTACTGCAAAAGTAACGATTGCTGGTCTTGGTAACTCTTCATTAATGGCAAGTAATTCTCCTTTATTTGTACTGGATGGTGTTCGTATGGGAACCGACCTATCTCAAGTATCAGGTTTGGTAGAAACCTCTAATATCAAAAATATAAAAGTATTAAAAAACGCCAGTGACACTTCTTTCTATGGCTCTTCGGGAGCAAATGGTGTTATCTTGATTACTACTAAAAAAGGTAAGGAATAAAAAATAGGTAGTCAGATTGCAGCTATGTTTTAGATTTTTGATATGAAAAAATAAAAAGCGAAATCATTCTTTATGACTAAGAATGGTTTCGCTTTTTTGTTGTCAATTGGTAGTAAAATGCCTGTTTCTCATCAACCGTTTTGCATTTTTCCCAAAATGAGACATTAATCAGTACTTATTCATTATTATTAAAAATGATTATGCTAATATTTACTATTTTTCATATATGCTAAAGCCGTACTTTTGTCAATAACAATTATTGAAATATGAAAATTTTAAAAATTAAACCGTCAGATAGTGATTTTCATTTATTTGAAAATTTTCCTAAACAATTGTATAACACTGAACAATTAGCATCGAAACAATCAGAAGGAATGAATATAGCTTTTCTTCAAAATTGTTATGTCGCAATAGAAGAAGGAGCCGTCAAGGCGAGAATCGCTTTATACGATAATCCAAATTTATATTATCAAAATAAAAAGGCGCTTTGCCTAGGAAATTATGAATGTGTTGATGATGTAAATATTGCTTTACAACTGTTTAATGCTGTTTGGAAAGACATGGAACAATCGAATGCTACTTATATTATTGGACCAATGAATGGTTCTACATGGGATACTTATCGGTTCAGCACACAGCATAATTCGCCACATATTTTCTTAGAACCTTATCATCATTTATATTATAATGATCATTTTTTAGCCGCAGGTTTCACCTGTATTGGAAAATATTTTTCGAGTAAAGACACAACTTTAAAAATCAATAAACCAGAAGTGCTAGAATTGATGGCTATTTTCGAAGCGCAAGGAGTAACGTTTAGGAATATTGGAAAAGCGGAATTTGAGACCGAGTTGGAACGATTATATGATTTTAATGTCGTAGCTTTTCAAAAGAATTTTTTGTACACACCTATTTCAAAAGAAGCTTTTATTAAAAAGTATTTGCCAATTAAGTCAATTTTTAATCCCGATTTCTTAAAAATTGCGGAGGATAAAGATAAAAATTTGATTTGTTTCTTCTTCTGTATCCCCGATTTTATTAATACCAAAGAAAAAAGCCTCATCTTAAAAACGATCGCAAGAAATTCTGATAAAAATTGGCGTGGACTTGGTCATGTTGTCGGCAATTTGGTGTATCAAAGTGCGATTGAACAAGGCTATCAATCGGTTGTTCATGCTTTTATGTACGATGCAGGTTTCTCGACTACAATTTCAAAAAACTTTTCAGGGGATAGGTATAAAAATTATCAATTATATGGAAAAGAGATTAAGTAAAATCAAGAAAATAGCTACTTTATTTGCTTTAGCTATAGCTGTATTTTTAATTATTGCGATTATTTTTAGCCCTTTTTCTAATCATAAAGGCTGGGAAGGAAGGCAAATTATACATACTGTAACAATTAATGCGCCTGTCGAAGCAGTATTCAATTATTTAGGAAATTCGAATAATGCTAGAAATTGGTCGGTTTATGTAGATCATATTACTACTACAAATACAGATAAAATTCCAGATGGTCAAGTGGGAAGTGAGCGGCGTTGTTTTGTCGAAAAAGATGAAACAGGCATTATTTGGGATGAACGAATCACAGAGGTTGTTCCGAATATTAAGCGGCAATTGATTATTTATAATTTACAAGGTTTTCCAATGGTCGCGAATAATTTGGCGACAGAACAGCTTTACAAGAAAATCAATAAGAAGCAAACAGAATTGTCTTTCACGCTTTTCTATAAAGATGGTCATCCGACGTATTGGGAAACTTTCAAAACGTATTTAGCAGCACATAAAATTAAGTCAATTTTTAGGCAGAATATGGATAATATTAGGTCAATTATTGAAGATGAAGTCAAAATGTAGATAGGCTTTAGTATATTTTTAATACATTTATTCCTCATTATCTGTTTTTTATAATTAAAAAAACTCATGGACAATCATTTCAATATCACCGATCTTTTCTTTGAAAAAGCAACTCAAAATCCTCAACGAATTGCGATTATTGATAGAAATAAACCAATTTCTTTTGGAGATTTTGCAGCAGATATTAACGCGACAGCTGCTTATTTTCTAAAAAAAGGGATTAAGAAAGGTGATCGAGTGATGATTTTTGTACCAATGAGCATTAATTTATATCGGTCAGTTTTGGCATTATTTAAAATTGGGGCAACGGCTGTTTTTCTAGATGAATGGGTTTCGATGAAGCGGTTGGCTTTATGTTGCAAAATTGCCAAATGTAAAGCGTTTATTGGTATTTTTAAAGCTAGAGTAATTGCTTTTTTCTCGAAAGAACTCCGAAAAATTCCAATTAAGTTAGGGACAAGCTATCCCAAGAAATTGCCATTACCAACCTTAGAACCGACTTTCAAAAATGATACAGCATTAATCACTTTCACGACGGGAAGTACAGGTACGCCGAAAGCTGCGAAAAGAACGCACGGCTTTCTTAATGAACAGTTTAATGCCTTGATTGACAAAATTCAACCTAGCCCTGATGATGTGGCAATGCCTGTTTTGCCGATTGTTTTATTATTAAATTTGGGTGCTGGCTGTACGTCTGTGATTACGGATTTTAAAGCGAGCAAACCAAATAAAATGAAGCCCGAAGATATGATTGACCAAATGAAAAAACATCAAGTCAATAGAATGGTTGCTTCGCCTTTTGTCGTTAAGAAAATAGCGGAATATGTTATTGAGAAGTGCATTAATTTGCCACTTTTGGAGAAGGCTTTTACAGGTGGTGCACCTGTTTTTCCTGCCGAAGCGGTTTTGTATCATCAGGCTTTCCCAAAAGCACGGGTTGAAGTGGTTTATGGTTCGACCGAAGCCGAGCCGATTAGTTCGATTAATGTAAAAGAGTTGGTGAAAGAACAGGCGGATTTAGTATCAAATGGTTTGAATGTGGGCATTCCTTATCGAAAAACAGCCG
>CAKZLL010000378.1 GCA_937125475.1 uncultured Saprospiraceae bacterium | reverse complement strand
TAAATCCTTAGGGCCTGCTTTCTTTTGAAACACAACAGAATGCCCCTTAAACTCCATACGGAATCGCTGCAAATCCCTAATTCGAGTGGTATAATCTGGTTGGTGTTCAGCAAAAGTTGTTTTGTCAAATAATTCTTTCAATTTATCAAATTGAGCTTGATTTAATTTAGCAGTCAAATCACCTATCAATGAAGTATTTTTGATGCCTTTGTAACTCGCTTTTCTATTTTTATCAATAGTAATATCATAAACTTCACAAGTACCTTTGCAGGAAGATTTTGATAATCCCATTACAATATTAGAAGTAACAATTTCATCTTCCATTGGAGCTTCAGCTTTCCCATCCGAGCCATTTTTAGCCGCAGTTTTACAGCTATAAACAACAATGCTTACCATAATAACTAATCCTATAACAAGTAAATATTTCATTGTAGTATTTTAATTCAAAAAAAATTATAATTTATTTAGCAATCACAATTTTATGGGTTTTCGATAAATATTTTGTTGAGATTTTCACAAAATAAATTCCTGTATTAAAATCTGTTGTATTAATGATAATTTCTTTTTGGCCTTGCGGAATTTTAGCTATTCTAATCGTTTGTCCCACCATATTAATGATTTCCACTTGAAGATCTTCCGCTGTTTGTGCTTGAATAGTGAAGTGATTTCGAGCAGGATTTGGGTTAATATTAATTGGAATATTCAAGACATTTTTAGTGTTAGCTGCTCCTGCACAACCTGTAGAAGTCAACAAACCAACTCTTGGACCATTCAGCGCGGCTAACATTCTAGCCTTCTGTCCTGCTGTAAACATAGTCATACAATCATCATCGCTATAATCCATGTAATTATTAAACATCACTCCATCACCCGAAGCCGTACAATTATCTAATAGAGGAAATGTAGGACAACCACCACTTTCATCATTTTGATTAGGCGTATCTGCGACCAAATCATCATCACTACAACCACCATTTACCCCCCAAACATGTTCAAGATTCAAATAATGACCGATTTCGTGTGTCGCAGTTCGTCCTAAATGACTAGGCATAGTTACCGCGCCTATCGTTCCCCAAGCTCTATAATTAATTACAGCTCCATCATCAACAGTAGCCGTGCCTGGAGGTGTAGCAAAACCTAAGAGCGTCGGATCTAAGTCTGCAATCCAAACATTCAAATATTTAGTA
Organism: uncultured Saprospiraceae bacterium; assembly: GCA_937125475.1. Lineage (GTDB taxonomy): Bacteria > Bacteroidota > Bacteroidia > Chitinophagales > Saprospiraceae > CAKZLL01. The sequence goes on along the minus strand of CAKZLL010000378.1, from coordinate 11,486 downwards.
TTATCCCAAGCTGCTTTTCCCCCTTTAGCTATATTGAAATAATCATCTTCGTAATTAAAATCGTTTGCAACTGAGGTTCTTGTAATTCCCGTTGTCGTATTACCATTAGGATCTTGTGAAGCTAAACAAAATTCAATTTCTGTATCTGCCGCCACCCCTTGAAACGCTGTTGGAGTACTCGAAAAATTACTATTCGTTTTCCTAAAATCGTTATTCAACACCACAAATTGCGATTGGATTTGTGCATCTGAAATATTTCCAACCGTTGAGTGAGATAAAACATGTACCACGACAGGAATTGTAACAACGGTTCGTTGGGTAGTGTGCTGATTATCTTGTATCCATTGCTGCGTGAATGCCTCGATTCGAGCCACACGTTCTGCTACTTTAACGTCTTGTAACCGCTCTTGTTTTTTTATACTAGCGCTACATTTTTCTTGCGAAAAAACCTGAAAGCTACTCGATGTAAACAAAAGAATAAGACAAAGTAATAAATAATTTTTGTTCATACTTTTATAATCTTTTTATTTGAAAAATTAGTTATAAAAATAGACATAATAATAATATATTATTCGTAAAGTTCCTTAATTTTTTCTAGATACCATTCTTTAGCCATAATTAAAGGATAATTATTTAATTCAACCTCTATCTTTCGTAATTGATTACGTCTTTTAGTAAGGGTATTATATTTATTATCTAACTGTAAATACTTAACTCGATATAGTTTTGTCAAAATACTCATAGAATGAAAATAAGCGTTTCTAAATCTTTTGGAAATATTTCGTTTTGTCTTTTTTGTCCAATCTTTAAACAAATTGAATTGAGCTACAGAATGACCATCAAAACATTGATCAGATTCATACCTTGATCTCATATACATGTAGCGATGATTAATCCCATAAAAAGTTATCGTATCACTCAAATTATACGCTTGGTCAAAACAATCCGTTGCTTCAGTAAACTTTTTCTCATAAAAATATAAAATACCATAGCCAAACTCCTTTGCTGAAACCCTATAGGCTTTATCAATATCTTTAATACTATTGTCTATAAATTTCTTTGCCCATTCAAAATTTCCTAGCCTACAAGCTGCTGCAATCGCATTACTAAAACGAGTAAATTTATTAACCCCCGCTTGAAATAAAATTTTATGTACTTTCATTATTTCATAAATAGAAAGCGATATTAGAAAAAATTGACTTCGACCCGCAGAAAGCTGCCGATTAGAATAATTGACAGCAATAGTTAATAATTCGTCTAACTCTTTGCTCTCTAATTGGGCTTGATGTTCAATTATTTTTTGTCGGAACAATTCAAAAACTTCGTCATTTTGCTCACTTTTATAAAGCTTATATGCTAAATAATGCAACTGTATCAGTTCGTTATGTTTAAATGGAGCAACAGTTACAATGGCATTCATTTCATCTAAAAACCTCGTACCCACAGAAAAATTATACACTTTTTGATAAGAAATACCTTCACACGCTAAAATGAGTTTTTTTAGGATTAAATAACTATCAAGACTATCTAGAATATTCTCAAAGATCTTTTTATCTGGTCCTCTATTATTTTTTTGATTAAATTCATGTGAAATACTTTGTATCTGATATTCATCAAAAAAACGATCCAGAGATAATTTTCCTTTTTTATGTGCCGTATTTCTTTTTTTTAAATGACTATTGAAATGTCTTTCTAATTTTCTTTCCGACAGCTCTGTCAGTAATAATCGCTGAGTGAGATTGTCTTGCTGCTCTAATTGTTCAAGAACTAAAAATCGCTCTGCCTGCCGAAGAAGTGTTGTTGTATAATTACTTAATAATTTATAATTAAATTTTTTTCCTTTTAATAATTTTTGGAATACTTCTTCGGGCGTAATTTCTTTCTCTTTTTTTTCTAACAATGAATTGATAATTTGAAATAACTCCTCTATTATCTTAGGGCTTTTAAAATAGGCAGATTTTAAAAAATCACTAAATCTACTTTTTTCATCTTTTGAGAAAGTATTCAACAAAACAAAAAGCTTAGATTTTTCCATTGGGTTAGTTTTTTTTCAATATTTTTTTTGTGGAAAACAATTAGAAAATATAGGTTTATAAAAGCAGAAAAAATAACACATACAACTACTAGTCAATTATTTACATCTATTTTTTTTCAATAATCAAAATCAAAACATGTTAGAAAAGGCAAAAAAAAGCCAATGAAAACCATAAGTAAAGTTCATATCATTGTATTGTGCTAATAAAAACCAATTACAATCCAAATAAAAAGCACTTAAGATTTGTTTACCTAAAGTTTTTTAATGATGGCAATACGAACACTACTTACTCTCTTATTTTTCTCCTTGTTTATAAATAATACGCTACTTGGGCAAGAAAAAAGCATTAATGAATGGAAAAATGAGGACAAGAATTTAACTATCCAACTCCTTCTTCAAGAAAATGCTCAACAAAATATATTAGGATTAACGAATAAAGATCAACTAGAAATTCTATCACAATACACTGACCAAAAGGGTTTTTACCATGTAAAAGTACGGCAGATGCACAATGGTATTCCCGTTATTGGCGCGCATTATTTAATGCATGAGCATCCTGAAAAAGGAACATCTCGTAATGGTTTGTTAATTAGAAATTTAAATATTAATACTAATCCATCTGTTACTGAAAGTGATGCGCTACTTACTGCCCTCGATTTTATCAAAGCTAATCAATACGCATGGCAAAACCAAAAAGAAACTCAATTTTTACACCTAATTACTAACAATACTTCTACTACTTACTTTCCTAAAGGTGAATTAGTTATCATTGGAAATTCCCTTCATAGTAATCCTGCGGCGTATCGTCTCGCCTATCAATTTGAGATATACGCGCTTCAACCAATAAGTAAACATAAAGTATATATTGATGCACAAACAGGGCAATTCATCAAAAAAATTAATCTACTTCACCATATAGACGAAGAGGATCACCTCAACAATCAACCCGTGCCTGCTTCTGGCGAAACGCTGTTTTATGGTCAGAAAAACTTTCAAGTCACTTCGAGTAGTAATGGTAGTGGAGGAATTAATTATACTATGAAAAACAATGCTTGTGAGCTTTTTAATGGTAATTCACAGGTACTAATTACTAATACTAGTAATTCTTGGATGAATCAAACGGCTAATACGGCTTATCATGGTTTGGAGAAAACACACAATTATTTTAAAATCCAACATGATCGTTATGGATATGCTGGGGATACTTTGCCTATCAAAGCCATTGTACATTGGGGAAACAATATGAATAATGCTTTTTGGAATGGTCAATTTATAGCTTTGGGGGATGGTACGACAACTCCTTATGTAGGTATTGATATTCTCACTCATGAGTGGGTACATGGTTTAATCGAACATACGGCTCAATTGGCTTATCAAGGAGAATCGGGCGCAATCAATGAAGCAATTTGTGATATTTTTGGTATTATCCTTAAAAATAGTATCATTCCAAATAGTTGGGAAATGGGTAGTGAAATCGGCGGTATTCGGGATTTATCCAATCCTAATGCTTTTTATCATCCTGATACTTATAAAGGAACACATTGGTACACTGGAGGTCATGATGGCACTGCTGTACATACGAATAGTGGTGTGATGAATCATTGGTTTTATTTATTAGCTCAAGGCGGTAATGGAACGAATGATTTGAATATGCCTTATAGTGTCACTAGTATCGGTTTGTCTAAAGCTGCGGATATTGTTTTTAAAGCGTTAAACGATTTTCTATTGCCTTATTCGCAATATGATGATGTTCGTTTAGCTACTTTGGAAGCCGCTAAAATATTGTATGGTAGTAATAGTTCGGAATATATTGCCGTTTCTGCGGCTTGGTGTGCAGTCGGGCTTGGTGGTGCTAATGCGAATTTTACAATTACAGATACTTTAGGAAGTTTAAATACTTCTTTCCTTCCTAGTTTGATTGATAATTCTTTAACTTATTCCTGGGATTTTGGAGATGGAACCAGTTCTTCTTCTTTTGATACGGTTCATCATTCTTATGCCAACGATAGTGTTTATCTAGTTCAATTAATCGTTCAAGACGGCTGTGGTTTCGCGGATACTTCACAGCAAGTAATCGCTGTAACAACAAATACAGATACTTTAGCACAAGACTCTTTGATGCTCGTGAAGTTATTTTATGATACTGGAGGACCTACCAACTGGGATAGTTCAAAAAGATGGGATTTAACTAGGCCTGTTAGTTCGTGGAGTGGAGTATATCTTACTGAAAATAAGCATGAAGTTGATTCTATTATTTTAATCAACACAGGTTTAGTTGGGCATCTTTCTTATTTTTATTTTCCTAAATTAATCACTCTATATCTACAAGAGAACGAATTAGTTAGTTTTAAAAACTTTAAAGGTCCAAATTCGGAAGTGATCGCTTTATCAGGAAATGAACTAACAGAAGTCCAGAATCTTAACTTTCCAAATTTAACCAGTTTATCTTTATATAATAATAACTTAATAACAGTTCCAGGCTTTAATTTTCCGAATTTAACCAATTTATCTTTATCATCAAATGAACTAATAAGCGTTCCAAATTTTAAGCTTCCGAATTTAACCAATTTATCTTTATCATCAAATAATTTAACAACTGTTCCGAATTTCAAGCTTCCGAATTTAACTCATCTTTTTTTAAAAAATAATGAGTTAATAGAAGTTCCAAACTTCTATTTTCCCAAAATAGAAATGTTAGATTTAAATTCTAATGAATTAACAACGGTTCCAAATTTTAATTTTCCAAAAATAACTCATTTTTTCTTGACACATAATCCATTAGTAGAAGTTCCTCCTTTCAGTTTTCCTAAGTTGCGCGTTTTAAATTTGTCCAATAACAGATTAGTAGAAATTCCCAACTTCAACCTTCCTGAGGTAAGCGCTTTATATATACATACTAATCAATTAAATTTCGATGATTTAGAATCTAAATACTTTAGCACTGCTTACCCATATGATCTTCAAGATAGTATCACAACTCATCAATTGAGCAATAAACTATATGTAGAGGCTGGTGGAAATACTGCTGACAATACGTATAAATGGTATAAAAACAATACATTAGTCACTACGAATATTGGAGATAGCGCCTATTTAGTTACTTCTAGTGGGCATTATCGTTGTGAGATCTCTAATAGCGTTTTTACTAGACCATCTAGCATTAATCAAAACCTCATCCTATATAGCCAAGATTATCATTTTGAAAGTTGTATTACTCATGACTCTACCCTTCTTTTACAATTTGCTGATACTCTAAGTGGGCAAAACTGGAGCAATGTATGGGACACAACACAATCCATATTCAATTGGCAAGGCGTTTATTTTACGTCAGATACTTGTAGTTTTGATAGCTTAAATATTAGTTATCAAAATGTGCAAGGCACGATTCCTGACTTCCCGTTCTATCGTCTAAAAAAGTTACAAGCCGATTCTAATCAAATTACTGGTTTAGCTGATTTTCAGTTTTTGGATAGTTTAAATTATTTATCTCTGGATAGTAATTCGATATCAAATTTGCCTGACACTAGTCATTTCCCTATGTTAGACACATTCCATATCAACCATAACAAACTAATATTCAGCGACTTACTACCTTATCTTCATAAAAACATAACCAATTTCCAATATGCCGATCAAGATAGTTTTTTTCTTATTCAAATAGAAAATCAACTGATTGCTGATGTTGGTGATGCTTATCATAATACTTTTGAATGGTATTTGAATAATCAATCTATCGCTACAAATACGCTTGATAGTGCTTTTAGTATCAATAGCACGGGATATTATAAAGTGAAAGTAACTAATTCAATTTTGGGCTTGACATTGTGGAGCAATACTTTCCAAGTTCATGGTTTTTGTGATGCTGATTTCTCGTTTGCGACGACCCCAGTTTGCGAAGGTATGTCTGTTATTTTTAATAATCAAACTATTAATACCATAGGAGCAACTTACGATTGGCAAGTCAATGGCGTGTCTAAAAATAGCAATGCTACTTTTAATTATATTTTTAATGAGGCAGGTACTTATGAAATCAAGCTCATTTCCACCATAGGAAATTGCTCCTCTACTCATATAGATACAATTTCAATACATCCGAATTCAAGTATTAATCTTACTCCTGCGGATGAAAGCATTTGCACACCAACTTTTGCCAAACGCCTTACAGCACGAGCTGGCATGAATAATTACTCTTGGGAAAAAAATAATCAAATCATTAGTTCATTCGATACTTGTACTGTTTTTGACCATGATGTTTATACCGTTATTGCTACCGATTTCTGTGGAAATACAGATAGTAATACGACCAATTTATATATTGGTGATAATTGTTATGTATGGGCAGGGGATTGTAATAATGATGGTATAGTAAATGGTCTTGACTGGCTAACTTGGGGTTTAGCATTTGGAGATATTGGCATGGCTCGCCTCAATGCAGACACTCTTTGGCGAAGTCAACTTAATCCAGATTGGGAGAATTTTATTAATGGTGTAAATAGCAAATACGCAGATACTAATGGAGATGGGAAAGTCAATTTTGCAGATACTATTGCCATTATTGCTAATTTCGGAAAAACTAATTCAAACTATAATCCCAACGCTTTTTCATGGGATAATAGCCCTTGGAATATTAAAATTAAAGTTCTAAATAAAGAAAGCTTACCTGATAATAAAACTAAGATAACAATAGGTTTATTCCTTGAGAATAACAATCAAGTAGGCTATTCAGTCAGTTTGAGTGGTTTTAATCTGGATATCAATGTCATTGCCCCACTTTTACAATATTATGGAAGTACTACTGGCTTGACTAACTCATCTCTTGGTATTGAAAATACAGATATATACACGCTTCAAGTGAATGATTTGAATAATAATATTTTTAGCCTAGCTTCTATTCGACCAGATAATGAAAATCAATCTAGTATGGATTTTCTAGGTCAACTAGGCATCATCATTGAAGAGCCAATTAGTACAGGCGATACGATTCAATTGAAATTTTCTACCAATGATCCTTATGCTAGTACAGGAAGTCGTCAATTGCATTCGTTAAGACCAGGATTCAGTTCTCTCACTTATATATCTGAGGGAACAGGCTTTACTTCAACTAATTTTCCTGTAGAAATATCAGGTCTCCCAGCTTCTTGTAGCCAAAGTGGTTCAGTTACTGTTTATCCTTTGGGTAATGCACCTTACACTTATCTATGGAATACAGGCGATACGAGCCAAACACTTACTGAATTGAAAGTAGATGATTATAGCGTAACAGTAACTGATGTCTTAGGTCATACTGGTTTGGGCATTATAAAGATTGAAGGCATTGACGAATTAACAGTAACGGATACAATTATTCCTGCCTCTAGTGGATTAGCTAATGGAGGGGTAAAGCTAGGTATTCATGGAGGAAGCGGCTATTATTCGATCAAATGGAATAATGGAAATACCACTCAACAACGACAAAATCTCGCTACTGGTAGTTATATGATTACTGTGACTGATGATACATTAGGTTGTTCAAAGATTCATACTATTACTATTGGTGAAGAGCCTGTACCTTTACAACTCACTGTATTTTTGGAAGGAGCTTATGATACAATCAGTGGCATTATGCACGATAGCCTTAATGCAAATGATTTATTACCACTTGAAGAACCGTTCTCCTCATTAGCGATTGAGCGACCAGATACAACAGGAGAAGTAGTTATTACTAATATTTTAGAACAAAATAATATTGTCGATTGGATATTAATCGAATTACGAGATCAAAATTATCCTAGTATTATCTTACGAACAAGAGCCGCTTTGCTAAAAAGAAATGGGGCAATTGTTGATATGGATGGTCAATCACCTATATCGTTTGACAATCTTATTCATCAGCCTTATTATATTGCCCTCCGACATCGCAATCATTTAAGTATTATGACTGCATCGGCTTATCACTTAGATGATACAGGACTTCAATTAGATTTCACTAATCAGGTCATTCCTACTTATGGTAATGATGGCCAAAAAATCATCAACGGAAAAAGCGTGATGTATAGCGGAGATAGTAATTCGGATGGAATAATAAACGCTAGTGACCAAATCATTTGGAAAAATCACAATGGGACTACATTCGATTATCTAGGAACATTATCCGATTTTAATTTAGATGGTCAAATCAACGCTGTAGATCGAAATTTGTTTTGGAAATCTAATCAACTAAAAGAAACACAAACGCCTAAGTAGTGTCCTAATGTTTTGCCACTCAATTTTTGAGTGGCTGGCATTAGCTTAAAAAAAATTGTAATGAAAAATATAATTATATACATCTGTTTATCCTGTTTCATTCAAAGTATGGTCAGCGCACAAACGTTTTCCTTAAAGTTAGAAACGGGTTCTAATAACGCTAGTCATCATCAAATTGAGGTTTATGTCGCATTATCTAGCCTAGGCAAATTGGGGTCTAGTAATTTCCAATTTACATTTGAAAAAACCAAATTAAGCACTCCAACATTAGCTAGCCATCAACTTACATCGGCTCATTATGAGGTTTCGCTCACTCAACCTAGCTCAAATACTGTATCACTCAATGTAGTTTTAGCTGTGGATGGAAATGGAGACCAAATCTTAGTAGCTCCTAATTGGTTTCATTTAGCTACTATTAATTTTGAAAAATTAAGTAATGAAGCGCCTACTTTAAATTGGTTATACAATGGGGGAAGTACCAAAACTGTTGCTTTTTTAGATAATAATCATACTCAAATTTATGCAACATCAGTAGTTGATTTGCAAGAACCAATTATTTTGCCCGTTGAATTATGCTGTTTAGAGGCTACTGTAATCAATGAAATGGTTTCGGTGACTTGGACTACTTTATCAGAAAAAAACAATAGTCATTTTAATGTACAAAGAAGTCATAATGGAAGTGATTTTTCTAATATCGGAAAAATAGCTGGTCTAGGAACTTCCACTATAAGCCATAATTATGAATTTATAGATAAAGCACCAGAAGTCGGTATAAACTATTATCGACTGGAGCAAGTCGATCTAGATGGAACAAGCTTAGAACATCCTTCAATTGTAACAGCCAATATAAATTCAATTTTTTCTACTGATATAAAAATATATCCTAATCCAGTGAAAGATGAATTGACTATTAATTTAGGAAGTTACCCTTTGCCAAAATCTATTCAGATTAGTAATGCACAAGGTCAAATTATCCAATATATTCGACCAGAAATTAATCCTATTCCTGTTTCCGATTTACCAGCAGGAGTATATTTTTTAGTAATTGATGAAATAAATTATTTAAAATGGGTCAAGTTATAATGACGGCACTCCCCTGTTTTGTAATAAAAACATAGATACAACAATCATTCATTTTTAACATATTTTTATAATGGAAATTCAAAAAAGAAGAATTTACTTAATGGTATTGCTATGCCATTACAAGTCTTATTTATCCGTTTTTTTATAAAAAAAAGAAAAATATCTATAAAAAATAATCTAATATATTTCACGAAATAAAAAAATACAACAATGAAAAAGCAATTTTTTCTATTGTTATTACTAATTTTTACTTTTAGTAATGCCTTTTCCCAAATTGTCAATTATCCTTCAAACGATGCCTTGAATGGCTATCAATTCGCTAATATTTACAGCAATGAAGGAAGTTTCTCAAAAACCGCTAAATCTTTAACGTCTAATGATTTTTATATTGGCGGAACGATTAAAGTCAATAATATCAATCGCCTGACCATCACTAAAACAGATCCTAAAGGACAAGTAATTTTTGCTCAACATTACGATCTAGGGACTAACGATCCAACTGCTTTTAATGATTTTGTACCATTACCAAACGGTGATTTGATGGTTTTAGGGCGCATTGATGGCTCGACCGATTATATTTCATTAATGAGAATAACCGACACTGGAACGCTTCTATGGTCGAAAAAATATCATTTTACCAGCTTTAGATACAGGGGCAGTAAACTTATTCAACTCAATAATTCCACTGATTTCGTTTTCTCTTCTTGGCGATGGGGCGATGATGTGGCGCTGATTAAAGTCGATATTAATGGAACAGTCTTAGCTTCAACTAGAATAGGTGATGGCTCAGACGACCAAATCAATCATATTATTCCTGTCGGAACGGGTTGTGCTATAGTAGGAAGTACTTCTTCTGGTCCAGGTTGGAATGGTTTTATTGTAGAATTAGATAATGATTTAACCGTTACTTCTAAAAAACTAATCGGTACGAACAATAGTTATAATGAAATTCGAGATGTAAAATTATTGGACAATGGTAACTATTTACTGATAGGAGATACCGAAAATGATGTCAACAGTGTTGATAATTTTGATGGTTTTGTCGCTGAATATAATCCGAATGTTAGTACTTTTACTGGTCAGACTTTTGCAGCGAAACTCAATCGAGAAGTCTTTTATGAAGCCCATAAAATAAATGATGGTTATATTATAACTGGATTAGAAACTACTAGCTGGAGTTCTACAGTTAGCCGTTATTGTCTTAAAATTGATGAAAATTACAATTTCAAATGGGCAAAATATTTAGATTTTTCTTCTAGTAGTTTTTTATATGATATTCAACAATTTTCTACTGATAAAATTACAGCTACTGGAATATCTAATGGTCATCCGCTTTTGATGCAAACTAGCACCGACCTTAACGATTGTATCAGCACACCTTTTGATATTGATTCCGTTTATCAGACAACTTTCTTTGCTAATACTTGGAACACGACAGTGCAAAGTTTGCCAATTACTACGACGGATATTACCAATTCGATAACAAATACCGCAGGAACAATTCCAACTTTTGATACTTACCTACCCAATTTGTACGATAATCGCCTACTTTGTGGATCAGAAACAGCGACTTTTGATATTGGTTCTAGTTTTACTAATCCGATTTGGCAAGATGGTAGTAATGGAACGACTTATACTTCGGCTCAAAGCGAAATCGTAACAATAGAAGCGACTAACCTTTTGGGCAGGCAATGCAGCGATACAGCCATTATAGCATTGAGCAATTTGAATATTATTAATCAAGACACAACTATGTCCGCTGGTGAAAGCATAGTGCTTTATTCTAATGCAGATACTGTTTTAGTGGAAGAATTTGTAATAGAATCTGATCATTTCTTTGATTATTTATTTCCAACTATCAATGGACAAAACTATTTAGTTCAAGTTGAAGGTTTATATACAGTCTCTAGCACTTTATTTTTTGATGGTCCTTTTGTGTTTGACAACAACGGATCTACCGCACCTTACGATTTCTTCAAAGATGCGCCTTACAACACTATTCGACCTCTTAATGATGTTTTTAATCCTAATCATCAATACGACTTTTTAGTTCCAGGGGATGGTACTCCGATCCGTTTTTGGGTAAAAAGTAATGATTATACGATTAGTTCAGGCGAATTGACTGTTCGTATTTATCGCTTGCCTA
>CAKZLL010000377.1 GCA_937125475.1 uncultured Saprospiraceae bacterium | reverse complement strand
TAAAAAGCGCCTTGTAAAAAATAAAAGTCATAGCAAGATGGGGAGATTATTTTTTGCGCGTTCCCTAAACTTATGCCAACCCTTAGCCGTTAAATCAATTAGAGTACTTTTTTCACTAAACTCGTCGAATAGTTTAATCATTTTCATTAAAAAAACGTACATTAACTTTTATATTCGTTCAAATTATTTAACTCCTTTTTTATGAAAAAAATCTTTCTCATTATTCCTCTTTTATTTGGGCTATTGGCTCTGTTTTTATTCCTATCTGATCAATTTGAACGGGTGGATAAAGCGGAAGAAATCGCGTTATATGAATGTACCTCTCGATTTCCATTGAGGTTTTCTTATACAGATTCCATTACTGGAAAAGTCGTTAGAAAAAAAGCGGATTTGGATGAAGACAATAATAACAGAGCTAATTTTCAGGGACTCAAGATCAACCAAATACCTAAGAATCTTTTTAAAAAAACGTTTTGTATTCAACAAATGAATTTAAGTAATAATAGGTTATCAACTATTCCTACCGCTATCCAAGATTTATCTGAAATCCGTCTTCTTTCTTTAAGCAATAATTGGATTAAAACCATTCCATTTAATGCTTTTTCACAAAATGAACATTTAAATATGCTCTATTTAGATGGCAATTATTTGCAAACTTTAGATTTGAGTACATTTGTATCAATCCCTTTTGTCTCTTTAAATACGAATGAAATTGATACCATATTGCCGATGAATAGTCACAATAGAGGTTTTATAAATCATTTAGATTTAAATTATAATGAATTAGATGTAGTGGATTTAGAGATTTTCAAATCCATAGATAGTGTTAGTTTAGCTCTTAATAACATTAAAGAAATTCGACCTGTAAGCGATGACAATTCAAATCGAATGATAAATTTAAATTTGAAAGATAATCAATTATATCGTTTTCCGAGAGCAGTTCAATCACTTACTCAATTACGCACGCTTAATCTTGATGGCAATCATATAGGAGCAGATCCAACATTTAATGAACTTCCATTTGACCAATTTAAAACGATTAGGCACTTGATTTTATCTGGTAATAGATTTACTCGTTTTCCTAAAGAATTAGGAAAATTACCTCAATTAGGGATTTTGAATTTGAACGGTAATCAGATCAAAGGAACGGTTCTTTTTAGTGGATTTAATCAACTTTATGAACTAAAAATAACAGATCAATTGATAGAGCATTTTGTAATAGATCCCGCTTCATTATTGAGTTTGTATGAGCTGAATTTTAGAGAAAATCGGATTTCTACCTTTGAAGTAAAAGAAGAAAATACCGTTTTGCAGCGATTAGATTTACAAAATAATCGCCTATCTTTTCTGCCCTCCTCTATCACTAAATTAAAGGAATTGGAGTACCTAAATCTTTCCAAGAATAAGATGAAGACATTGCGAAATCTAACTGGATTAGCTAATTTGCAGGAGCTTGATTTGAGTAGAAATTCGTTTGCTCAAATACCGTTATTATATTCTAATGAGCCCAAAAATTCGTTTCGAGTTGATTTATCTGCTAATCGAATTAAAGTCTTAGATTTTGAGCGAGTTAATAAAAATATTACCGAATTAATTTTATCTCATAGTACGATTTCAAGTATTGAAAATTTAATAAAGTTGCCTAATCTAAAAAAATTAAACCTCAGAGGGAATTCAAAACTAAAGGATTTCCCACTAGAAATATTTGATTATTTAGTAAATTTAAAAGAATTAGATTTGAGAAATACAGCTATTGATTTTAAAAAAATGCGTAAAATCAATATAAAAGCGATAGAAACAGGCGTAACATTAAAACAAAACAGGTATTAATAATTGATCATGAATGAGGTCAACTAGCTTTATTTTTCAATAAAAATCATCTTCTATAATCCTTTTTTATGAAAAAAATTATTTTCGTTATTCCACTTTTATTAGGGCTATTAGCCATATTCTTATTGGGATCTGATGAATTTGAACGGAAGGCTAAAGCCGATGAAATTGCACTGGCTCAATGTATCTCTCATTTTCCATTAACTTTTTCTTATCAGAATAAGTATGGCGAGGTTAGTCATGGAAGAGCATCGTTAAAAAAATATAAAATGGGCGTTGATTTCTCTTCATATAACAGGAATGAAGACCTTAATGAAGTACCTAATCAGGTTTTTCAAAATAGTTCTTTTTGGTGTATTAAGGAATTAAACTTTAATTACAATGAATTATCAATCATTCCCTCAGGCATTGAAAACCTGCCTCAATTAAAAAGAATTCATTTAGAAAATAATAGAATTACAGCTATTCCAGCACATATTTTTGACAAAAATCAAAATTTAAAATCCGTATATTTAAATAATAATAATTTAAAAGTATTGGATTTGAATACGTTCAAATTAATGAATAATATCTATTTAAATGATAATAACATTGATACGGTTTTAGCCATTATGGATCATAATACGGTTTCTAAATTAGAAATTAGAAATAATAAATTAGCGACACTAGATTTGAACGCCTTCAAATCTATAACGAACTTAGATTTAAGTCGAAATAGGATTACAAAAATAAGACCATTAAACCCTAAGCGTTCGAGTGTTATTCGGACTTTGAATTTAACATCAAATCGCCTCAAACGTTTTCCTTTAGCTGTTCAAGCTCTTTATGAATTAGATCAACTTAATTTATCACATAATTATATCGGCTTAGATCCTTCTTTTAGCGAGTTTCCATTTGAAAAATTACTATCTATCGGAAAATTGGATTTAAATGGAAATAGCTTCACTCGTTTTCCAAAGGAATTGGGAAAAATGCCTAATCTAATGTATTTAGAGTTGGATAAAAATCCAATTATGGGCGAAGTCGTTTTCGAGGGTTTTAATCGCCTATCTAAAATTGAAATGAAAGAGAGAGCAATCGAGAGTTTCATTATAAAACCCGCTTCTTTAGCTCAACTATCTACGCTAGATTTAAGAGATAATCAAATCCATACCTTCGAGATAAAAACAGAAAACACGAGTTTAAATAACTTGCATTTACAAAGAAATCAACTCTTTTCAGTACCTCCTTCTCTTAATGCACTTACTGGATTAAGCAATTTAAACCTTTCTGATAATCAGATAGAAACCCTCCCAAGTTTAAGTCAGCTTATTGGTTTAAGAGAGCTTGATTTGAGTAAAAATTTTTTTACAGAAATACCAGAATTAGGTCAAGTGTATCAAGAAAAAAAATATTATCAAGACTTCATTCTTAACTTATCTATCAATCCAATTGAGGTGCTTGATTTGGAACGAGTGGATAAAAATATTACCGAATTAATTTTATCTCGTAATAAGATTTCAAGTATTCAGAATTTAGTTGAATTGCCGAATTTAAGAAAATTAAACCTCAGAGATAACTCAAATTTAAAGGAATTTCCATTAGAAATATTTGATTATTTAATCAACTTAGAGACATTGAATTTAAAGGGTACGTCTATTGATGATGCAATGATGAGGAAAATTATCAAAATAGCTAGAAACAAACAGATAAGGCTGATAAAAATCTAAATTACTAATTGACAATCAACTATTTAGTACAGTTTTAATTATTTATTTCACACTAATAAAACCATCATATATCATCCTTTTTTATGAAAAATATTATAATTATTCCGATTTTATTACTATTTCTCGGCTTCTTTTTGTTCCAATCTGATAAAACGGAACGAATAGAAAAAGCCGATGAGATTTGTCTTGCTCAATTTCCGATAACCTTTTCTTATCAGAATATGATAGATGATGAAAAAACAGTCAAAGATATTTTCTTAGATTACGAGGTAGGAATTGATCTTTCAAACCTCTATTTTACAGAACTTCCCGATGATATTTTTAAAAATACGCCTTGTATTAAGAAGTGCAATTTCGCTTCTAATAGCTTACTTAATATTCCTACTGCTATTCAATATTTGCCTCAATTAATACATCTCGATCTAAATTTCAATACAATTAAACATATTTCACGTCATAGCTTTGTGAAAAATAAGGCATTACAATATCTTAACTTAGATAATAATAAAATTAGAGATATTTCATTTTCTACCTTTGAGCAAAACAAAGAATTGCAATACATTAATTTAAATAACAATCAATTGCAGACCTTAGATTTGAATACTTTTAAAACAATTAATCGAGTCAATTTAACAAGTAACAGTATTGATACGATATTACCAATCATTGATCAAGATGCGTATCAAATCAATCATTTAAACCTTAATCGAAATAAATTAACTAGTATTGATTTAAATGCTCTAAAATCAATAAAATCATTAAAATTAGGGCGTAATAATATTAAAAAAATACAACCAATACGCCAAGATAATCATCCGATTAATACGACTAGTTTAGATCTTGCTTACAATAAATTAAGTCGTTTTCCTGTAGAAATATTCTTACTTGACAAATTAGAATCACTTGATTTAGAGTATAATAATATCGGATCTGATACAAATTTTATTAAAATTCCATTTGAGAAATTACAAATGGTTAATTTCTTAAATTTATCTAAGAATGGTTTTCTGCGTTTTCCAGAAGAATTAGGAAAAATGCCCAATTTAGAGTGGTTGTTTTTGGATAAAAATCAAATTACAGGTTCAATCATATTTAAAGATTTTGATCAACTTTCAAGATTAAAAATAAGAAATCAATCGGTGAAAAGTTTTATAATGGAGAAATCTCAAGTCACCCATATAGATTTAAGTGGTAATCAAATTCATACTTTTAAAGTCACAGAGAAAAACACCACCTTAAATGAGTTAACTTTAAGAGATAATCAACTCTCCAAATTATCTCCATCCATCAATCAATTAGTAGGATTGAACAGGTTAGATCTTTCTCATAATAATCTAAAAAACCTTCCTGATTTAAGTGATTTAACTAATTTGAAAGAACTTGAATTGACTGGAAATGATTTAACCGAAATTCCTAATAAAGATCAATTATATCCAAAATATAATAATAATCCTTTCACACTTTATTTGTCATTCAATTCAATAAAAACTCTTGACTTTGAACGAGTTAATAAAAACATCACCGAATTAGTTTTATCTAATAATAATATTTCAAGTATTGAGAATTTAACCGAATTGCCCAATTTAAAAAAATTATATCTTAATGGTAATTCAAATTTAAAGGAGTTCTCAACTGATGTACTTTATTACTTAACAAATTTAGAAGAGTTAAATTTAGAAAACACTAGTCTTGACCCAATAACAGTATATTTAATTACCCAAATAGCTAAAAAAGAAAATATTCAATTGACCATTGATGAAGGCAAATTAGAAATGAATTATTAGACTTTATTCTAAAATGGTTTTGTAATGAATGGAAATTTAGATTTTAAAGCTAATCAAGGCGGTAAAAGCGGAGTTTAGCCGTGCTAAATGAGCATTTTGCCAACGAAGAGTAGTTTTAAAAGATAATTTAGCTTCATACAAAATTATTTAGAATAAAGTCTATTGATCATTATAAAACAAATAATCCTCTTTTTATGAAAAAAATAATTATTCTTATTCCTGTTTTGTTACTTTTATTAGGCTCATTTTTGTTCCAATCTGATCAATTTGAACAAGTGAATAAAGCTGATGAGATTGCATTATATAAATGTACTTCTCAATTTCCATTACAATTTCCTCTTGGAGAAATGGGGACAGGAAAAGCTATTTTGAGAGAATATAATATGGAAGTTTATTTTCAAGGGCGCGGTTCGCTCAAAATTCCTAATGATCTTTTTAAAAATACGCCCTGCGTTCTTCGGTTAAATATAGCCAATCGATTAGACACTCTTCCAAGTGCCATTAAGGATTTGCCTCATTTAAAAACATTACACCTACAAGATAATTACCTTAATTCTATTCCTTATCATGCTTTCAAATATAATAAAGAGCTGTATTTAACTCAATTGGGAAACAATTTCTTGTCTTCTCTCAATTTAGAAACATTCAAATCAATAAAAACTGTCAATGTAAGTAATAACAAAATTACGAAAGTATTTCCAGTGGTTGACTTCCAAGAAAATAAGATCACAGAGTTAAATATTAGTAACAATAGATTAAGTACTTTAGATTTAAATGTTTTTCGTCTGATCAATACAGTCAATTTAAGTAAAAATCGAATTACTAAGGTTTTGCCTATCGCGGATAACGCAACTAGCTTCATTCAAGATTTAGATCTTAGTACTAATCAATTAACCCGTTTTCCTTCGGGATTAGTCGATCTTCGGAATTTAAACCAACTCAATTTAGAAAATAATTTTATTGTATTAGATGATGATTTTGATGAACTACCTTTTCATTATTTTCATAGCATTTATAGTATTAATATGGCTAATAATGATTTACAGCGCTTTCCAGAGGCATTCGGAAATATAACGGGTTTACATTACTTAAATTTAGATAAAAATCAAATTAAAGGAACAGTCAGATTATCCAATTTTAATAGACTTCCTCAATTAGAAATTAAAGACCAAGAAGTCGAAAAATTTATAATAGAAATAGCATCTTTAGATAATCTAGAGGAATTAAATTTTAAGAATAATCAGATCAAAATTTTTGAAATCAAAGAAGAAAAACCCAAAATTGAAAGATTAAATTTAGCAGGTAATAAATTGAAAAAATTGCCTCAATCTATTAATCAATTAACAGGTTTAACTAACCTAAATCTCTCTGGTAATCAACTACAACAATTACCTAGTTTAAATGCACTACCTAATTTAGAAACACTTAATTTGAGTTATAATGCTTTTGTAGTATTCCCAATGATAAAAGATTTCTACTCTAATAAAACAAATATTAGACTTGATTTATCTCATAATTCTATTACAATATTTGATCTTGATAAAGTCAATGAAGTAGTTCATACCTTAAAACTATCTTCCAATAATATTACAAATTTAAAAAACTCCACCTCTAAATCTCTTCCTTATCTAAGAGAATTAGATCTTAGTAATAATAAAAATTTAAGAAATTTTCCCATTGAATTATTCGATTATTTAAACAATCTAGAAACACTTAATTTAGAAAATACGAGTATTGATTATTTTACTAAAATGATGATCGAAAAATCAGTTCATAATAAGAATATAACGGTCAAGTTCTAATATTTTAAAAAAAAGAATAATCAAATCATATTTGTAAAAAACACTAAAGAGTGACTCTCTTCTATAAAAACCGTCCAGTAATTGATTTATATTTCATATATTAAATATACCTAAAAGACCAATAAAATTCAATTAACAATATGATTTTCAATGATTTAGAATTATATTTATCCAATTATAATTCAATAAGTCTATTCACTAAAATCATTGATTAACGAACAATCATCAGATGAAAAGTACAGTTTCCTTGTCTAAATGGGCCTTTTCTTTTTTCATACTTTTACTCTTTTTAAGTTTAAATAGGAGCAAAACTCCATCAAAATCAGTATATTCATCTAAAGCAATAAAAGAAACAAATATGATCATTTTTAAAGATATGGTTGAAAAATGCCAACAGCTTTTGCCCAAAGATGAAAAATTTGAAGGTATTTTAGTAGTCGAATTTGATCTTAATCAATCTACTGAAAAAGATATAGATAATTCCTTTTTATGGACTTGTGTTTTGGCAACTTCAATGGATAATAATTTCAGGCATTATAAATTCACGAAACAACCCGAAAAAGAAGTTACCTATGAAGAAAGTGAAATGCCGTTTGGTTATACGCCTTTTCAGTCAATCGAACTCGATTTACAAGCTGCACTTGATCTAGTTCATAAAGAAAATAGCGAAACTTGTAAGAAAGGTCGATTATATTTTCCGCTTTCTCCATTCGATACAGAACCGCTTTGGGTATTCGCTTTTGATAATAGAAAAAATATTTTTGTAGGTGCTAATAGTGGCAAAATGGAATTAGTCAATTAAAAAGATGACTTCATTGAATTTTGGCACAATTTCATATAAAAAATCATCTCTATATTAAAATAATTCTTGTTCTTAACGTTTTATACTAATTCATCTCTAAAATTCATATTAATTATGGTAGAATTATTTCAAATTATAGATATGAATTAGTATTATTTTTAGGATAATTCGTAAGAAATAACCTAACATTTATTCATTTCAAATCCAATTTATAATGAAAAATTGTCTCCTATTTTTATTCTTTTTAGGTCTATCATTTTCCACTTACGCACAAGGCAATACGGGTAGTACAGAAACAAATAAGAAAAAAAAGGAAAAGGTCGAAACCACCGATAATAATTCTAAAAAAAATTATTCGGATTGGAAGTCTTATACCCAAACGAATGTGAGTGTTCAATATCCTGCAACTTGGACTTTGGATGAAAGCGGTCTTATGGGAAGTTCATTTTTCTTATTTTCTCCTATCTCAAATGAACAAGATCTATTTAAAGAAAATATGAACCTATTGATTGTTGACCTTGCTCAATATGGTTTAGCGGACATGGATTTAGAGCAATATGCAGAAGTTTCGATTGCGCAACTGCCCAATATCATTCAAAATTATAAATTTAAAGCATCTGCAAAAGAGAGTAAAAATGGTAAAACTTACTATCAAGTAGAATATACAGGAAGCCAAATGAATTATAATCTGCATTGGCTACAACAATTTTGGGTCATTGATGGCAAAGCTTATGTTCTTTCTTTCACTTCTGAACAAGAACAATTTTATACTTATAAAGGTATAGCTCAAAAGATTTTAGATTCTTTTAAAATCAAATAAAATAGGAAAATTAGAACATTGAAACTATAATTTTCAATGTTCTAATTCTTTCACTATGGCTTGAATGCTAGGTTTTGAAATTCTATAACTCACCATAATTACATCTAAATTATATTGTGCAAAAAGCTTTAAAGATCGTTTTAAAGCTCCAATAATCCAATCCATTCGATTACCAAATGCACCTCCACCGATTAGCGTTAGATAAACTTTATTATTTCCTGTCTTTTGCTGATTAAGCAAAGCGGCATGAAAAGTAGCTTCATAAGACGCATCTAAAATTAATCGTGCAAAATTCTCCCAATAATCCGAAAAAGAATGATAAGCCACTGGCAAAGCCGAATTATAGGTTTGTGAAACTACATGTTTTGCGCCGTTAAGCGTCACTTGTGTTTGCCATTGAATGCCAATTCTTAACAGCGATCTCAATTGATCTTTTTCCGTTTCGGTCATTTTCCTAAGCTGTTGATCAATGGTTTCCAATCCATTTTTAGACCGAATAACATAACCATTTCTCATTTGCCACAATGATCCATTTTTATTACCGAGTGCTGTTCCTAAATCCTTAATACAATCAATTTGACTTGTCGCAGTTTGCCCAATTTGATCATTTACCCTTACAAAATAATTGCGGTAAGTCGTTCCTGCTCCAGCAGCAATTGCGCAGGCTGGTCCTTGCGTATAGTCATGTTCATAAATGTCAATTCCTTGCTCTGGCGTTATCGAAGGATTGACCATTTCCAACAAATTAAATTGAGAAGCCACTTGAAAAAGCGCATTTGTATTAGCTTCATTTTCATGCAAAAGCTGGACATTAGCCACTTGTTCTGAAAATTTTAATCGTCCTGTTGGAATTATTGTCTTAGTTCGCTCACGCAATTCTGCTAAAGAAGGGATTTCTAAATCACCATAGATATAACTTTCTCCATTAACTTTAGAAATCAATTTATTCCCTTCAAGTATTATATTTTCGCGGACTTGCTGAGGTGTTACTTCTTCAAATCCCATTAATTTTTCAAACCACATATCATTAATATTTTAACTATTCCTCTAATAAAAAAGAGCTTTACAATTCGTAAAGCTCCAAATTTATGAATAAACGTTTCGTTATATATTAACACATTACTAAAATCGTAATATTTCTCTTATTTCTTTTTCTGTCTCGACCGATTTTTCTACATTTTCAAACTTAAAAGTAAATGTATTCTCTTCTTTAATTGCTTGAAAACCTTTTGGGTAAACGACTTTCAATTCGCCATTTTTTCCAACTACCCACATCAAATTATCTGTATCATTTTGATATTCAATCGGTAATTCTGCATTTCCAGTTGTCATGAAATGAATAATGGTATTTTGTTTTTTATTCACCAAATAAGCATCAAACAATTCTAAAGGCGCATTATCTTCTGCTTGAAAAGTAGCTTTTACAACAGTTTCGCTAGGCTTCTCAGGTCTTGCTGAATTCCAAACGCCTAAATGCTTGACAGAGAAACGACTAACGACTTTTTGATTAGCTAATGTCTCTTTGATTACCTTAGCATATCCTTCTTGAAGACGAGCAGCATTCTGACCACTCAATGCCTTTTTTTGCTCTTCTAAACCCGCTAATTGATCCGCAAATTGTCCTAATAATGCCGCTTTTTTATCTTTTAATTGATTATCTCTTTCTGCTAATAATTGATTATAAGTCGCTAATTTTGCTTCATAATCTTGTAATGCTTTTTGATAATCACCTCCAGCCAAAACCGTTTTGACAATCAATTGAACATTCTTACTCGGTGTCGTTTCGTCTATCATTGTGACAGAATATTGATCCTCTCCCACTTTTGCCCATTTAATATCGTCCCATTCTTCCGCTGATGCTTTCGCAAAAGCTTCATTTTGATCCGCTGAGACTTCCCAAAGCAAATTACCATATTTCTTTGCTAATTCTGCTATTCTTGGATCTTCTTTCGACACTTCATCAAAATCAAAGTCTGTTACATTATTATTGGGATTCGACTCTTGTGGTTTGATTGGTTTTGTAGGCATTGGAATTGTCGCATCAATTTCTTGTAATGCTGTGTTTTGAGTAGCTTTTATTTGTTGAATATTAGCTTCAATACCTCTTACACTTTGTACTGCATCTGAACCCGAACTATTAAAATTCGTCAGATAATCATCCATTTGCTTTTTCAAATCACCTGTCAATATCGGTTCAATCACAATTGGTAAATTATACGCCCAATTCTTATTCGTTTCATCTGCTTGATAAGCTCGATATTGATGAATTGGATTATAATTAATATTAGAAACTAATTCAACTTCCAATGCTTTTTTCGGATTGATTTGTACAGGCTCGCCATTTTGAAAAGCTTGAATATCAATCATTCCTGTAGAAATTAATTGATATGTAGCACTTGCGCTATCGTACTTCATCGGCATTCCCGCGATAAAGAAATCAATAAAATCTGTATATTCTTTATACCTCAACTCTACTTCACCGCTGACTATTTCGCCGTTATTACTCACAAAAGCATTAGCAGGCACACTCACTTTAGATCCACTTTCATATTCAAAAATACCGCCTTCTGTTCCTTCTACTTTAAAAACCGTTCCCGACTTTTCCAGTTTTTCCATTGGAGTAAATACAAAAGGTTGTTCATTGAGTTTAATCGCTGCTTCTTGCACCAAGCCATTTGATCCTCCTATGGTGAAATACACGGCTAAAGCCAACATAGCAGCAGCACTTAGACTAGCAACATAAGTAATATTTCGTCGCCAACTTCGCATTCTCACCACCTTTGCAGGTTGTTTAGATACTTCTATGGGCTTCAACTTCACGACCTTCGCAGGTTGTTGTTTTGGCACTTCGGGTACAGCTTCCATTTGTTTCAATAACGCATCAAAGTCTTTGTGCTTATTGATTTCCTTGCTAGAAATATCTGGCAAGTTAAATTGAAAATTGTATTTGTTTTGGTCCATTATTTATCTTTTATAATTAATAATTATTGATGAAAAATGATATTAAACATTCATTTGGTAGTTGAGTTTTTGTTGTTTACAAAATCCACCCATAATTATATATTTGTCTAATTAATCTGTTTTTGGATTATATTAATTGATTTACTTTGGCTTAATTTTTTTAAGCATTAATTTTTTCATTTTAGTAAGTAACCTATACGTTCTAACCTTAGCGTTGCTTTCCGAAATTTCCAAGTAATTTGCTATTTCTCTAAATGACCGATGTTCAAAAAAACGCATTTCGATCAATTCTACTTCTTTATCTTTCATGCTGTTAAGGGTTTCGATCAAAACATCTCGATGCGCTAACAAGCCCTCGATGTCTTCATCTTCCACCATTTCACCCACATTAGTCTTATCAATACTAATTGTTCTATTCTTTTGGGTATTACGAAAGTGCTGCGCTACTTCATTACTCGCAATACGATAAAGCCATGCTGAAAAAGGCACACCTTTAAATTTATAAGAACCGATTTTTTGCATAGCCTTTAGGAAAACCTGCGCGCAAAGGTCCCCCGACAGCATCTCATCCGAAGTTCGGCGATAGATGAAGCGAAAAATAGGTTCATAATATCGGTCATATAAAGGACGAAATCGAGTTGGGTTAGCTTGAGCGGCTTGCACCTCTAGCCATTCTTTCTGGATAGCGTCCGACGAAACCGTCTTGTTGGATACCGTCATTAAAGCTCTTTTTTTGAGTTTGTTGTTAGCCTCTAGGCTTTGTTGAATTGCTGTTAGCATTTATTTCTCTTCGCTAAGTTAAAAAATAATTCTTTCTTTTGATATATCAGCTAATTATCCATCACTGAATGATTAAATAGAGTATAAAAATCAATATATCGCGCTAATTAATATGATTGCTATTTTTCTATTTAATCATTTAAATTATGAT
>CAKZLL010000376.1 GCA_937125475.1 uncultured Saprospiraceae bacterium | reverse complement strand
ATCAGAAAAATATATATTTGTATCATAAAATTATTAACACAATGAAGAAACAATCAATAAATAGAGAATATAATTTTCCTGATGCTGATCTATATGTACAATGTCTAGAACGCATCCGATACGCAGAACGTGATATCAAGGATTTTGTGACTTATAGTTTTAGTACGGAACGATTGCAGGCGTTTAAGGACTTGTGTCAAAAATTTAATGATTTGCCTAGTGATGATGAAATGCTGGGCGAACAAATGACTTTTACCGAAAATAAAAAAGGAAATGGAGAGAAATTAAAAGTAGCCATTCGAGGCGTTATGACGCGCGTCGCAATGAAATACAATCTTCGCTCGGGGCGATATCGCAAGTTTGGAACAGCCAAAATGGGCGATATGTCTGATCCTCAATTATTATTTTGTGGACGAAGAGTTGTGCGAGTTGCCAAACAATTACTTCCTTTTTTGGAAGAAACTGGCTTGTCACAAATTCATATTGATAAAGTTTCTGAGACTTGTGCTGCGTTTGAAGATTCTATCAATCGCAAACATGATAAAGTCGCGGATCGAGATATTATGGTCGAAGTTAGAACCAATTTAGGGAATAAAATGTACCAAGAATTTATTGTACTTTGTAATATTGGCAAAGATATTTGGGTAGAAAAAGATCCTGTCAAATATGAACAATATGTGGTTTATGAAAGTAATAATGATCAAAAAAAGGCTAGAAAAGCTAAATTAGCTGCTGCTAAAAAATAAATGATATATTTAGTAAGCTAAAGATAAAAATAGGAAGGTAGATGACGTTGTTTTTGAGAACTGCGTCATCTGTCTTCCTATTTTTTATTTTTAGTATGCAAAACTATTTTACTAAAAACCGCTGTGTCACAACCTCATTTCCTGTTTCAAATTTCACAAAATAACACCCCGTTTCTAAAGGTAATTCTTCTAATTTAAACTGATGAACACCAGCAGGATAATTGTTTTCGTATTTAAAAATAGATTGACCTAAAGTTGTAAATAACTCAATTTCAACTAATTGACTAGGCAAATCTAATTGAAATTGAAGCTGAACAAACGAACTTGCAGGATTTGGAAAAACAACTAATTGAAATGGATTTTCCACACCTTCAAAGTTCTCAATAACTTTAATTAAATGCGTATCAAAAATAGGATACTTCACTTTCAAATCGCCTGTTACAGCCATCACTTTTTTAATATTATCGTTAATTTCAATCACAGTCGCATCGCCTCGATTACCCGAAACTATAAATTGTAATACCATTAATGTATCTCCATTCGCAAAATTAGCAGCTTGATTAGCTAATGTTTGCCAAACAATAGCCAATTCTCCATCCGAAATGGATTGATTATCAATAAAATAATCCGAAAAATTAGTCAAAGTATTCGATCGAATATTAATAAAATCTAAAACCGAAGCATCCCAATTAAGCGTCAATTGAAGCCCGCGCCAGGTCTCTGCATCTTGTGCTAAAATCGGAATTTCGATGATTTCATTTTTTAAAACGATCTGATCTATTTGTTTAGAATTATAATAACTCGGCTGTTCCTCTAATGGAAAATTATCCATTTCTTTAATTCTTCCTTTCGGAACACCCATGAAATTTTGCGCATAGAGATATTCTTGAATATTGGTGTGTCTCCGCTTTGTTTCAATATCAAAAGGATCAGCTAAAGTCGGATAACGTTCCGTTGAGAAAAAACGATAATTATCATTCGGGAAATGAGGCGATTGCCTTAATAAAATTGCCATTAATTCATCTAAATCATTCTGATTGATCATATTATTATCATCCGTATCAGCCGCCAAGAAACTGTAAGCTTGCTCAAAAGGACGTATATTTTCTAAATGCTCTTGTAATAAAATCGCATCTAAAACCGATAATTTATGCGCAAAAGGACAATCAACTGAAGTCGTTTGCACATAAAATTCAAAATCTGCTCCAATTGCTGCAATGTTTTTCTCAAAAGTTGTTTGTCCATTATTAATATAAAAATAGCTCGGCAATTGGTTATTTTTTATAAAATTAACTTGCAAATCCTGCGTCGGATAACCAGTAGGCGTTGCAACTATTCCCGTAATATTAAAATGATTGGGCGATGTTTGAATATTTACAACGCCATTTTTACTAAAACTCGGAACTGTCCAAGTCGGGGCAACACCCGCCGAACTTGCCGAAAACGAGGTATTAGCCTCAATCGCTACATTTTCAATCGTATTATTTAAAATTTTGAAACGCATTAAAAATAACGTATCGCCTTGTGCTAGCGTTTTTCCTGCATTTTGAAAATAAGACCAATCAACATGAAGTGAACTCAGCGTATTTTGAAAACTGACAACGCCTTCCGAAATCGCAAAATTTAGAACTTGATCAAATTCTAAAGCCGTGTTATCCCATTGAAAATCAGCCGTAATTTGGTAAACATTCTTAAAATTATCAACCAAAACAGGGATTTCTACATAATCATTTAATCGACCACTTTCATCTTTTACAATCAATTGAATAGCTCTATTTTCTGAACAGCTTCGCGCATAAAAAGCTTGACTAGGCAGATCAACTAAATTAGTATTTCGCGTCAACAAATCAGCAAGTGTAGTTTGTTGAACTTCTTTTTTGTCCATTGGTGAAAGCATCGGATCTATTTTATAAAAATAACGATCACTCTCTCGAAGTCGCGTAAATTGATCTTTCAAAATCGCATGTAAAGTCGCACCAACAGACGTATTTGGCAAATGATCTTCCGCCAATAAGCCGACAAAAGCATCAATATTATTAAAATCATTATTATAAGCTGTGGCAAGTGCGGTTTGTAAATTGACCTTGTTCGTAATTTCAGCAAATGAATTAACTGAATTTCCTATGAAATGCTGTCGAATCGTATTATAATCTGGCAATCCGTGATCGCGCCCACGCTGAATATTCAACGCCGCTAAATCCAAACCACCACTTCCTGGCGCACCAAATAAAAAATTGCGCAGTGAACTAATCACTTTTGCATCAATTTCTTGTTGAGTTTGGCTAGTTAATCCCTTCAAGATTGGCTCAACTCCAATATTTGAAACCAAAGACGGATGAAAAAAGGCGTTTTTTATATCCAATGTTCCACCAAAACCGACATTCGCATTCGTACAACTACAATCTCCATCTGCTGGACCACATCCCGTATTTCCGTTAATCGGTTGACAATTATTATCAATTAAAATCAGGTTTTCATCGACCATCGTATGCCCTAATCGAAAAGCCGCAGTAGCAAAAACATTAGAAATATCAGGCTGAATTTGATGATTATAACCGCGATATTCTCCCAAATGCACGCCCAATGCAGGCAAAAGCTCTTGATAAACAATCGCTTGCAATTCTCCTACAACTATCCTCTTTGCTTTTTGATAAATCGCTTCATCATCCGTCATGCCTTCCAATACTAAGACATTACAAAGCCGATTATGTTCTCGCATAAAAACGGTATGCAATGACAATAATCCAGGCTGTTCATTTGCTCGAATATCTCCTGCTACGAATACTTTTTGATACACACCACACCGGTTTTTATCGCCTGCCATTGCTGGCGCGAGTGTATCAATCGGATCTGATCGAAAACCTGTTGTCGTGTTACAAGGCAATAAATTATTTTCAGATATTTTTAGTTTTCCGTTTTCGAAAGTGCGTAGCCAATTTGCTCTCGTTTCATCTGAGCCATAAATTCCTGCGCCATCAATCCACGAAGACAACATATTAATCGGGCTAAGCATTCCATTATCACTCATCATCGTTTCGGAACGCATAAAAGGCATCATTTGACTGCCCGTTCCATTCGGATCAAAAAACGGGTCACTCATAGGAATTGGAATCGGTTTGAACTCGGTATGACCTTCGGCTGTTGCTGTAATATTATGATCTATAAATTGAAAAAAAGTATAAACCAAACTACTCAAACCGCGCTGACTTTCAACACTTTCTCCTGCATCTTGATGACAAATATAATTACTAATCATGCGTGCGCTGCCTCGATTTTCTCCCGCCATTGCAC
Source organism: uncultured Saprospiraceae bacterium (assembly GCA_937125475.1). Classification (GTDB taxonomy): domain Bacteria; phylum Bacteroidota; class Bacteroidia; order Chitinophagales; family Saprospiraceae; genus CAKZLL01. The sequence continues at coordinate 283 of CAKZLL010000376.1, read as the reverse complement.
CATTTGCACCATAGTCAGGCATTAACCGATGACTAAAAGGGTTGATAGCTTGCCCCCAATTCTGTTCATTCATATTATTACAACTACCATTAGGGCTTCGGTTTGGTTGAGCTTCTACACAGTTATTTCCTGTCTTTTTATTTTTTTGATAATGATATGGAATGGAATTTTGGAAAAAATAAAGATAATCTGAGGATATTTGACCGTATAAGGATGGTGCAGTCAATACCCAAATCATTGAGAGAGTGAATATTAGTTTCATAGTAATGCCTTATTTATTGCT
>CAKZLL010000375.1 GCA_937125475.1 uncultured Saprospiraceae bacterium | reverse complement strand
CTTTGGCAACAAGGTCGTCCTATGATTGAAAGAGTAAGTAATAATGCCGTAACACAAGGTTTAGTCAATAATATTCCTTACGTATATTCTTTTGGTGGTATTGATTCTACTAAGATTTGGTCGGGAATTCATCTCAGAAGTTTTCGATATAATACACAAGCCGATACTTGGGAAACAATTCCTGCCTTACCTGATACGATGGGCAAAATAGCTGCTGGTGCGAGTACCATCAAAAACAAAATTTATATCATGGGCGGTTATCATGTTTTTTCTGATGGACATGAAATATCATCCGATAAAGTTCATATTTATAATCCTGAGACTAATAGTTATTTAGCAGATGGTTCGCCTATTCCTGTGCCGATTGACGATCATGTTCAAGCGGTTTGGCGAGATAGTTTGATCTATGTCGTCTCAGGCTGGAGCAATAATGGAAATGTGGCAAATGTTCAAATTTATAATCCTAGTACCGATACTTGGTCTGCTGGAACGCCTGTGCCAAATACAGTTAATCATAAAGTTTTTGGTGCGTCAGGTGTGATTGTTGGCGATACGCTTTATTATATTGGAGGAGCGCGTTATGCGAATAATTTCCCGCCGTCACAGTATTTGCGTAAAGGATATATTGATCCGACGGATCCTACAAATATCACTTGGACAGCTCAAGCAGAACCTAATTCAAAAGGTTATCGTATGGGAGCCGCCGAAATGTTAGGAAAGGCTTATTGGTTAGGCGGAAGCGATAAAACCTATAATTTCAATGGTATAGCTTACCAAAATTCTATCAATGTTCTTCCTTTGGATAGAATCGTAACTTACTCGCCTCTAACAGGGAATTTGACCGCGGCAACCGCAGTTGCTCCTCCTGTAATGGATTTACGTGGTGTAGCAAAAACCGATTCTACAACCTTAATTATTGCTGGTGGAATGATGGGGAATCAAGAAGTAACTAACGCCGTTTTTATATTGTATAGCTTTCCTACTAGTACGGATAAACACTTTAAAATCAATGATTTATTAATTTATCCAAATCCTGCGAAAGACTATTTTCAAGTAAAGGGATTAAACACAGGTCAAGTAAAAATCTTTAATACATTAGGACAATTAATGTTAGAAAAATCATTTTCAGACAATGAAGAAATTAACATTGAAAGACTTCCAAGCGGAATGTATGAAGTCCTAATTTTTAATAAAAACAAAAAATATAAAAGTAGGATTTTGATTAATTGATAGTTGAGAGTTCGCGCCAATTTAGGCGTTTTCAACTCTCAATTAACTTAAATCGTTATGCCTAGAATTGCGGAAATGACCATCCAAATAGTGAGTAATAAAAATAAAAATATAGCAATTCTATCTAAGATTGGTAAACGAAAAGAGAAACTTTGAGGCATTGTGATTGTAGTCAACTGATTTTGAAGGCTATTGAAATTTTTAAAATCTACATTGGAAAAACGAATTTGCCCTGTTGAATTTTGTAGGGTTATTTTTTTTATTTTGATGAAAAAATAATTACTTGTTGCTTCGTGCATTATTATAGGTGTGGATAAATCTAACTGTTTTGTTGTCCGTAATCCTAGCCATTTTTCAGTAATATGATCCTCTGAAATTTTAATTTTGCGCAAAGCACGACCACCAAATATTAAAAAAGAAAGCCCAAATAAGCCGCTAAAAAGAGCAATAATCGCAAAAATATTCAAAGGTGCTTCCAAAAATTGCCGAATACCGTTAGCCGATAATAGTAATAATGGAAGGCTTAACCCGATGAGGATTATATTTTTTATTATTAAAAAAGGATGAATTTTACTTGTCATAATTTTAATAAATCTTCAATTATTCGCTTATTTTGCGCGGTTTTGTAAAGATACTCAATAGATGAGTTAATCTATTAGAATAAAGCCTATTCATTGTATCAAACAAAGGAAGTAGGAGAGGGTTCAAAATTTAAATTTCCTCTTTTATAAAAAGAACAAAATAACTAGCCATGAATATTTTAGAAAATATACAAACAGCTCTTATAGGAATGCCTTTGGTCGAATTGATCTCGGTCATAACGGCTATTATCTACGTAGTTCTGGCAGCTCGAAAAAATATTTGGTGTTGGTTGTTTGGTATTATTAGTTCCATTTTTTGGACATATGCCGCTTACCAATATTATCAATTGTATGTAGATGCTTTATTGCAAATTTATTATGTTGCAATGGGCGTTTATGGTTGGTATTCGTGGAATCGAGGGTTTAAATTGGCTGCTTCGGAACAACTCGCCATTACTAAGATGAAAAATAAAGAACATATTCAAATCATTGTGGGTGGAATACTTTTAACCGTATTGGTCGGGTATTTTTTCAAAACATATACGGCTGCTGTTGCAACTTATTTAGATGCTTTTACAACTGTTTTTGCAATTATTACTACTGTATTAGTGGCGCGTAAAAAATTGGAAAATTGGATTTATTGGATAGTAATTGATTTGGTTTATGTTTATTTATATGGTAGTCGAGGCGGTTATTTATTCGCTGCGCTTAATGTAATTTATATCGTTGTCGCTTATTTTGGGTATTTAAATTGGAGAAAAGAAATCAATGAAAAGGTTTTGACCACTTAATTCTGGATTTGTAAAAATTAAGTATTAGATAAGAGGCACTTTGAAAATGCCTCTTATCTTTAGTAAAAAATATCCCTTCTTTTACAAAAATCCAAACACCTTATCTAAGGTTCGCAGGCTAATAAAAATCGTAATAGCAATCACGATAAAACCCAATAAATTTTGAGTAAAACTATTAGTGAATTGCTTTAAAACGGCTTTTTTATTCATCACATATAACAAAAATCCAGCGATAATCGGCAATAAAACACCATTCGCCACTTGAGCAAATTGAATGATCAGCAACAATTTTACGCCAGAAACTGCCACAATCGTTCCTACAAATAGAATAATCATCCAAACCAATTGAAACCGCTTATCTTTCAGATCTGCTTCCCAACCCAAAATGCCATTGATTGCCATTGCAGCCGCTAAAGGTGCAGTAATCGCGGAGGTAATTCCTGCCGCAAATAAACCAATTCCCATAAAGTATTTTGCCCAACTTCCTAAAAGCGGCTCTAATTGTGCAGCCATATCTGCGGCATTAGCCACGCCAGCCCCATTTTTGGCGAAAGCCGTCGCGGAAGTTATCACGATACACATCGAAATCACGCCACCCAAAATAATAGCAATTGCATTTTCAATTCTAACATTTTTCAGGTCATCTGTACTTGTCCATTTTTGTTGAATACTGGACGCGTGAAGGAATAAATTATATGGTACGACAGTTGTCCCGATCAAACCAATGACGATTAACAAGCTGTTTGTTTCTAATGTTGGTATAAATAAACCACTTAAAACCGCGCTCCAATCGGGTTGAATAACAATCGTAGTCACTAAAAAAGTAATGCTCATCAAAATGACTAATCCAATCAAAAACCGTTCAATCAATTGATATTTCCCACGATAAAGTAAGAAAAACGCGATTCCGCCAATGAGTAAAGGCGCGAATTTAAAACCGCCCATTTTCCAACTTCCAAAGATTACATCCCAGCCTAAAACTGCGCCTGCAATATTGCCTGCTTCATACGCGCCATTGCCGATTACAATTGCTGAAATTACCAAAATTGCCGCGATGATTTTTGAAACGGGGCGATAAAATTCCGATCGAATTGCTTCTCCTAACCCTTTTTGAGTAACTAAACCCAATCGAGCGGTCATTTCTTGCAAAACAATCGTTGCAACAACTGAAAATAGCAATGCCCAAAGCAAAGTATAGCTAGTCTGAACACCAGCCATTGTACAAAAAGTCAGCGTTCCAGGCCCAATAAAAGCCGCAGCAACTAAAGTACTAGGGCCGAAATATTTTTTAAAATTCATTTGTTTTATTTGTGCCTTAAATTTACGCTTTTCTTTTATGATTACAAGTTACTTTTTCTTGATCATTTCAGCTTTAAATGCTTGATATGCTTTCCATTCCTCGTCTGGATTAGCTGTTCTACTCCTCCATTTTAATTGATCAAAAAACAATTCGCCTAATTTCTCCTCTTTAATAGCTTGGTTCCAAATATAAAAAAAGCCTAGATTTTCTCTTCTTTCTTCCTTTGGTAAACCTATTTTAGCTGCTAAATTGATGACTTTTATTCCTTTTTTTCTCAAGGAAAATGGATATTTTTTCACATTGTTAGGCAAAGCTTTAAAACACACATGTCTTACAATAAGGTTTTTATTATTTAAAAATTCATCTAAAAGAAGTTCTATTACGGAATAAAGTTTTTTTTGAAGTTGAGTAGAATGCTTTAGTTCGATTTTCTGTTGGTAAGTCACTTCATTATCATCTAAATAATCATTATAAAAACTGAAAGTCCAATAAAAAGAATGAATCGTTAGTATTTTTTCTTCATTGCTTCCGTTTTTGATTTTGTCCAAAAGCGTATTAAAAAAATACTCTTCCCCTTTTATGCGTTTAGCAAGTGAAAAAAAGAAGAGTTCATTATCAGGATCTCTAGATCTAATACCTGCATTAAAAATAGAGTGGTACAATTCATTTGGAATTGCTTTTGGGTAAGAAAATAAAAAATCGAGTGCAAAATATTGTTTTTTTGGATCTTCGTTTGATAAAAAATGGATTAATTCTTGAATATCTGATTTTAAAATTGGTGTTTTTGTAGCAAATAATTCTTGAAGCTTTTTATTAAACTTTGAATAAGAAGGTTTATGAACTTCTTTTTCAATTTGTTGATATATTTTATAGGTTTTCTCCATTTTGGAATTAGTTTTATGGTACTAATAATTTACTCTCATAATCTTTGTTCAATTTTCTTCTCAATTGATCTTTTAAAAATAATTGTGGTTGAGGTGTTAATTGAATCAGTTTTACTTTTATCCACGTTTGTAAACATTCAAGCGTAATTATTCTAATTCTCCAATCTGAATGAGTTAAATTTTTTCTAAATGCTTCAATTGTCGCTGGATTAGTATATTCTTTTTCCCACAATATCATTGTTGCCCAATAAACAATACAACTATTTTTGTTTTTCAATTCAGCTATCAATTTTTTATAAAAATCACTTTCTATTCCAAATGCATTTTTAGACAGATTCCTTGATAAATAAACAAACCTTTCCAAGTAATATACTTCTTGAGGATTACTTTTGAATAAATTTATCGCATTGACAAATTCCTTTTCTATAATGTCTGACCACTCATTATATCTTTTACTCCATTCTTGACAAATCAAATTATAAACTTCTTTTTCATAATCATCAAAGAAGCCTTTAAGTAGTAATTTTTCTAAAATACCTTTCTTAGGTTGAAATAATCGGAGTATATTTTGGGCATTTTGCTCTAATTCATTCTCATAATTATTGATTTGAATTTCTTGATATCTAAAATCTCTAACAGTGAGTTGGTCATCGCGTTGATTTTGAGTGAAGAAATAATCTTCTTTCAAATCTCTTGATCTTATGAGGGTTTCCATGTCATCTAAAATGCCACAGACCTCATCTAATAATTCATCCTCAGTCATTTTCATGTATTGGGTTTTATTCTATTGGTTAATAATTATATGAAAAAATATAACTCCTTGATAAGTTTTTAGATAATAATTTTGCCATTGCTAAGTTGATGAAAATTATTAAACAACGCAAATTCAATCTACAAATTGAAAAAAAATGGTGGTCAAATTAAGAATTAGTTATTGTTTATTTTCTTTTTCAATTGCCGCATTCATATCCAAAAAAACGCCATTCGTCGAAAGATGAATCTTTTTAGTAACATCTAGGCGGCTTAATCGTCTTTATTTTGTCTTTGGGAAAAAAGAAGCTAAGTTGTTCATTATTAGATATTTACGAATAGTTAATAATGATCTTAATAAAAAGTTAAAATAAAAAACAATATAAAAGAACGACTTACAAAATCAAATGCAACTTTATAAACTAATAAGAAAACCAATTTAAGAAACCAAGTAGTTGACTAAAAGCCTAATTTTTTACTTTCTAAATTCTCCGATCAACTACATAATGCTACTAACACGTATGAAACGAATAATGTCTTTGCTAACAATTTCTTGCTTTACTTTCACTTTTTTATATGCTTCGCCAGTTTCTAACGATTCTTTAGAAAAACCTAGAAGTTATCTTACTCAAAAAGTTCTAAAAACACCTCCTGTCGTTGATGGTAAGATTAGTGATGAGGTTTGGAATCAAGTAGAATGGAGCGGTGATTTCACCGAACGTGTTCCAGATGAAGGCGCACAACCAAAAAATCAGACGAAATTTAAATTAATGTACGACGATAAAAATGTTTATCTCGCTTTTCGTTGTTACGATAGCGAACCTGATAAAATTGTTCGTCGTTTGACGCGTCGAGATCGTTTTGATGGTGATTGGATCGAAGTCAACATTGATAGTTATAATGATAAAAGAAGCGCGTTTTCGTTCACTTTGAATGCGGCTGGCGTGATTGGAGATGAATTTATTACTAATAATGGAGGTAATTGGGATTCAAATTGGAATCCGATTTGGTACGGAAAAGTGAACATTGACGAAGAAGGTTGGACGGCTGAAATGCGTATTCCTTTGTCTCAATTGAGATTTGGAGATAAAGATATTCATACTTGGGGATTGCAGTTTACGCGCTATGATTTTAGACATCAAGAGCGTTCTGTTTGGAAATTTATTTCTCGAAATACGGCTGGTTGGGTCAGTAATTTTGGACAATTAGAAGGTATTAAAGGTATTAAACCACAAAAACAATTAGAGGTTCAGCCTTATGTTTTGGCTCAAACTTCGGGTTATGAAAAAGAAGAAGGCAATCCTTTTGCAACAGGAAGAGACAATAAAATCAGTGCTGGTTTGGATGCAAAAATAGGTGTTACGAGTGATTTGACACTTGATTTAACGATTAATCCAGATTTTGGGCAAGTCGAAGCTGATCCTGCGGCAATTGCTTTGGATGGTTATCAAGTTTTCTTTTCGGAACGTCGTCCATTTTTTATTGAAAATCGAAACATCTTCAATTTTCAAGTGACTTATGCCGAAGCTGGTGGTGCTTTTAATAGTGATAATGTATTTTATTCTCGTCGAATTGGAAGTTCTCCTTCTGGTTCGCCACAGGATGTTGGTGATGCTGAATATGTTGATATGCCTCAAAATACAAGTATTTTAGGTGCGGCTAAATTTAGCGGAAAAACTAAATCTGGAACTTCTATCGGAATTTTGGAAAGTATTACACAACGAGAAGTTGGTACAGTTTCGGATGGCACGAGCGAACGAACTGAAATTGTAGAACCTTTGACCAATTATTTTGTCGGTCGAGTACAACAGGATTTCAAAGGCGGAAATAGTTATGTAGGCGGTATTTTTACGGCAGTTAATCGCGATTTAGAAGATAGTTATCTTACTGATTTTATGCACGAAAGTGCTTATAGTGGCGCAATAGATTTTATGCATCGCTGGAAAAATCAGTCTTGGTATGTCGCGGGAACTGGACTTATCAGTCGAGTGAATGGATCAAAAGAAGCGATCACGAATACACAAACAGACTTTATTCACAATTTTACACGAACAGACGCGACACATTTATCCGTTGATGAAGATAAAACAACATTAACAGGAACAGGCGGAACGCTTAGATTGGGTAAAGTTGGTGGTAATTTCAAATTTGAAGGAGGTTTGACTTGGCGTTCGCCGCAATTGGCTTTGAATGATGTTGGTTTTCTAAGACAAACCGATTATATCGCTCATTATCAATGGGTTGGATATAGGAGCGTGAAATCAAATAAATATGTAAATAATTGGAGAGTTAATTATAATCATTGGTTTTGGTGGGATTTCAGCGGACGAAGCACCAATAAAAGTTTCAATGTAAATGCCCATGTTCAATTGAAAAACTTTTGGGGCGGAGGAACAGGATCTTATTATAGACATTACGATTTAGCAACTCGCGCTTTGCGTGGAGGTCCATCTTTGAGAGAACCCAAAGGAATTAATCATTGGTTTTATATCTCAACGGATCAACGAAAGAAATTTAGAATGAATGTCAATGCTTGGAATTTTTGGGGCGAAGACAACTCGACTCGCTCGTATGGAGTTAATTTGTGGTTGAGCCTGCAAGCGTCAAAAGCATTAAGTATTTCGATGAGTCCTAATTATAGCGTGAATATGAATGCTTTACAATATGTTCAAAATGTAGAAATCGGAGATGTAACTAAATATATCAACGGGAAAATGAATCAAGAAACATTTGGTGTTTCGATTCGTGCTAATTATACGATTCGCCCGAATATGTCGATCCAATATTATGGTCAGCCGTTTATTTCAAGAGGCGATTATACTGAATTTAAATATATTACAGATGCGAGTGCAGAGAATTTCACGGATAGGTTTCAGTCTTATTCTACTAATGAAATTACCTCGAATGAAACAGACTTTATATATGAAGTTCAAGAGAATCAAGGGAGTGGAGCAAATTATAGTTTCGATAATCCTAATTTTGAATTCATTCAATTGCGCTCGAATTTAGTTTATCGTTGGGAATATGTACCTGGTTCTACTCTGTTTTTGGTTTGGACACAAAGCAATAGTTTTTCTGATCAATTGCTTAATCCGAGAGATCAGCCATTAATGAATGATATGTATGATAATTTATTTGAAAATAAAGCGAATAACATTTTCTTACTGAAATTCACTTATCGTTTTTATTAATGGAAAGTTGAGAATGGAAAGTTGAGAATGGAAAGTTGAGAATGGAAAGTTGAGAATGGAAAGTTGAGAATTTGTACCTTTCTGAAATAGGTTGGCAAATATTATGAAATTAAAACCGCGCCAACTCGTTAATTCTCAACTCTCAACTTTCCATTCTCAACTAAATATCACCATTTTAACATAGGGAATGGATTTAGCGGACTTTTTTTGAAATGTTGTTGAGTTAAACGCCATAAATGTTGGTGAAATCCTTCGAGCGGATAAGTATTGTAAACAGCTTTGATAAATGGTTTATGAACACCAAAACGAAGTCGCCCAAAAGAAATATCAATTAAATCCGCTCGCCTAAACATTTCAACTAATTGGCGTTCTTGTCCAGTGTAAGGCGTGAATTTATGATGATATTGAATAATTAATTCGATGGTTCTTTGCCAATCTTCTTGTCCTTTCTTTTGTAAATAATCTGTTGCTAAAGCAATAGAAGGGTCTAAATAGTCGAATGTTTTAGCTGTCCAAATTCCTAAATCATGGAAAGCCGCAGCAATGTGCAATTGCTCTTTTTCTATTTTTGTAAAATCATGTTGTGCAAAACAGAATTGTAATAACCGAAATAGGTGGTTTTGATAAGCATCCAACTCTTTGCCAAGTAACTCATGGAAAGGCAAAAGTAATTCTTGTATAAAAGCGGTATTGGTCTCTTTTAGTGCGATCATTGATTATAAAAATTCAGAAAATTAGATAGCTAGTCTTGTAAAGTTAATTTGAATTATAGGGATTTTTGCATTTTAATTTAAAATTATTTATAGAGAATATATTATTCAATTATTTTTCATCAATATTCATTTCCATCTCGTATTGACTGAGCGGTATTTCCAGTCCTAACGCCTCTAAATGACTGACAAAATTAGTTCTTCTTCCATCCACATTATTAATTTTTGCCACTTTAGAAATTTGCTGAACGCCTGAAAATAACTTTTTCCAATTATGGAAAGTATCTCCAACTACTAATTCAACCTGTGGCAAATAGCCATTTTCAGGATTAACAACAAAATAACCAATCGTTTTTCCTGCTGTTGTTACTTGATAAGTTTGATAAAATGCTTTGCCCATTTCTACTGCTTCATCCACATTATCCCAAGCATAATTAGATTGATTAACAAGGTTTGCTTGTTGGAAAACTTTAAAATCGACTAGTTTTATTTGAACAGTTGGATCCGAAAAATTCAATTTTCCTTTGAAGCAAGGCAATGATTTTACCGTATGAAAGCCAATTCGCTCATACACTCTAATCGCTCTCTCATTTGCCTGAATGACTTCTAAGGCGCATCGAGTAACGTCATTTTTTTGCAATTCAGGAATAGCATATTGATACATCTGATCCACCAATCCTTGACCTCGATATGCAGGAATAACGCCTGTACCACAGTTAAAAGCCGTTTTTTTTCCATGCCAATCATCAATTCCATTATTAATGAATGCCACAAGTTTCCCTTGATCAAACACGCCGTAACTTAACGTTTGATTAATCCGCGATGTTTTGAAACGATTAGTCCAATAATCTAAATCATTAGGCATTTGAACAAAATAGCCTTCAAAAGAAATCAATAAACAATCAATGATTTCTGCAATGGTAAGATCTTGTAGATTGGTGATTTTCATAATAAATCAATCTAAAAAGTGAGCGAAAAGAGTTGATTTTTTAATAGTTTAGAATTTTTCAAACATATCTGGTCGACGTTCTTTTGTTCTTAATAGAGCTTGCTCGAATCGCCATTCTTCAATTTTAGCTTGATGTCCTGATAATAAAACGGCAGGAACTTTCATGCCTTGAAAATCCGCAGGTCGTGTATAAACAGGCGGTGCAAGCAAATTATCTTGATGAGAATCAAGCAGTGCCGAAGTTTCATCATTTAATACGCCTGGCAATAATCGACCGATAGAATCAACAATCACGGCAGCGGCTAATTCACCTCCCGACAACACATAATCACCGATAGAAATCTCGCGTGTGATATATTTTTCTCGAATGCGTTCATCAATGCCTTTGTAATGTCCACAAAGAATAATTACATTTTCTTTCAGTGATAATTGATTGGCAATTGATTGATTAAGTCGTTCTCCATCAGGCGTTACGAATATAATTTCATCATAATCGCGTTCTGCTTTAAAATCATCCAAACAATTCGCTAAAGGTTCTGGCAACATGACCAAACCAGCACCACCGCCGTATTGATAATCATCCATTTTCTTATGTTGACCAATAGAGTATTTCTCGCGCGGATTAAATAAATTGACTTCCAAAATGCCTTTTTCTTTAGCTCTTTTCATGATTGAATGTTGAAAAGGGCTTTCTAATAATTCTGGAAAAAGTGTAATAATATCTATTCTCATTTGTTGTGATTGTTGTGATTGTTGTGATTGCTTGATTGTTATGATTGCCTGATTGTTGTGATTGTTTGATTGTGTTGAATTAGAATTAATTAGAAATTCTATCCAATGTTTCAATACAATCCCAACAATCATTTCCCTTCCACTACTTTTTGCCACACTCTAAATACGTTTTTATAACACATTTTGGCAATATCATCTTCTGAATAACCTCTTTTTAATAAGATATAAATCAAATTTGGATATTTAGATACATCTTTTAAGCCTGTTGGTAAACTATCTCCTACACCATCATAATCCGAACCAAAACCAACATGATCCACGCCAGCCAATTTAACAACATGATCAATATGATCTGCAACGGTATTTACATCAGCAAAAAGCGTGGGATGATCTTTTTTATAAGCATCAATTATTGCTTTAGCTTCATCGCTTTTTCGGTCTTTAATTCCTTTTTCTTCAAATATCTTTTGAAGTGCTTTTCGATTAGCATTATTAGCATCTTGGACTTTACTATCCAAAAACGTACTACCAAAATTGATTTGGATAACGCCTCCGTTCTGCCCTAATCTTTTAATCATATCGTCATTCATATTTCGCTCAAAACCAGGTGTAAACTTTCGGCAAGACGAATGAGAAGCGATAACGGGCATTTTAGTTAATTCCATCACTTGATAAAAAGTACTATCAGAAACGTGAGAAATATCAACCATAATACCTACTTTATTCATTTCTGCGATCACCTTTCGACCATAAGGACTAAGCCCTTTCCAGGTACGAGCATCATCATAAGACGAGTCACAAATTTGATTATCTTTTGAGTGTGTCAATGTGATATAGCTAATACCGCGCTTTCTAAAATAAGCCAAATTAGCTAAATCATCACCAATAGGTGCGCCATTTTCCATGCCCATTGGCAAAGAAATCAACCCTTTTTTAAATTGTTTTTTTACATCATTGGGTGTCCAAGCTATAGCAAATTTGTCAGGATGTACTTTGGCAATACCTGTGATCATATCAATTAATTCATCCGCAAATTCCTTTGCTCCACCTGTTTTTTGATATTTCGCAGGAATATAAATTGACATGAAAGGCGCGTCTAGTCCGCCTTTTTTCGAGCGTACATAATCAAAATCGCCTTGGTCTGTCTGAATCGGAATACCTAGAAATTCTTTTTCTAATTTAAATTTTTTAACCTGAAGTCGATACGGTAAATCGACATGACCATCCGTTATAATGTATTTATGAGCAATTTTATCAGCAAGTTCTTTTAGTGCATCATCATTCATTTCGCTTATTTTTTGCGTTGGTGTGCAACTAGAAATGACAATGAATAAACTAGCTAATAAGGATATTTTTAAATAATTCATAGGCAATGACTTGAAATTAGAACCATAAACTAATAGGAAAAATAAAATTCCTTCACAATTTAAAGGATTTAGAAAAATATCTCACTATAGACGGCTTTTTTCTTGAAAGAATCGTTGTATTTATAATATATGGCGTAATGTTTGAAAATCTTACTTATAAATCAGCAGCTAAACAAAACTAAATTACAGCATCAAATTGTACCCAGATAAATAAATGAGAAAATGATTATTTTAATTTCGTTGTTAATGCTGTTGGCGTTATGTTTATTCAATGTGTTGAATGA
>CAKZLL010000374.1 GCA_937125475.1 uncultured Saprospiraceae bacterium | reverse complement strand
TAAAATTTGATCGAAAGACAGGTAAAAAAACAACATTAACCACATTTGAAAGCCGTCCATTAGGTTTAAAATTCGACTCTTTAGGCAATATTATCGTTTTAAATGGTGGAAATGGTGGTGGTTTACATCGAGTTTCCAAAGATGGAAAAGTAGAAGATTTAGTAACCGAATTTGACGGAAAGCCTTTTGGTTTGGCAGATGATGTTGATATAGCTTCTGATGGAACGATCTACTTCACAGATGCGACAGATAAGTTTGGTTTTGAGGATAATAGTTACGATATTATAGAACAACGTCCGAATGGTGCGTTCTATGCTTATGATCCTTCGACAGGAAAAACTAAACGTCTTCTCGATGATATGTATTTTGCAAATGGAGTCGCATTGAGCAAAGACGAATCTTATGTTTTAATAAATGAAACAGCTAAATACAGAGTGCGTCGCTATTGGCTAAAAGGAGAGAAAAAAGGAACAAATGATATTTTTATAGATAATCTTCCTGCATTTCCTGATGGTATTTTAAGAGATGATAAAGGTATTTTTTGGATTTCTATGATTTCGCCTCGTACCCAAGAATTAGATGATTTGTTAGATAATTCTTTTATGAAAAAAGTCTTGCTTCGATTACCTAAATCTATGCATCCTGCGCCTGTTCCGTTTTGTTTTGCGCTAGGTGTGGATGAAAATGCGAAAGTCATTCATAATCTACAAGCTACAAATCCTACATTTACTTCTATTACGAATATTGTAGCTTTTGATGAAAAACTGTATTTTGGAACATTAGTCGATAATGCGATTGGACGAGTGGATTATCCCAAATAATTTAATAATTGATGCTTAATGGGAAAATTGTTTTTCCCATTAATTGTTCATTCCTTAATTGTTATCCTTAATGTGCAACTCTACAAACGCGGTAATTTTGCCAATGCGAAAAAATTAAACCGATAGAAGCAATATATCCTAGATATTGGAAAAATGGCGCGTAAGCTTCGAAAAGAATACCGACAGAAAACATGGCAAAAAATCCCCAAAGTAAAGCTTTAAGTAGTGGCGTTGCATGTTCATTACGAACAGAAGACCAAACAGCAATAAAACACAATAAAACAAAAAAGTAATCCCAATTGAAAGAACCATGTGCATGCGCGTGTACATGCCCAACATGATTACTATGCTTATGTCCCATATCTTGAAAGGAATAAAAAGCTAAAACAAATGGCATAGCAATGCAATGAAGTAAGCACAGAAAAGAACTGACCATTCCTATAAGATCGGAGTTATACGTTGTTTTGTTATTATTCATTTAGAAACTTTTTATATGCAACACCGTTGCAAAAATAAAGTTTTTAAAACTAGCATGCAATTTTTTTAAAAAATAAAATACTTTAATAGTAGCCAAAGTACAAAAACGACAATCGTACCGCCTAATGCAATCATAAAAACATTAAGAATTCCACTCATAGAAGATCTATTATCATATAATTCTTCCTGCTCTTCTTCTGCGGCTTCCATTTCTAAATTCAGTAAATAAGCCTCAGCTTGCATATCATCATCAACTTCAATAGGTATTTCTTGCCGATCCAATATCTCCAAAGCCCGCCTACTATTTTCTGGCGCAACCATCAGCCCTACACCTCCTAAACCTATAGACATTCCAGAATAAACAGAAACCATATTCGCATTTTTAAGGAAATTCTGAATAGATTCGGAATCTAAAATTGCTTTTGCAAATACTGCCTCATGCTCAAAAGAATAGTTTCTAATCTCCACAAAACCTGCAATAGGTATATTTTTAGAGACAAAATCATCATCTAATACATTGTCTTTCATTGTTTTGATATTTTATTTTCTCATTTTTGGGTGAATAAAAAAATAAGCAGAATACAAAAGTAGCTTTATTTAAATATTCATATTTATTTATTCGTTATAAAGTTAAGATAATTATACAAAACAAGTATTCAAAGCGTTTTGTTGAAGCATTTATACACAATTATATGAAAAAACAATTAACCACACTTCTTATTCTATTCGGTAGTTTAATGATTGCTCAAGGGCAAATTAGCACCGATATCGCTTATTATCAAGCCTTTCCAACATTAGAAAAAGTGGCACAGCACTATTTCACAACCAATAGTATTGATGTTCAAAAATCAGCTTTTATCAACTTTGCAAAAAAAACAGATGGCTGGTATGTTCATGAATTAGCAATAGAAGATTGGACTAAAATCAGCAATGAAACTAAAATTTGGTCTGCTAAAGATAAAGAATTTTTAACAGCATTAGCTTCGCCTGACTATATTTCTAACCTCGACGAGGATAAAAAAATAGCTGAATATATGGCGAAAAGTATTCTTCAACGGTATAATGCGAAATATTTCGACATTGCGCCAGTCTATGGATATGATGGTTATGAAACGGATTTATTCACCATTTTGGAAGGGAAAAATAATTTACCTGCTGAAATACTGAATATTAAAGCGCGTGCTTATTCTCAGATATGCGATAAAATGATGCACAAAATACCTTCCGAAAAATATGGAAATACGTTTGATACTTATTTCAAAACCTTCAATAAAAAAGATATTCCTGCTCAAGGTATCAAGGATTATATCGCATTAGGGCAAGCGGGCATTCAGATTTTTAAGGAAATAAAAGAGCGATTTCCTGATTTTTATACCTTTGTCGGAAACATTAGAATTAAATACTGGAATGAACACATCGCCAAATTTCATGACTTATTGCAATTGCAGCACCCCGACGCTGCACAGCAATTTTTAGTTGATGATTTATATGATGAGTTTTCTTTGACTTATGCCAAAAACATGCTTAATACTTGCAATCAAAAGGCAATTCTTTTCACACAAGGCGATTTTGATACTTATACTTGTTTGTATGTTCAAAATAAATTGAATTATAGAAAAGATATTACAGTTATCAATACTGGTTTGGCAAATTTAGATTATCATATTTTTTATCAAAAGGAAATCAAAAAAACACCTACTACGCTTTCTGTCAAGCGCTACACCGATGATATTAAATATTATTCCACTTTTGGTTTGGCAGGAGATACACTAGATTTTTATCGTTTTTTAAAGGACGTTCAAACTGATCCTCAACCATTTCAATTAAGTGTCGATGGTCTGCTCACTACGCCTTCTCCAAGATTAGCTATTCCTAACAAAAATCGTGTAAATATAGCAGAACAATTTGGCGGTATTTTCAAATTTGATAAAAATCTCTATACCACTTTCACTGGTAGAACAATCTCTCGAGCTCAATTTTTCACCTTAGATATTATCACAACTAACCAATGGAAACGACCGATTTATTTTGCTTTAGGTACTAATCGCGGTTCTCAATTATTTTTGAATAAATATTTAAAATGGGAAGGATTTGCTTATCGACTAATTCCTAAACTCGGAACAGATGCTAAATTAGAAAACATTAATTCTAATCTTCTAACGCGCTATAAATTCCAAAAACCGCCAAGTTATATGTATTCCATTGATCGTCCAAATGCTGCCTATATTCAATATTTAAGCCTTTTTTACATCTCTGGCAGGCAAGCAACGACACAATTCAAAGATAAAGAACTGAAACAACTTATGAAAATACTTACTACTCATTTCCCTTATCACCAAATGAGTTATCAATCTTATGCTGCATTTTTTGCCGATTATTATTATAAAACGAAAGCCTATACCACAGGAAATCAGGTCATTTTGAAACGAGCCAATGAACTCATTCAACTCACGAATAAAGCCAATGGCAATGTTCGCACCTTAGAATATCTAACTACACAAAAAGATCATCTCGTCTCTATTGCCCGAAAATCAGATGATATGAGTTTTGCAGATCGTATAAAAGCCATGCTTGAGTAAAATTGATCGTGTTATTGGCTATTTTTTCTTCAAAATTGGATTTTCTTCAATTATCATGGTAATTTTGATGAAAATTAAAACAAAGCAAACACTCTTTTTCACATAATGAGTGGATGGTATAATCGAAAAAATTGCAATCATTCACTCATTCTATTTTAATAGACTTGCATCGCGGCTACTTCTTTTGCTATAACGGGCAAATTTTATTTTGTACTTCGTTAAAATTTCCTCCCGTTCTGTTAAATCATTAGCCACCGTACAAGTCTAATATAAACACCGAACCAGATGAAACGAATGATTCTTCTAGCACTTAGTCTGCTATTAGGCACACTAACTTTTGCTCAAAACACAATCACGGTTAAGGGCGTTATATTGGATAAAACGACGAAAGAACCGCTTATTGGTGCTTTGTTGTTGCATCCGACTACAAAATTAGGAGCAGTTAGTGGTGTTGATGGCTCTTTTCGTTTGGTTTTACCTGATAGTATTCAATATATAGAGATCACTTATTTGGGTTAT
>CAKZLL010000373.1 GCA_937125475.1 uncultured Saprospiraceae bacterium | reverse complement strand
ATTCTGAATAAAAGCATCAACGGATAGAAAATTGGTAATATTCCACCAAGAACCATTGGCTTGTACTTCTATTGTCCAACCTGGATCGAAATTAGTACAACAATTAGCTCCTTCATATAATTTAAAACCTACTGGAAAAATATCTGTAGTAGTATAAGTAGTACTAGATTCTGGAACTTGTAAATTCCACCAATGATACATCCCTTGCCCTACTACATCTCTATTGCTATATTTATGAAAACTACTATTCGCAGAATTAGTTGGTGTCGTACAAACACTAACAGTTGGAACAGTCACCGCAGCAGGTGCAGAAGCTGTATTAGATACGCCTGTAACGGTAAAAACGGGATTTTGAGTAAGATTGACTGTTGTTCCAGCGGCAGGAATATCCCCAACACCATTTGTTCCACAATCGAATTTGACTTGAAACTCAAAAATGCCAGATGAACCTGCTGCTAAAGTTCCAGTAGGTAAACCTAAACTTGAGGGAGAAGCTAAAGAGATTGTGTATTGATTGCCTGAGTTGGAAATATTAGCAATACTACCACCTATTAAAGCTTCAGAAACTATTTGGTAAGCAGGAGGTAAGGTGAATTGAATTTGGGCATTCGTTCCATGTTCAGTCGTAGAAGCATAACGATACCTAAATTTATACTTGAGTACATCCCCAGTACTAGGAGAAGTATTATTAACAGCAACATCAATAAGCAAGCTAGCAGGATTTGGAGGAGGTAATAATTCAGCTTTTTTTAATTTCGTTTGGTAAACAAAACTATTATTAAATTTTGTGAAAAGAAGTGTATTAATTGATTGATCTGTACTGAATGCTAGAATACTAATAAAACATAATATAAATAATTTTTGATTCTTTTTTGAATAAGAAACTATCTTCATAAGATATTGATTTTGAATAACTTTTATGTATTGTTTGTGTACTTTTTTTTAAAAGGCAATTATTTCAACTTATAAAATATATAACATCCAATTGATTATTGGAAATATAAATAGTAACAATGAATTAATATTTATTACTTATATATTTCATAAGTAAGTTTACTAGGAAGGCTTAGTTTTAAATACCTCTTATAGATTACAAGTTAGGTGGTTTGTTTTATTTTATTCTATTCTACTCAATCACAAAAATAATACCGTTTAGAAAAAACGATTAATTCTATTCTAGAATAGATGAAATATAAATTCATTCTATATTTAATGCTTAAATATGGAGCAAAAAAGAAATATCAATAATGAAAAGAATAGCCTTATTAATAGGTCAAGATGAGAAATTATTTATTGTGTATTTCTTCATTTTTTTATGAAAATGTCAAGAAACAATCTAGGTATCTATGATTTAATTTTAACTGTCGGTAGAATGTAAATTAAGGTGGATTTTAGTTCATTTTAGAAGAATTATAGAGACAATTGATAGGACACTCAACAGTCTAAGTATAAATTCGCTATTAGAGCGGTTAAAAATTTGATTAAATTTGAATGGTATTTTTTTGAATATTGAGTTTTTACGCCGTTAGAGCCGTTTTTTTTGCCAAAATAATAATTTTTTCATAAAACTATTTTTTCTCAAAAAGTCTATCTTATTTTTGCACACCAACTTTAACAAAAGAAAAGAATTAGAAGTAAGCAGAACAATCTAATTGATAAAATTATATTGTTTTCAAAAATAAATATATAATATGCAGGACGTACCGATTTTGAATGATTGGCAGTTAGAGCAAAAAGAATGGCTCGAAGCGCTGGAGGAAATAGTGGAAGCTCACGGAAAAGAAAAATCCGCCGAACTGTTTCAGTCATTGCGTCATTGGCTAGCCCAAAAAGGCATCGCCAATAGTGGGGAAGCACTCAATACGCCTTACTCTAATACGCTTTCTACTGATGATCAACCTGCCTATCCTGGTAATTTGGCACTAGAACAAAAGCTAGAAAATATTATTAAGTGGAATGCTCAAGCAATGGTTCTACAGGCTTATGATAAAGGAACTTCACTAGGTGGACACATTGCAACTTATGCAGGAGCAGCTACTTTTCTTGAAGTATTGTTAAATCATTTCCTTCATAAAAAAACAGCAGATTACGGCGGCGATACTTTTATGTTTCAAGGTCATGCTTCACCAGGTTTGTATGCTAGAGCTGTGATGGAAGGACGTTTAAGTAAAGAAGCAATAGCAAATTTTCGACAAGAAACAATTGGCGGTGTATCTTCTTATCCACATCCTCGTCGTATGCCTGATTTTTGGAGAGTTCCAACTGTGAGTATGGGATTAGGTCCTTTGATGGCTATTTATCAAGCTCGTTTTCAAAAATATTTGGAACATAGAGGATTGAAACCTAATAATGGTGGAAAAATCTGGCATGTTATCGGAGATGGTGAAATTGATGAACCAGAGATTTTAGGTTCTATTAATGTAGCTTCTCGCCAAAATTTGGATAATCTTATCTTTATTGTCAATTGTAATCTACAACGTTTGGATGGTCCTGTTCGTGGAAATGGCAAAATCATTCAAGAATTAGAGCGGTCATTCTTAGGAAGTGGTTGGAATACTATAAAATTAATTTGGGGCAGTGAATGGGATTCTTTGTTTGCTAAGGACGAAGAAGGGCTTTTATTGAAGCGATTGACTTCTATGGTTGATGGTGATTTTCAACATTTAAATACGCTTCACGATGGTGCATTAATTCGCCAAAAATTAGTTAATGGTAATCCAAAATTGGAAGCATTACTAGCAAATTATAGTGATGAGGAGTTGACTGATTTGAAGAGAGGTGGACACGACCGTGAAAAATTGTTTGCTGCGTTCAGCAATGCTGTCAATTCTGATAAACCATCTGTCATTTTGGTTAAAACAATCAAAGGCTATGGAATGGGAAAAACCGCAGAAGGTTTGAATACCGCGCATCAGGTGAAAAACCTACAGCAAAATGATCGTGTTACTTCTAAAAATCATTATAATATTCCTATCACAGACGAGCAGGCTTTGGCAGGAGAATTTTATTTTCCAGAAGAAAATAGTGATGTAGTAAGATACATACATGAAAAACGTCAAGCATTAGGTGGTTATATGCCATCACGTTCTGAGACATATACTCCGATTGAAGCACCGAGTAATGCAATTATTCAACCATTACTTGACGGAAGTGCGAGTTCAGGTGGAAAGGATTTTTCTACAACAGCGGCGGCAGTTCGGGTAATCAATCAATTGATCAGAAAATCTCCTATTAAGAAATATATTGTGCCAAGCGTTCCCGATGAAGCGCAAACATTTGGTATGGAATCAATTTTCAATTCGGCTAAAATTTTCAATGCTAAAGGGCAATTGTATGAGCCAATGGAAATTGGAATTTCTGTTATCAAATATAAGGAAAGCAAAAAAGGACAGGTTTTACAAGAGGGAATTAATGAAGCAGGTGCAACGGCTTCTTTCATCGCCGCAGGTACAGCTTATTCTACACATGGTATTCCGACTATTCCTTTTTATATCTATTACTCGATGTTTGGTTTTCAAAGAGTACAAGATTTAATTTGGGCAGGTGCGGATATGTTAACTAAAGGATTTTTGTTGGGTGGAACTGCTGGACGAACGACTTTGAATGGAGAAGGATTACAACATCAAGATGGGCATTCTCATTTGATGGCGTTGACTGTTCCATCAATCTTGTCTTATGATCCTGCTTTCGCTTATGAATTGGCAATCATCGTACAAGATGGTATTCGTAGAATGTATGTCGAGAACGAGAAAGTACTTTATTACATCACAGTTTATAACGAAAATTACTTTATGCCAGCAATGCCAGCAGGCGTTGAGGAAGGTATTTTGAAAGGCATTTATAAATATAAAACTTCGGAAACGAAAGTTAGCAAAGGCAAAAAAGTGCAATTGTTAGGTTCTGGTTCTGGAATGGTTCAAACGTTTCAAGCGGCTGAAATCTTGGAAGAGATGGGGATTGCAACTGATATTTGGAGTGTTACGAGTTGGAATGAAGTCTATCGTGAAGCAATGGCTTGTGACCGATGGAATTTATTACATCCTGATGCAAAAGAGGAAAAAGTACCTTATATCCAACAAGTATTGGAAGGAGAAGAAGGTGTTTTTGTAAGTAATAGTGACTGGATGAAATTGACTTCTGGAGCTTTATATCCTTGGATGCCAGAAGGTTTTGTCGCATTGGGTACAGATGGTTTTGGTTTGAGTGATAGCCGCGAAAATCTTCGCAATTACTTTGAAGTAAGTGGAAAATATATCGCTTACACTGCTTTACGTTCTTTGCAGAAAAAACGAAAAGTATCAAAAAAAGAATTGAGAGAATTTATGGAGAAACATGGAATTGATTCTGATAAGTTAGACCCAATGAGTGTTTAATAAACGGTTGATGGAAATATGGCGAATTGAGACATAAAGCAATTCGACAATTTAACAAAATAACAATTCAAGAATATAAATATAATGAGTTACGAATATAAACTTCCTTCTCTCGGTGATGGCGTTACAGGTCAAGTCACAGAAATATTGGTGAACATCGGAGATAAAATTGAAGAAGAAGATGTACTCCTAATTGTCAGTACCGATAAAGTAGATGCTGATATGCCGAGTGATGTCGAAGGAACAATCGAGGAAATATTAGTAAAAGTAGGGGATGAGGTCAATGAAGGTCATTTATTACTTAAAATAAATACAGGCGGAGAAAGTGCTGCTACTCCAAAAGCAGAAGTAAAACCTGCTGCACCTGCTCCTGTAAAGGAAGTTGCAAAAGTGGAAGCGCCAAAAATGGAAGCAAAACCTGTCGTTTCTACTGCCAAAAGCAGTGGTGATACAAATTACCGTATGTCTCCTTTAGCTCGTAAAATTGCCAATGAATTGGAGGTAGATACCGCAGCATTGAAGCCATCGGATGGCAATCGCATCAAAGCGGATGATGTTCTACAAGCAGTAAAAGCGAAGCAAGTAGCATTGGAGAAAGCCGCAAAAGCTCCTGCAAGTGCTGGCGCTGGTGTAGCGTATGAACCATTGCCAAATTTTGAGAAATTCGGAAAAGTAGAGCGTAAAGCAATGTCTAAAATTGCTAAAATTAAAAGTGCTACAGATTGTGTGTGTTTAAATGAAACAACACGTACTACTTTTGAAATGA
>CAKZLL010000372.1 GCA_937125475.1 uncultured Saprospiraceae bacterium | reverse complement strand
CCATAGTTTTTTAATGAAATATAATATGTAAAAGCACTAACGAAACGCCTAATCCCATTCCAATTTGAGCGATTGTTTTATCTTCATTATATTGAATTAGCTCTGACCAACTACGCGTTAATTCTGACCAGCTGTCTTTCCACGAACCAATAACTAAAATGGTAAAAGCAACAACAATTACCCAACCCGCTCGAACGAAATAATTCATTTCTGGGAATAATTGAATGATGATAATATGCAAAGGAATAGTCGAAACAAAAGCAACTAACGCCATTCTATGATTAGGCGCAGCCAAGAAAGCAGCAGCACAAATCAGTACGACAATTCCACAATTAATATAATACCGCAGCTCGTTTAATGTATGCGTAAAGGCATTTTCTGGATTTTCAAATTTGACATACAGCAGCACTAATCCCATCAATATTCCTGTAATTAATGTGATTAAAATAGTATTTCTTCCTGTTTGAACGATCTGTTTTTCTGTGGCTTCTTTATTAATATAGCCTTTATAAATATCAATCGACCAGAGCGTTGCTAATGAATTAAAAGTGGAATCAACCGTACTCATCAACGAAGCAAATAAGGCACAAAGAATGATACCTTTCAAGCCAACAGGTAAGTAGGTTTTTACTAAATAAGGAAAAGCTAAATCTGGCTCAGTCAAGCCATTTTCGCCCAAAATTCCCACTAAAGCAATTCCTGGTATTACAATCAAAACCGCCATAACGTATTTCATCAAACCGCCCACCATTAAACCAACTTGCGCTTCTTTCAGGTTTTTAGCTGCTAAAGAACGTTGAATAACCGTTTGATTCGCACACCAATAATTAATATTCAGTAAAAACAAGCCGAAAATATGGATCCAAGGCAATTTTTCATGATCAGCAGGCAAATGCAAATGCATCAAATCAGGCGTTTTGATATACAATTCCTTCCAACCGCCTAGATGATGAATTGCTACAAATAGAACCACAAAACCGCCTAAAAGCAAAATGACAAATTGAATAATATCGGTTTTCACAACAGCCGCCAAACCACCTAAATAAGTGTAAGTCGCTGAAAAAACACCTAAACCAACAACTAAAATAGAAATCCTAATAATCCGATCTTCATGAATAATTTTTAGATATTCCTCAAAAACTAAATCCGCCGCATAAGCGCCCCAGAAAAGTGCTGCGCCTAAAGTAATTGTTGAAAACAAAGCGATATTTGCCAAAGAATAAGCCAAACTCACTCTTTCACCGAGCCGCGTTTTAATGAATTGAGTAATCGTCATCACGCGATCTTTCAAGTACATCGGCACAAAAATAAACGTCGCGAACAAAATTCCTTGAATGGCATTAATCTCTAAGCTGGCTTGCGCCAAACCGTATAAATAAGCCGATCCCATCATTCCCAAAAACTGATAACCATTAATATTCGTCGCAATCGTTGAAAGCGCGATCGAATACCAACGTAAGTTTCGAGAACTCAAAAAATACTCTTCCGTCGAAACCTCTTTGCCGCTCCGCCCCGAAATCGCAGCAATGAAAACAATTGCGAAATAAGCAATAACTATGAGTAAATCTATCATGTTGATGTGATTGTTAGTTCCTTTATAATCAGTTTATTCATTCAAATTTGAGGTCATTATCTACTAGATCAATATTTTTTCATCTCTTAATCTTGAATAAAATCTGTCTTTATAAGTATCAGAAATCGGAATTAAATCTTTACCAATCCTTATTCGATTTCTCTCTATATTCTTAATATTAGCAATTGAGACAATATACGAATTATGAACTCTTTGAAAATCAGCAGTCGGAAGTATTTCTACTAATTTTTTAAAGGTTTGCAGCGTCATGATCTTTTTATCAATGGTATGAATTTGCAAATAATCTTTCATTCCTTGAATATATAGAATATCTTTTAGTACGACTTTTTCCATTCTATATTCCGTTTTCACGAAAATAAATTCTTTCGCTTTTTTATTATGACTTTCTTTTAATTGAGTGTAAACCTTAT
>CAKZLL010000371.1 GCA_937125475.1 uncultured Saprospiraceae bacterium | reverse complement strand
TCTCAACTTTCCATTCTCCACTCTCAACTTTCCATTCTCCACTCTCAACTTTCCATTCTCCACTCTCAACTTTCCATTCTCCACTCTCAACTTTCAACTCTCAATTTTCCATTCTCAACTAATCAAAATAATTTCCTTTTGTGGATTGGTGAGCCATTCACAACCATTTTTGGTAACGATGACCATTTCTTCAATGCTGGCTTGCCCTCGTTTGGGAACGGTCACGCGCGGTTCAATCGTGAAAACCATATTTTCCTCCAAATATTGAAGCGGTTTATTGGCATATTTTTCCCAAAGTGGGCCCATGAGTGCTGTGCCGTCATGGACAAATCGCCCGAGTTGATGACCTAACCCGTGAGGAAAACCATCATATTTATTTTCAATAATAATATTTCTTGCAATTGCGTCGATTTCGAAGGCTTGAACATTGGGTTTCATGCCATTTTTTGCCGCATCAATCGAATGAATGACGGCTTGAACACCATGTTGAACGTCTTCAGGTGCTTCGGTTTCACCTTCTTTTAAAATATAAAAAATGCGCTGTGTGTCCGAAACGTAATCTCGATACTTCACCCCAAAATCCATATTGACGATTTCGCCTCGTTGAATTTTTTTATTTGTTGGAGAATAATGCGCTTCTGCTTCACCAATACCCGAAAAGACCGCAGGACAAAAAGGCGCATCCCAAGCACATTCAACGCCTCGGTTTTTGATTTGTTGATGAACGAAATCCGCAATTTGCTGCTCGGTCATTCCTGCTTTCATATATTGCGCGACTGCCGACCAAATTTCTTCGGTGATCGCCACGGCTTTTTTGATGCGCCTTAACTCTTCGTCGGATTTTCGTTCGCGCAAAGCAGAAACTACTTTTTCGGCTGAGATAAGTCGTTTTTCCATCTCGATTTCGCTCAGAATATCGACTAAAGTCAAGTACATACCAAAAGTAATTCCATCACAAATTTCACTACCTTTTGAATAGTTAATGGCAATCTTAGTCGGATTTTTTTCTTGTAAATGCGCTTGCAAAGGCTTTTTAACGCCTTCCACATAGCCAATCACATTATTATATACGCCTAATTCTTCGATGGTTTGTTTGTCATATCGTCCGACAATTGCGTGTTTTGTTCCGTCTTTATGAATGATGAAAGCCGAATGCCAAGTCACATCTTCCTCCACCAAAAATGGTAAAGTTGGATCGCCATTTATGCCACTTTCGCGTACAAACGTAATCCAACAATCTATATTAAATTCGTTAAGAATACCGACAGCTTGTGCTATTTTTTCTTGAATAAGTTGATTCATAATTGTTTGATTGTTGTGATAGTTTGATTGTTGTG
The DNA here is from genome assembly GCA_937125475.1 of uncultured Saprospiraceae bacterium. Taxonomy (GTDB): domain Bacteria; phylum Bacteroidota; class Bacteroidia; order Chitinophagales; family Saprospiraceae; genus CAKZLL01. The sequence continues at coordinate 3,353 of CAKZLL010000371.1, read as the reverse complement.
ATAGCCGAAAAGCAATATAGCAATTGAACAATCAGCGAAGTGCAACAATCAAACAATTCTTTCTACCTTAGAAAGAAACCGTTTTGGAAAATATCATTTTTATCCATTGTAAATTCACTAAATCCATGTATCCACGCATCGCCAGACACTCGCGGAATAACGGCAGAATAACCTCCAAATTCCGTTGTTGATTGGACTTGAACAGACATAGTTGATCCTGTAATGCTTTCAATTTCAATACTTTGACCAATTTTGATTTCGTTTCTAGCGTAATGAATAGCCGCACGACCAGAAACTCCTGAACCTGTGGCGGAGCGATCGACTTCTCCATCTGCAAAAATACAAACATTGCGACTATGTATCGTTTCATTTGGACTTTCGTCAATAAAAATAACGCCATATAGAAAAGATAAATCCGCTTCAAAAGGATGTTTAATGGCTTGTTGTTCTATGACTGCGTGTTTGATTTCTATTCCTTTTTCAATCAATTGTCGATAATTGTCAGCAGTCAATTCAACGCCTGCGGCTTTAGCATCGACATAAGCATAAAATGCTCCGCCATAAGCCAAATCATATTTTAAAACTTGACCGTTTGGCAAAGTTACTTCCTTATCCAAACCGACGACAAAAGAAGGCACATTATCAAAATAAACAGATTGAATTTCATCGTTTTCGATTGCGACAAAGGCTTGTAATTGCCCGCAAGGTGCGTCTATTTTCATAGTCGTGAGCGGTGCTTTTTTTTCAACCCAATTGAGCATAACTGCCAATTTTGAAATAGCAATTGTAGCATGCCCACACATAGAAGAATAGCCTTCATTATGTAAAAATAATACGCCAAAATCAGAATCGATTCGCTCTGGCGGCAAAAGCATCAAACCATACATATCCGCATGACCGCGTGGTTCAAACATGATTTGTTGTCTAAAATGATCGTGTTCTTCTCTCATTTTTTGCCGAAAGGCTAATACAGAATTTGCTTCAATTTTGGGTGCGCCTTCTATCACAACTCGAAGCGGTTCGCCTCCTGTGTGCATATCAATGGTCTTAATAGTAGGGCTAAATTGAGCTTTTATTTGATCAAAATCGGCATTTTGAATATTTTTGAAAACAGGCATAGGAAAGGATTGTTTGATTGTTGTCGCTTCGCTTTTTATTCAAAAAATCATGCGAAAGTAAAAGGTTTTTGGCTCATTGACAATTTTTGCCTTTTAGTCCAATGTGGGCTTGCTCCATTGTTCTAACTCCTTGAAAAACAATGGGGTAAGCCACCGCTGGACTAAAAAATATTCATTCTGGAAAAAATTGTCAAAGAACCCCAAATTATAACTTAACTGCTTTTGCTCTATTCCAATAGAAAATGGTGCTGGCATTTTCGTTGGTTCGTAAAGCTTCTAATTCAGCAATCGCTTCGTCTAGTTCTTGCGATGTAGCGATGTTGTATTTTATGAATTTATCGCGTGCGCTTTCTGCATTACCAATAATATTTAATAACCAATCATCAAACTGAACATCTTCGAAACCATGAACTTGAGGCGCAATAGACAACTCAATACGTTGAAAATTAGCCTGTTTTAGCATTCCGTATAAACGTTTGCCAATTAGTCCATCGCCTCCTAAATCCGTTTGTAAGTTGATGAATTTTTGCCAAATCGTATCCCATTTAGAACAATCAGGATCATAAACAGTGATAGCAATATTATTTTCTTGTGTGAATATTTCCCCATTTGGTTTCAAAACGCGGTGCATTTCTTGAAGAACTTGAACAGGGTTTTTGACATGTTCTAATAAATAGCGGCAATAAACTATATCAAAAGTATCGGCATCAAATGATAAATGATGCGCGTCTCCTTGTTGCAATTTTAAGTTCGGTGCTTGATCCGCTTGCGCCAATTGTTCCACTGAATACTCAATACCATATACTTCACAATTAGGATATAATTCCGCGATTTCATTTGCCAAAATAGCTAAACCACAACCAACATCTAGTATTTTGATTGGTCGCTTAATGGCTAAATAATCAATAAAAGGTCGATTAGTTAGCCTATTTAATAACCTTAATCGGTCTTGTTCCGACGCTTCTGTGCCGTGTATATAGATTGCTTCGTTGCTCATATTGCAGGTTTTAATAAATTTCGAATGAAAGTAACGTATTCCGTGATTTTTATAAAAAAAAGTGAGAATAAATTTCCATTTATCCTCACTTTTCGTAGTGCCATTGTTGTAAAATAAAATATTTCTATTTTTCCTAAGCTCCAGTTAATAATTTATCTATTGTAGCAAGCGCATCGGCATCATAAATATCTTTATTCGGCTCGATTGTTTGGATTAATTTTCCACTTTTGTCAATAATATATTTCTGAAAGTCCCAACTAGCAGGCGCGTCCATTACACCATTTAGGCTTTTAGATGATAAATATTTAAATAATTGGTGTTGGCTAGCTCCTTTTACCGCTACTTTTGAGAAAAGCGGAAACGTGATTTTGTACTTAGAACGGCAAAAACTGCGAATTTCCTTATCCGTTTCTAATTCCCCTTTATAAGAATTGGATGGAAACCCTAAAACAACAACACCTTTTGCCTTATATTCGGTATAAAGTTTCTGAAGCGACGCATATTGAACTGTTAAAGGCGAATTGCTGGCTACATTTACAATTATTAATACTTTTCCTTTATATTTAGCCAAATCGACTTCTTCTCCATCAATATTGGTCATTTTAAAACTGTGGATGGAAGTATTAGATGTTTGTACTGGACTAAAAATAAGAAATAATGGGAAAAATAAGAACGTCAATTTAGAGAACCAACGGTCAAGTCTAAATTTGTTGTTCAAACACAGAATCTCATCAATGTAATTCTGTTTGCAGTAGTTTACTTTAAACATGAGAGTATTTGTTAATGTTAGTTAATGTTTAATTTTACCTCAAAAATGTAAAACAAATTCCTATTTTCAAAATATATAACGTGTTTTCTTCTAACTATCAGTTAATTATATAATAATATTATGATAAAATGGCAATGTAAGTCTTTTAATGAATTATCAAAAGACGAATTATATAGCCTTTTGGCATTACGCCAAGAAGTATTTGTGGTAGAACAATACTGTCCATATTTAGATGTGGATGGGAAAGATGTTGACGCCCATCATTTATTGGTGTGGGACAAAGATAATAATTTATTAGCTTATTCTAGACTCCTTCCCAAAGGTGCTTCTTATACTAACGAAACTTCTATCGGTCGTATTATGATTGCACCGAAATTTCGTAAATTAGGTCTTGGAAGACCATTAATAGAGCATTCTATTAAAAATATTCAACGGATTTTTGGAAATACATCTATTAGGATTGGAGCGC
>CAKZLL010000370.1 GCA_937125475.1 uncultured Saprospiraceae bacterium | reverse complement strand
AAATTCCGTGGGATATAATCTCGGCTACTACGGGAGCCGTTGGTCTGGCACTGACATTTATTCCATATTTTAGTATTATTGGATTGATTTTCAGTGGTATTGCTATTTTCGCAGGAATAATATCTCGCAGAAAAAAACAAAAGAAAATTTTAGCTAAACTTGGAATCATCTTCGGAGGATTAAGTTTTTTAGCTTTACTTGGTGTAATGGCTTTAATGGCATTTTTTTAAAATGAAAAAACTGTTTGAACGACTACCAACCTTATATTTATGAAAAAAATCACTATATTTTTCCTTTCAATATTATTTTTGATTTCCTGTGTGCCGAAACAAGATGCAATAGAAATTAATCCTTATCGACTTTCAAATGATCAAGCTCCGTGGATTATTGGTCATGGAGGAGCGAAAGACCTCTTTCCAGAAAACACGATGCTTGCCTTTCAAGGCGCGGTTGATTTTGGCGTAGACGCATTAGAAATGGATGTGACGATGACTAAAGATGAAGTTTTGGTGACTCATCACGATTTATCCATAGATGCACGAAGTAATGGAACAGGAAATGTAATTGATTATACTTATCAAGAATTATTGCAATTCAATTTTGCAGATGACTTTAAAGATATAGCTGGGAATAACCCTTATCAAAATGATACTATTGCTATTGGTAAGCTTGAAAATGTTTTTATTAAATTTGGTGATATGCCTCTAATGGTAGAAATCAAAGACAGGGGAGAGGACGGAAAACGAGCTGCTGAGGCGCTAAAAACACTTATTGAGACATATCAAATAGAAAATAATATCGTCGTTGTGGCATTTAGTGAGGAGACTTTAGCGTATTTTTATGATATTACCGATGGTGAAATACTGATTGGAACATCAGAAGAGGAAACTAAGAATTTCGTTTTTACAGGATTGTCAGCAATGGAATTTTTGTATAACCCGACGGCTTCGGTTGTTGCTATTCCGACTTCAAATAGCGGTATTAATTTAGGTACTAAAAGAATCATTAAATCCGCGCATCGGAGAAATATGGCGGTACATTATTGGACAATCAACGAAAAAGAAGAAATGAGAGAACTCATCAACTTGGGGGCGGACGGATTAATCACAGACCGACCAGATATCATGAAAGCATTACTCATCGAAATGGGATTTTAGTTTAATTGACAATTGATAACGCCAACTCAGGCATTATCAATTGTCCATTATCAATTAATTTAATTCTGATTACATCTTTTTCCAAGCTTTAATAGAATCTTTATTCATTTTAACATAATCAGCATTTCCTGCTTTTTCAGCTAATTCCATTGATTTTTTAGATACTTCCATTGCTTCTTTGTAGCGCTTCAAATCAGCTAAAATTAATGCTTCTTGACGCAATTGCCAAAAACGAGGTTTATCACCTTTTGTAGTTTTTTGAACATACTTCAATGCAGTTTCCAAATCTTTACCAATACTACGGTAATAAACGCCAATTCTATAATAATCAGCAGTAGTAGGACCAGCTAAAAGTTGATCAATGTTCTTTAAAACTGTCTTTTGAACACCTGTATTAATATTGATAGGCACAATGACATTATCCCAACTCAATGTTAAAGTCGCTTGACCCGCTGCTTGCAAGTCAGAAAAACCAATAGTAAATGTTTCAACACTATGCTTTTTGTGCGTCATGCTTTTTACTGTGATAGTCGCTGCTGCTGTTTTTTCTTTATAACTTGACCAACTACCGCCTTCGTATTTATAAAAATGAACATCCCATTCTTTTTTACCTGGAGTAGTCAAAACGGCATAACTACCTTTTTTTAATTCTTTTCCTCCAACTACTACATCTGTACTAAATGTGATCTTTGTAGCAGCATTCGCTCCAGTTCTCCACAATTTACCGTAAGGTACTAAGCTTTTTTTTCCAAAAATATCACGTCCTTTTTTAGATGGACGGCTATATTCTACTTTAACATCAGTTAAACCAACTGTTTGAAAAATTTTCGCTCCTAGACTTGACGACGGTGTTTTGACTTGAGCTGATGCAGAAAACGATACAAACGCAATAATTACTAAAAGTAAATTTACTCTTTTCATGTTATTATAATTTATTTTAAATAAAGTGTCTAAGTTTAAATAGGGGACAAAGGTACATTACTCTTTTATAAATCAAATAACTTATTGAAAAGTTGTCAAACAAATAACTAATTATTTAATTTTTAGCTGTGATTTGATCTTAATAATAATTTTAAATGCTATTTTGATTGGTTCATTAGCAATTTTTGCCAGAATGAATATTTTAAAATCCAAAGGTGACTTGCCCTGTTGTTTTTCAAAAAGTTAGCACAATGGAGTGAGTCCACATTGGACTAAAAGGCAAAAATTGTCAATGAACCTTTTCAATTGGTTATTTTTTAATAAAATCTACTGTGCTATTCCTTTGGCTCAATACATGAATTAACCTTAATTAATTCAATTAATATATATTATATTTACAATATTTAAATTGATTACACTAAGACTATTTACACATGAAAACTTATTGGACAACACTTTTAACTTTTTTAACTTTTTTTGCATTTGCACAAAAGCCTACTGGGGATATTCAGCAAGATACCGCATTAGCGAATCGGAATTATGAAGAAGCCTTAGACAATGGTATTTATAAAAGGGAACAATCCATTAAACTATTGGAACAATCCATTTTATTGTATAAAAATTATCCTTTTAATGAAAAAATATTATCAATAAAAGGTCAATTAGCAAGATTATTTGGCGCAGAAGGTCGCTATGAAGAGGCAGAAAACCTAGCTTTTGCTGTGATAACCTTAGGACAAAAAGAGTTTCCTAATAAAAAAAATATCCCAGCTTTGAAATTTGCTTATACAGCATTGAGTGAATCGGTTGAAGATAATAAGGAGGCTATTAAATACGGACTTAAAAGTAGAGAGTGTGTAAAAGATGACTTACCTGAATATTTTGCTGAATCCGTAAAATTTATCTATCACCTTATGACTGGAAGAGAATATGATTTGAGTGATTCTCTTATTACAGATTTGGATCACCTAGCAAATTCACAGGGAGAAGAAAGTAAAAGATATGCTGTTTATGTTTATAAATGTAAGATGGTTCAATCTCATCTTCTTAATGATTTTGACCAAGCTATTATTTATGGAGAAAAGTTCTTTTATGAAAATGAAGTATACAATATTTATGTAGCAGATGAACTTTCTCCTACTTACCTTAAATTAGGGGAAATATATTCAGAGCTTGGCAAGTATGATGAAGCAATCAAAGCGACAAAAAAAGGGATGGAAGTATCTAAAGATCCAAAAGATCATCCAAGGTTTGGCGTTTATTATACTTATTTAGCTAATGTATACAGAGAAAAAAAAATGTATCCTATTGCAATAGAACATTATGAGAAAGGGATTAAACTAATGCTAAAAGATTCAAGTGTTTTTCAGGGAACTTTAGGAATTGATTATTATGATTTGTCCAATATTTATCTCAATTTAGGTGATTTTAATAATGCAGTAAAGTGCCTAAAAGAAAGTAGTCGATTTTATCCAAGCCCTATTACTAAGGTTCAGTTA
>CAKZLL010000369.1 GCA_937125475.1 uncultured Saprospiraceae bacterium | reverse complement strand
TTCTTCAAATATTTCAAGTAAATTCATTAGCAAACTTTTTTGCTAAGATACAAAACCACATAAAATCATAAAGAACCAAACATTTTAGAAATGAAAAAGGTATTATTTATTGCCCTAACCTCCATCTTGATTTGGAGTTGTTCAAAAAACGAAGCAGTTCCTGTAGATAGTCAAACGATGTCAAAGGACAATACTAAAATTTCAACATCACCTATGAAGCTTTTGGCTGATGTTACATTCTCGGAAGGAAGATTGATCTTTGCAGATGAAGCAGCAGTTGAGACTTATTTTGCTGCTCTTGATAATGATCCTACATTGATTAGTAAATTGAATGAAAAATTTCCAACCTTTGAATCTTCTTATGATGCGTATGAGGAATTAATGGAAATGTCTGATGATGCATTTGACCAACTTAATCTTGATGATTATGAAAATATCATCGAAGTCGTTGAAAAAAATGGAGAACCAACTATTGAAGCTGAAATTCCTTTTATCTTGGCTTCTGTAATTGCTAACAAAAATGGCGAATTTCAAGCAGGTGATAAAGTATTTAAACTTACTCATGAAACAGTTTATGAATTAAATGTTGCTGATTATTCTGCTTTCAAGGCTGGTAATCAAAATATGCGATCATTAACAGTTTACCCAGTAGAAGTTAAATCTATTTCAAACTCAAGAGCGCAATTAACAAACTGTATTCAAAGTTATAGACTTGGTCGTACAAATCATAGAATGATAGGAGCTATTGATCATCACGCATCTGGTCCATTTGAACAAGTTCAAGCAGATACAAAACATGAAGATCAAAACCGTAGAGGCAAATGGAAAAGAGATAGAGCATCTCGTATGAGTCAAACAGGAAGTATTGACATAAAACTATCAGAATATGTTTATCTTAATGGTGGACTTGGTACATGGGTAGATATTTCAACTAAAACAGAGAGTATTGCTAGATCTAGAAAAAATAATTCTCGCATATATAAAAATGCGAAAACTGTATTTAGTACAACGAAAAATCTTACGGTTATGAGTGCTAGTACTACTCATAAAACTAATGGTGATGATGGAGGAAATCGTACTTGTTACTGTAATTTATAATCTAAATTAATTCGAAATTTTAAAATTAGATATTACGAAAAAAGCCTTGCAAATATTATTTGTAAGGCTTTTTCCATTTATTTATGTTCAATTATATTTCATTCTTCATGTCATTTACTGTTGAAAGAATTGAACTATTTAGAGTTGTTTTTGCAACAGCAGCATTTTCATAAGATATTGCACCACTTTGAATTTTCCTCTTTAATCTGTACCAACGAGATGAAAAGTTAGTAATCATCTCTTCATAAAGGCTTCGATAATTCCCTTCTTCTATAATGTCTGCTAATAACTCAATTGCATCACTCATTCGATCTTGTCTTAATAACTTCTTGACATTAAAAAAAGTAGGTGGTAAATTTTTAGTTGGACTATCTTTCCCTATTTCTTCTGGAAGAAGCTCATGAATTTGAGATCCTGTATATTGGTGGATATGATTGATTGTGGTATTTGTATTGTTTGAGTTGCTTGTATTATGACTATTGGTATACGACTGATTTCCTCCTACCATTGTACTATTGGTAAGGGTTGCACCTTTTCCAATAGAATTGTCTGTGTTAGTAGTGTTTGTTTTATGATTTTCGGCTTCTTTTAATATCCTTTCTAGTTCCGTTTTGAAAGCTAGATTATGAGTAAGTAAATCGTCTAAAGTATCTGTTAGTCTAGAGTCAATTTTTTCTGAATTACCTTCCTCTAAGTAAGTTACCAATCGTTTATTTTCTTCTAAAAAAATTGGGCGTATCCAATCAATAGTAGCTTCAATAAACTCATCTTTGAAAGTTTTTATCGCTTTATTTGTACTAAAAATTTTTTTGAAAAATGAGGTGCCTTGTGTTAATAAATCCATAGTTGAAGAGTAATAAGTAAATAATATAAATGATGTCTCAAAAAATCATACGATAAATTGAATGAAATGTTTTAGTAATGCATCCAACCATATTGAAAATTCTATAAAAGGAGTTATTTTCTCGTCCGACACATCAAAAACGCTACTTTTACAGCGGCTTCGCTTTCTGTATAAAACAATGCTCGTGTATCAATGTCATTGGCTTTGATATGTTTTAAAACCTGTTGAGTGTTTTTTTCTTGTGTACAAAATGGTATAATCACAGCAATAAATAGCCAAATAGCGAAAACACCTAGTGATAATTTAAAGCTCTTTTGTAGCATTTGTTAAAAAGATAATTGTTAAGGTAAAACCAATCTAAATGGCTCAATAATTTCCCTTTTTTAATAAACTTGACATGGTGTTGCATGATTAAAGCCGTAGAAATTTTATGTTGTACTAAAGGTAAGTAAAATTTATATAGAATAATTACGTACTTTTTCTTATTTAAAAATTCGTTGAATGATTAGATCCGTTTCATCTGGATAATCGACTTTTATTATTTTAACTTGTCGCAGCCAATCACGCAATTCATCCTCAAAAGTTGCCCTGATTTTCCAAGCTACTCGGACACCTATTTTTTCTAAAGACGCGGCATTGCATTGTTGTTCATATTGCATAAACATAGGAACAACAAAGAGTTTTTTCTTTAAAAAAAGAGCCTCTGCTGGCCCTTCAAAACCCGCGCCCATCACTGCACCTTCACAACTAGCTAAAGCTTTTTCCCACTCAATGCCACTCACTGGAAATATTTCTACATTCCCTTCTACGTAATATTTTTTAGTTCTTTTTGAAAAAACCTTCCATCGAATAGTGCGGATTTTTGAAAAAATAGCAACTAGTTTTTTATCGCTCATTGACGGCAAATAAACAGCAATATGATCTTGTTGAGTAGCTTTCATTTGTCGAATGCCGCTCCGAATGACAGGCGTATTGATAAAATCATCATATCGCGCAAAATGAAATGCTTGAATAGAGGAAACAGGAGCATATTGTTTTAAAAACCATTCTCCATATCTCATTATTTTGGTAGGTCTGGGCGATTTCTCGGAAAGATAAGCGCCTTGATGGCTTAATCCATAGCAAGGCATACCACGCATTTTGCAAGCCCAAGCCGTGATTGGCTCATAATCATTAATAATAATATCGTAATTTTTGATTGGGCAATTTTTTAAATCACGAAACAACCGAATAGGGCGCAAAATTCTAAGTGTTTTCAAAACATCAATTCCGCCTTTTTGACCAAAAACAAAACTAATCCCATGTTTTTTATACTTGATAGGATAAGGTAATTTCACTTCCGCTTCTGTGCCACTTACATATAAATCGACTTCTCCATATTTTAATAAATATGGAATAACCTCTTTTGCTCTGCTCAAATGCCCATTTCCTGTGCCTTGTACCCCAAAAAGTATTTTCATACATTAACTTTCGATGCTTCCGTTTCGGTATTTTCAAAATCAACTTCATACCTAAATATGCGCCATTTCCCATTATTAAACTCTAAAGAAGACGCATTTTCGACCCAATCACCTGAATTTAAATAAAAAATGCTCCCGTGTTCATTTGTTACTGTTCGCATTTGATAACGATGAACATGACCACAAATTAAGCTATCATATTGATTTTCAATTGCTACATTCAAGGCTTCTTGCTCAAAATCATTGACTTTTTTAGCCATTTTCTTAGAGAAATCTTTTAATCCTTTTGAAATTCGGATAGGTCGAATACCAAAAATACTTGTAAAACGATTGAATAAACGATCCGCGATAATGAGGCAATGATAGGCTGTACCGCCCAAAATAGCAGGCAAACGTGCTTTAATGGTTTTGTCGTATTTGTCGCCATGAATAATCCAGGTTCGTTTTCCGTCAATTTCTAATTCTAATTCATCCAACAATTGAAAACTACCCAAATATAACGGTGTGAATTTTCGGAGTAAATTATCGTGATTGCCTGTTAGGTAATAAACTGGAATACCTGATCGAATAATATCCATAATTCTTCTAAGAACATCCAAATGAGCTTTAGGGAAATAGAGGCGCGTAAATTGCCAAATATCAATTAAATCTCCATTGATAATTAGCATTTTAGGCTCAATGGTATTTAAATATTTTAGCAATGTTTTCGCCCTTGAGCCAAAAGTTCCTAAATGCGTATCCGAAAGGATTAGAATATCAACCGTTCTTTTCATTTATGTTGTAATAATTAGTCTTTATTGACAAAGGTTCTTATAGTCGAAAATTAAAAGATGATTTTGTAGACCTATTAATTTTTGTTAATAAAGACTATTAAATATTTCTTAAAATTAAATTCCCGTCAGACTGTTTTTCATCCGTTTTTAGAACAGCCAATGCCTTAGTAATATCTTCTAAAGCCGCACTATTCTCAATGTTCAGACGATTCGTGCCAATTTGATCAATTAATCTATAAATCTTATGAATACTCAGTTTTTCAATGTCGCGTGCGGGTTGATAAGCAGTTCTTTTATTGAGAGGGGTCGTAGAAATAATTTTGCAATCTACTAAGTTTTCTAAAATTATCCTTAATAAACGCATTGGAATACCCAGTCTTTCGTGTAGTTGTGTCGCGTTCAATGGTACTTCTTCGTCTACAAATCGCTTAATAATCGTTTGAGTAACCCAAATAGTGAGCAGTCGTTTGTAATCATGACTAATTTCTTCTACATCTTTTCGCTGGTCGTATTCATCAACTGTTTGGATAGCAGAGCATAATTCTGCCCCAAAAAGGACAATTAACCAACTTAATTGAAGCCAAATTAAAAACAAAGGAATAGCTGCAAAACTACCATAAATGGCATTCATATTTGATGCTCCGACCTGAAAAGTAATATAGCCCCATTGCGTGACTTGATAAGCTGTACCCGCAATAATTCCACCAATTAATGCTGCGAGGAAGTCCACCTTTTTATTCGGCATGACCAAATATAAAAAGGTCAATAATATCCAAATTAAAGCATAAGGTAAAATTTTGAGTGGAAAAGTAA
>CAKZLL010000368.1 GCA_937125475.1 uncultured Saprospiraceae bacterium | reverse complement strand
AGAAGGCGGCTCGGGTAGTATTGTGCCGAGTGCATGTCCATTATCGGCAGGCGCAGGAACATTGACGACGATTATTGCTTTAAAAGCGGATTATGATAATTATAGTATCATAGCAGGAATTTTAATCAATCTGATGATTATCTTTTTTATTTTAAAATCATCTGACTGGTTATCTCAAAAAATTTCGCCACAGGTTTTAGCTACTTTGCGTAAAACTTTTGGAATTTTATTAATTGCGATTGCTATTCAGATGTTTAGAAATTACGTTTAACAAAAAGAACACAAATCGGATAAATTTTAAAAATCTGAAAAAGGGCAATTCTAAATACTTGGGTGTTTAGAATTGCCTTTTTCTTTTAAAAGTCTAATTAGAATTAGCCAACTTTTTCCATTTTATTATGTATACTTATAAATATGTTCATGTATTGATAATATAAGTATGAAACAAGCATTTTTAAAAAAGATATATCAAGCTCATCAACAACCAAAAGCTTTTCCAGGATCGAAAGAAGTTGAACTTTTTTTGACGGATTTGTTACAATTCCTTTTTCCTGAACTTAATACTATTCGATTTGCTTCTCCTCTTGAAGTAGAAACACGCTTTAATCAATTGAAATTAGATTTTGAAAAATTGCTCATTAAGACCGAAGCTTGTCAACGAAATAGCGTGATGAGTGTTTGTCAATGTTTTTTTAGTGGTCTTGACGAAATTTATGAAAAATGTTTGGAAGATAGCCGAGCAATCCTTGAAGGTGATCCTGCTGCAATTGATGAAAAAGAAGTAATTCGGACTTATCCTGGTTTTTTTGCGATTGCAATTTATCGGATTGCCCATTTAGCTTGTAGTCTTGATGTGCCTTATTTGCCTAGAATTTTTACGGAGTTTGCTCATGGAAAAACAGGCATTGATATTCATCCGAGTGCGACGATAGGACGACGATTTTGTATAGATCATGGCACAGGAATAGTGATTGGTGCGACGACAAAAATAGGTGATGATGTCAAGATTTATCAAGGCGTTACGTTAGGTGCGTTGAGCGTTGATAAGTCAATGGCACGACAAAAACGCCATCCGACTATCGAAAATAATGTCGTGATTTATTCAGGTGCGACGATTTTAGGCGGTGAAACAATTATTGGACACAACAGTATTATAGGTGGTAATGTTTGGATAACAAGAAGCGTTGCACCTTTCGCAAAAATCTATTATTCGGCAAAAGGCAACCAAAAAATATTAGATACAAACTTGAAAAAATAAACAATGACAGCACAAAACATCAGTCAATTAATAGGAAATACGCCGTTAGTTAAAATTAACTTTCCAGAAATTCCAGATCATGTAACTTGGTATGGCAAACTCGAAGGCAATAATCCAGCAGGAAGCGTCAAAGATCGACCAGCTTTTAATATGATTAATGAAGCGTTAAAGCGTGGAGATATTAATAAAAATACCAAATTAGTAGAAGCGACAAGCGGAAATACGGGGATTGCTTTGGCGATGGTTTCGGCTTCTTTTGGGTTGGATATGACGGTTTTAATGCCTGCAAAAGCGACCAAAGAACGCGTCGATACGATGAGAGCCTATGGTGCAAAAGTCATTTTGACCGATATTAATAAAACGATTGAACATTCTCGGACACTTGCTCAACAAATGGCTGATGAAGAAGGCTATTATATGTTGAATCAATTTGGTAATGACGATAATTATCTGGCGCATTACAAAACAACTGGACCTGAAATTTGGAAAGATACAGGTGGTAAAATTACGCATTTTGTCTCTAGTATGGGAACGACAGGGACGATTATGGGAACTTCCAAATTCCTAAAAGAGCAAAATAAAGCGGTTCAAATCATTGGCGCACAGCCCGAAGAAGGCTCTCGTATTCCTGGTATTCGCAAGTGGTCGCCAGAATTTTTGCCCCGAATATACAATCCAGATCGAGTTGATGATATTCGTTTTGTTAATACACAACAAGCTAAAAGTATGACGCAAAGGTTTGCAAAAGAAGCAGGCATTTTTGCAGGAATGAGTAGCGGAGGTGCAGGATTTATTGCTTTAGAATTAGCTAAATCATTAACTGAACCAGCGGTAATTGTTAGTATTATTTGTGATCGTGGAGATCGTTATTTGAGTTCGGGTTTATTCGGATAATCAAATTTTTTCGTTATTAATTAATATAAAAATGGCAATAAACCTTATATGGATTTATTGCCATTTTTACTCATTATTAAGTGTGGAGATTTTTATTCTTTTACTTTTATAGTGCTTGGTATTCCATGTAAACATTTAATGATTTGATTGCCTCCAGGCTCTCCCGCGTGATAATGATAACCACCGTGAGGATTCGCATGCCCGCCATGATCGTCTAAAGGTGCAATAGTATGTGCTGCTAATATGGCATGAGTTGGTGCTGGCGGATCGAATTTAACTCCATTAAAAGCCAATCCGATACCATCTCTCTTGAGCCTTCGAGAAGAACTTTTATAAGTAGGTGTTACAGGTATTACAAAAGTTGTGATTTGATGTTTAAAATATTCAGGTAAACACTCTACGCAATGATTTTGTACTCTCTTTCCACATTAGGTTTTGCTGCACCCAAGCATCCTTCTTTTGTTTTCGTCACTTTGATTGAGCCGTCCTTTCTATATAATTTCCATTTTTTATCATTATAAAATTCAGCTAATTCCGCGATAAAATGACCTGAAACATCATATACTTTTCCATCCTTGAACCAAATTCCGCCTTTTTCTTTTTTATCATCCAAATGATCTGGACACCAAGGTCCTATTTCATGTTCAGTAGCTTGAGAATTTGATTTTATAACATAACATAGAGTTTTAACGCCTTTTAATCTTACGGTTTTTTGTTCAATGTCTCCAATCAAATTACTTGTTATAAAATGTGCTGGATTAACGGAAATAACCTTTACATTTTTATCTTCATCTGAATTACAAGAAATATAGAATATGACATTTGAGAAAACTAAGAACGTTATAAGGTTTATTATTCTATTCATGTTCATGGTTTTGTTTTTTATAAAAAAATATGAATACGATTTAATTCGAGAAAATTATTCTATTAACTAAAATAGTAATCGTATTTTTACAATAAGCTATTCAAAATAAGATAAACAATGAAGTTATTAATTAAAAATATTCAATCGCTTATTCAAGTAGAAGAAACGCCTCGAAAATGGGTCGCAGGCGCAGATATGAAGCACTTACCAACAATTGATAATGCTTTTCTTTTAATAGAGAATGAACGAATTGTGGCATTTGGAAAAATGGATGATTGCCCAGTGAAAGCGGATCAAACGATAGACGCTACTGGAAAAATTGTAATGCCGACTTGGTGTGATTCTCATACACATTTGGTCTATCATGGTAGTAGAGAAGGTGAATTTGAGGATAGAATTAATGGATTATCTTACGAAGAAATCACAGAACGTGGCGGAGGTATTCACAATTCGGCTAAGAATCTGCAAAACGCTACGGAAGATGAATTATATGAGCAAGCTTATGCTCGTTTGCAAGAAATCAAAGGATATGGAACAGGCGCGGTAGAAATCAAAAGCGGTTATGGTCTAACGCTCGAAAGCGAAATAAAAATGCTTCGAGTAGTGCGTCGCTTGCGCGAAAATACGAACATGACTATTAAAGCTACTTTTTTGGGGGCTCATGCTATTCCGTTATTATATAAAGATAATCGCGAAGGTTATATTGATTTATTAATTGATGAAATGTTGCCCAAAATAGCCGAAGAAGGTTTGGCTGATTATTGCGATGTTTTTTGTGAAAAAGGTTTTTTTACAGCGGAAGAAACTGATCGCATTTTAAAAGCAGGTTGGAAATATGGCTTGCGTCCAAAAGTTCATGCGAATGAATTGTATTTTTCGGGTGGAGTTCAAGTTGGAGTAGCGAATAATGCGCTTTCGGTTGATCACCTCGAATGCACTAGTTTTGCTGAAATCAAGGCACTTCATGGCTCAGAAACGATGGCAACAATCCTGCCTTCTACTGCTTTTTTCTTAGGTTTGGAATACGCTCCTGCTCGAAAAATGATAGAAGCTGGACTTCCTGTAGCTTTAGCATCGGACTATAATCCTGGTTCTACACCATCAGGAAGAATGTCTTTTGTCTTGTCTTTGGCTTGCTTGAAAATGAAAATGACACCCGAAGAAGCGATCAATGCTGTTACAATTAATGGAGCTTATGCGATGGGTGTTGGTAAAGAATTAGGAACTATTGCCAAAGGAAAATTTGCTAATGTATTGATTACCAAAAAAATACCTTCACTTGCCTTTTTGCCCTATTCTTTTGGAAGTGACTTAATTGAAACGGTCATCATAAAAGGTTTAATTAATTGATAGTTGATAATGGAGAATTGATAATGCCTAGGTTGGCGTGATTTTATTAAAAAGATAAGGTTGTAGATTTTCAATACCTACAACCTTATTTTTCTGTTAACTGTTTAAAAAACAATTGTCCAACCTTCTTCACTAGCTTGATTACGCGAGTATGACACCGTGTCCATCAAAACACCTTCATGATCTTCTAAGTTAATCACACCACCAGTATTTCGGAGGCTTGTTGATCCGCTTTCTAGTTTTATTACGGTTGTTCCGCCTGCTGGAATAATCACATCTAAAGTGTTTCCTCTTCCTTTTTTATCCTCAATGCGCCAGCCTTTCAAATTAACTGAGGTAGGATTAGTATTTAATAAAGTAATAGTTTCATTGCCTTTATCTGTTCCGATTGGATTAATTAATCCTGCTATAATACGAACGCTTAATTCTGGCAGTTTCTGTACTTCAACGACTGTATTTTTCTTCTTAGTTGTTGTTTTCTTAACTACCCGTTTTGGTTTCGTTCTTATTGTCTTACCGATCTGACTTCTATCTACAATTCCGATGAAATCTGGATAGTAAGTAATCATTTGTCGATTATTACGGTATAAAACTAAATTGTATTTTGCACCATTAATCACTGCTTCTTTTGGTGCACGTGCTTTATAATCGAACCTTAAAGCACCAATTGCCAAAAGCCCTTCAATACTACAGCCATTGAAAAAACCACCTGCACTTTTATATAATGATTCTTTTCTTCCTGTATCATAATCTATTGCATCCCATTTAAAAGCGATTGTAGAAGTTTCGGGTACTTGCAAGTCTGCTCTACTAGATTTTGTTCCCAAATATTGAATATCATCGCTATATAAATAATCATAACTATCATCCAAGAAATACTTATACCAAAAATGATAACCACTTACTTTGTCGTATTTCTGTTCTCCAACAACTAAATGTTCAAACCCTGTCAAAGTCGCGCCACTTCCTAATCGAAAAGTCGTGAAATAAATCTCTTTTAGAATATTATACCATCGAGAAGAAGTGTAAGCTTCGCCTGTTTGTCCAGTCAAATAATTGCGGACGACTTTCATCGGTTTGGTGTCTACAATAGCTTCTAACAATTCATGAATTTCTTGTGTCTCTGCTAAAGAAGATCTTTCATATTGAGAGCGATTTAAACGATAATTATTGAATAATTTTCTACATAATTTATAAGTCTCTTCCTTATGTTTAGGAATGACAACCTTAGGGAAAAGCTTATGCGTATTATTATCTCCTCTTTGTTCATTGATAACGACATAGCCTGTATTCTCATCACCATTTGTACCTTTCAAAATAGGCTGAATGCCATTTCCTGCTTGGTCTGCATCCCATATTTCTTGGTAAATATTCATAAATTTTATATTGTTTTTTTGTAAAAAACACCTTGTGATAATAAGTGAATAAAAGGGCTGAAATTCCTTATTGATTGAGGTTTCACTCCTTACAAATGTAAATAAAAAGTATAAGTGATGAAAATAAAACTATTTCTTCCATTATGCCTTTTTGTTTTTTTGCTGCAAAAATATCAGGTATTATAGGTCATTGAAGTTACAAAAAACAAAAAATCTAATATTTTTAAACCAACCAAATTTAATTTAACCTACATTATAGTTGGTCAATTTAGGTTTTACCGTTAAATTGCGACACCAAATTTTAATTGTAAATAGGCTCTAATCAATGCATTAAGCTTTTTTATATGTGAGTTTATATTTGTGGGTTTTGAAATTTATTTCTTTATTAAGTTTTAAATCCTCAAATAATTTAATTGTAATACAACTTTTGAATAAGATTTAAAGATGAAAAGGCTTTAACCAAAGAAAAATGATACTGCCTGTTTCATCATCAGTCAAAGTTATTTAATGAATGAAAAAGTGAATAAAAAATAATTATTTTATAAGAGTATTAACTACTCATTAAAATTATGAATGTATTATTTTCTCATGATTTCGCAACAAAAACAGGCTATAATGAGATTTAAAACTCTACTTCTTATTTTTACCATTATTGCCACAGTGGGAACTGCTGACGTAAAAGCGCAGGATTTCCACTTTACGCAATTTGATATGTCACCATTGACACTTAATCCTGCCCTTACTGGTGCGTACGAAGGTACTTTCCGTATAGGTGGTGTTTATCGTGATCAATGGGCAAGTGTACTAGGCAATCCGTTTAGGACACCTTCTTTTTATATTGATGCACCTATCATTCGTGGTTTTAGATCTAGCGATTGGATTGGTGTGGGAATTTCTGTTTTGAGTGATCAAGTAGGAGCATATAATTACCAAAATACGGTAATGGGAGCATCACTTGCTTATCATATCGGAGTAGGCAAAACGACTATTTCGATTGGAGGACAATATAATAATGTATCTCGTAGAGTAGATCGGACGCTGATTGAAATGGCGGATAATTGGGACTCTAGTACTGGAGGTTTTTTAGGTATTAGTTCGGATGCCACTAATTTTGCAGAAAATTCTTCTTTTGCAGATATTAGTGCAGGTATTAACCTTTCAACACCACTTAGTGATAAAGTTAAACTTAATGCTGGTGTAAGTGCAGGTCACTTGAATGCTCCTGTAGATGGGTTTCAAGCAACGGAAGCATTAGATGTTCGTGTAACAGCACATGCAAAAGCGGATATTGATTTGAATGCAAAATGGGTTTTAACACCAACTTTATTATTCCAAACATTAGGAAATGCACAAGAAGTGAATGGTGCTTTAATGATTGGATATCGTGTAAAAGATAATTTCTTACTTCAATATGGTCAAGGTTGGCGTGTTGGTGATGCGACTAATGCAATTTTAGCTATTCAGTATGATCGTTTGAGAGCAGGAATTAGTTATGATATTAACATTTCTGACTTGAATAGTATTAGTAATTCTCAAGGCGGTTTTGAATTAGGTGTATCTTATATTGCTCGTATTTTCTCTGAGCCTAAGAGTAAGCCTGTTATCTTCTGTCCAAGATTCTAATTTTAATATGAATGATATAAAAGGTTTCTTATCAGACAACAAGTATTGCTGAGAGAAACCTTTTTCTAAAAAGAAATAAAAATATTAACAATGAAAAAAATTATCTTTCTTTTCTCTGTTATACTCTTCACTGCAACTATTGCAATCGCGCAGCCTATTAGAGGTATTCCGCTTAGCGAAAAGCAAAATGAAGTTAAAAAGCAAGAAGAAGCAACTAACTATTATTATGCTGTTAAATGGGCTAAAAAAGTTAGAAAATCATTACCGAAAGATCAAGCATCTTTAAGAAATATTGCTTTTGGTGAAATGATGATGCGCGATTATCCTGCTGCTGCATTGGCTTATCAAGAGTTATTGAATAATGATAAAAAAGACCAAGCTTTTCAAGAAGAGCGCTTTTACTTTGCGAAAGTCTTGAAAATGGATGGTAAATATAAAGAAGCTAAAGAGCAATTTGAGTCTTATGCTAAATATGGCACAAACGCAAATAATGTTGCTTTAACTAAAATTGAATTGCAAGGAATTAAATTAGCTGGAGAATCAAAAGCTGATCCTAAAGTAATCGTCAAAAACGCTGGAACTGGAGTGAATTCTCCTTATTCGGACGTTGGTGCTGTTTATGCTGGAGAAAATAGTAATGAATTGTATTACTCAGCTATTCGTTCTGATGTATTAATTGAATTAAATCCTGATGGTAAATCTGGAGGAAAAGTCAATAGCGAGTTTTCTCAATTATATAAAAGTACTAATAATGGCGGTACTTGGAGTTCAGGACAAGCACTTGATGGAGCAATTAATAAGTTAGGTATTCATAATGCTCATGTTGCGATTTCTAAAGATGGCAATGCTTTGTATTTTTCTCGTTGTCAATTAAAAGGTACTACTGCTACTTGTGATATTTATGTTTCTTTCCAATCTGGAGGAAACTGGACAGATGCAGCGAAAATTGAAGGTGGTGTTAATGGTGATAACTTTACAAGTAAGCACCCAGCATTAGGTGAGATTAATGGTCGTACGGCTTTATTCTTTACTTCTAATATGTCTGGTGGTCGTGGTGGTTATGACCTTTATTACGCTGTTCAGCAGGACGGAGCAAAATTTGCTGCACCTGTTAATGTTGGCGCTCCTGTCAATACAATTGCAAATGAAGAATCTCCTTTCCATAGTGATAATACATTATACTTTAGTACGGAAGGTCATCCTGGTTTGGGTGGTTATGATGTATTTTCAGCTAAACAAAGTGGTGTGAGTTGGTCTGGTGTTAAAAATTTAGGCGCAACAGTTAATTCATCTACTGATGATATGTATTATTCTTTAGATAAAACAGGGTATAAAGGAACAGTTGTTTCTAATCGTTCTGGTGGTTCTTCTGCAATTGCAGGCAAATCATCAACTTGTTGTTATGATATTTATACGTTAGATTATCCTATTCCTGTTGATGTTGATTTAGAAGTATTAGCATTTGATGAGAAAGGAAATGATTTATCTGGAGCTACTTTAACACTAATCGAATCGTCTGATAAAGATGTTCAAAATAATGCTAGAAGCAATTTCTTCTCTTGGAAAGATTTGAAAAGAGATGTAACTTATAAGGTAATGGCTACTAAAAATGGCTATAAACCTGCTGAGTTTGAAATCTCTACTGCTGGTATTAGTTCAAGCAAAACATTTAAAGAAAAAGTTACTTTAGTTGAAATCGTAGTCATTGATTTAGATGTTGCGATTATTACTAATACAGGAAAGAAATTGACTGGTGCAACTGTTACTTTGGAAGAAATTGGCGCTTCTGGACCAGTAGAAGTAACAAACAATCCTAGATATAGAAGGACTGGCGGTGCTGATAAAAGTGGTTTTTCTTGGAAAGACTTAAAGAAAGGTACTAAATATAGAATTACAGCAAGTAAAGATCAATATGGATCTGCTTCTCAAGAGTTCACTACGGAAGGTGTTTCAAAGACAATTGTCTTAAAAGAAAAATTGTCTTTAGTTGAGCCTGTTATTGTTTCTAAAGATCGTCCTTTGCGTTTACCAGGAATTAATTTTGATTTAGGTAAGCATGCTATCCGTGCAGATGCAGAGCCACAATTGAATAAATTACTTCAGTTATTAACTGATTTCCCTGCAATTACTAAAATTCAAATTTCAGCACATACAGATGCTCAAGGTCGTGATCTTCCAAATCAAAGATTATCTCAACGTCGTGCAGATTCTGCGGTTAGATACTTAGTGAGTAAAGGTATCGCTCCTTCTCGTTTAGTCGCTAAAGGCTATGGGGAATCTAAGTTGACAAATCAGTGTGGCAATGGTGTGAAATGTTCAGATGCTGAACATGAGCAAAATCGTCGTGTTGAATTTAGTATTCTTGAAGGACCAAGTTCTGTACCTGCAAATTACATCTTAGAAGGTGTTACAGGAGAAGAAAGAATCAAAAAGAATTAGATTAATTATTAATTGATAGTTCAAAATGCCTGAGTCGGCGTGAATTAATTTTTGATTATTAAAAAAGCCATATTGCTTTGTGCAGTATGGCTTTTTTTATTGATAGTTGGGAATTGAGAATGCCTAAGTTCGCGTATT
Source organism: uncultured Saprospiraceae bacterium (assembly GCA_937125475.1). GTDB lineage: Bacteria > Bacteroidota > Bacteroidia > Chitinophagales > Saprospiraceae > CAKZLL01. Next base: position 37,006 of record CAKZLL010000368.1, on the reverse strand, counting down.
TTAGGAGCTTCTTTATTAAATAATACGCATTTGAATTGAGGATGAGGTATAAATTCAAAAGAAAGGTTTTATATGCGACATCTTTAATTGAAATGCGTATAAAAAAGCGAAATCATCTACTCAATGCAGATGATTTCGCTTTTAACTAACTAGAAGATTAAAATTCAATTAATAATTTACAAATTAAAAACGCACCAACTCAGGTATTTTCAACTCCTAATTATCAATTTTCAATTAAAACTACTTGTCTTCGTATACTTCGAAGTTAACCTTAACTGTTACTTGGTCATGTAATTTGACTTCCGCAGCATAAGTACCCAATTCTTTAACTTCTTCAAGTAAAGTAATTGTTCTTCTATCTATAGTTTCGCTAATTTGAGCTTGGATAGCTTCGGCAATTTGTACGTTAGTAACACTACCAAAGATTTTACCACTAGTACCTGCTTTAGCAGCAGTTCTTAATAATACTCCAGACAATTTGCTTTCAATAGCTTTGGCAGCAGCTAAAATTTGTTCAGCAGCAGCATTTTGCTCCTGAATAATTTTATCTAAATTAGCCATATTTCTCTTATTAGCTATTCTTGCGAATCCTTGAGGAATGAGATAGTTTCTACCATATCCCGGTTTTACTTTAACTACATCATTCGCATTGCCCAGATTTTCTATATCTTTACTTAATATAACTTGCATTTGAATATTTCTTTAAATCTGTTTTAAAAAGATGTTTATCATTCAGAATGTTATTCAAATTTTTTAATAATATTCAAAAAACATTCGAGTAAACGAAAAACGCTATTTATATAAATCCGTTAAATATGGCATAATTGCCAAATGACGTGCTTTCTTGATTGCAGAAGATACCTTACGTTGATATTTCAAAGAGTTACCTGTGATACGACGTGGTAAAATTTTACCTTGTGCATTCACAAATCCATCTAGGAAATCTTTGTCTTTATAATCAATGTATTTGATACCAAACTTACGAAAGCGGCAATACTTCTTACGATTATTTCCGATTTTCGGATTGCTTAAAAACTTTATATCATCTCTACTTGCCATGGTTTTGCCCTCGACTTTAAAAAATTAATAAATAAAAAATGTCTTTGATTGAAAAAAGAAGTCCAATAGAATTGGTTAAAAAAATATTTTTTAACGTCTTCTACCTCTGTGTCCACCTTTGCGGTTGTTTCTGTTCTTCTTCTCTTCTTCTTGTCTAGCAGCACGCTCGATTGCTTTTTGGCGTTTGTAAGCACCAATTTTTCCAGCACGATTATCTTCGTTGTATTTTACACCGAATTTATCCAACTTGACAGTTAAGAAGCGCATGACTTTTTCATCACGACGAAGCGCTAATTCTACTTCATCAACCAAAGCTCCTGTTTCGTGAGCAAACTCAATGGTATAGTAAATCCCTGTTGAACGGTTGTTAATAGGGTAAGCTAATTGGCGTAAACCCCACTCATTAATATAAACAATCTCACTGCCCGCAGCTTTTACTTGGTCAATGTACTTGTTTGCTGTCGCTTTAATTTCATCACCCGACAGCACTGGATCGATAATGAACGTCAATTCGTAATTTCGCATTTCAATGTATTTATGCGTTTAAAAATAAAAAACTGACTTTAGAGCATATAAAATGCTAAAAGCGAGTGCAAAAATACTAATATTTTTTGAAAAACCTTTTTTTTATCAAAAAAAAGAAGATAATTCATTGATTTTCTGACTTTTACGTTTTTTTCGGTTGAAATGATAAAGATCCGATCTCTCAAAGAGATCGGATCTTTAGGTTTTATCTTAAAATTTAAACAAGTTTTAATCTTCAAAAACTTCAATTTCTTCTTGTTTCTTTACCAAATTGGTAAATTTGCCTTTATATCTTGTCGCTCTAACGATATGATTATCAATCCAATGATAATTACCACCGCGTGGCTTACACATTAATAATCCATGATACGGAAAACCATGTTCTTTTAACCAAGTTTCGGTTACTACTCGATGTTCTTCAACTCTTGAAGTGAAAAATGTAATAATATGACCTTCTGCATACCATCCTTTAATCACCTCTAAAGCATCTGGAAATGGTAAACAAGTTGCCATTCTTTCTGGTTCTTCGTTTGGTACATCTTCTGTGACAGTACCGTCTATATCAATTAAGTAATTTTTTACGCCATCAGGAAGAGCTGGACTAATTATTTCTCCATCTTCACTTTTCAATTCCTTTAATTCAATAGATGCCATCGTGCTGATAATTTATTAAAAAATGTTAATTTTTTTTATGAAAATACTATTATTATAAGGTATATGTAGTATTGAATTGTAAAATTAGTGTTATTTATTGATATTTATAATAATCCGATAAATAATGTAACAAGGACGTTCAAGTCTTTGTTATAGAATAATGGAGAACAAGAATGTCCGAGCTATGTTTTAATTTTTTAAATTTGTAAACGACTTTTAATAAATGACTTTTTTCTACTGTGGTTCATGAAGCGAATTACTGAACAAGTCTAAAAATACACAACGAATAAAATATGTCTAATATACAAACACCTCAAGCCGAAAAAATCTTGCATACTCAAAATGTACATGATGTTGTTTTGGAGGATCATTATTTTTGGCTTAGAGATGAAACTCGAAAAAACGAAAAAGTTTTAACTTATCTCAAAGAAGAAAATGACTATATGAAAACCTTGACGGCTCACACAAAGGAGCTTCAAGAGGAATTATATACAGAAATGGTCGGAAGAATTAACGAAACGGACCTTTCTGTTCCAATCAAAGATGGACCTTACTATTATTATACTCGAACGGAAAAAGGAAAAAATTATCCGATTTATTGTCGAAAAAAAGAAAGTTTAGACGCTCCAGAGGAAGTTTTAATTAATTGTAATGAACTGGCGGAAGGAAAAAAATATTTTAGTTTAGGGACTTATGAAGTTAGTCTTGATCATAAAATATTAGCTTTTGGTATGGATACCGATGGCTCAGAATATTACGATATTTTCTTCAAAAACCTAGAAACGGGAGAAATGCTAGAAGATCAAATCCTCAGAACAGGCGGAACGCTAGTTTGGGCGAATGATCACAAAACTGTCTTTTATTCTATGCTTGATGAGGCGCATCGTCCATATCAATTGCACCGACACGAACTAGGAAATTCTGCTGATGATGCGTTGATTTATACGGAAGAGGATGATCGTTATTTTCTTTCGGCTTATAATACAAAAGATGAGAAATATATTGTCTTGTATTTGGGTAGTAAATTGACGACCGAAGTTCATTATTTAGATGGAAATGATCCTAAAGGTGAATTTAAAGTCTTTGCTGCAAGAACGCAAAAAGTAGAATATAGCATTGAGCATCATAATGGTAAGTTTTATATCTTAACTAATGAAAATGCCCTTAACTTTAAGGTCATGGTTGCGGATGCCAACGATATTAATAAAGAGAATTGGGCAACTTTTATTGCACACGATGATACTGTTTTGATTAGTGATATTGAAGTTTTTCAAAATCATTTAGTCGTTTATTCTCGCAAAAATGGTTTAAAAGCGATCACCATTATCAATTTGGAAAGTGGAAAATCTTATGATATAGAATTTCCAGAAGCGGTTTATACTTATTGGGCAAGCAGCAATCCAGATTTTAATTCAAGCATTCTTCGATTAACTTATTCGTCATTAATCACGCCTCGAACGGTTTATGATTTTGATATGAATACGCAGGAATTTACAGAATTAAAAGTCTATGAAGTAAAAGGCGGTTATAATAAAAAAGATTACGAAACTACTCGAATTTTTGCCACTGCGAAAGATGGAACGGCTGTTCCTGTTTCGATTGCTTATAAAAAAGGCTTAAATTTGGATGGTCAAAATCCTTGTTATTTGTATGGTTATGGCTCTTATGGCTCTAATCTTGATCCTTATTTCTCGACAATTCGATTAAGTTTAATAGATCGAGGATATGTTTTTGTGATGGCTCACGTTCGAGGTGGTAGCGAAATGGGAAGAAAATGGTATGAAGATGGAAAATTCTTAAATAAGAAAAATACATTCACCGATTTCATAGCTTGCGCAGAAGTATTGATCAAAGAAAACTATACTAGTCCTGAAAAATTAGCTATTTCTGGTGGTAGTGCTGGCGGTTTATTGATGGGCGCAGTTGTGAATGAAAGACCAGATTTATTCAAGGTTGTTGTGGCTGATGTGCCGTTTGTGGATGTCATTAATACGATGCTTGACGAAACTATTCCTTTGACAGTAACGGAATATGAAGAATGGGGAAATCCGAATGACAAAACGTATTTTGATTATATGCGTTCTTATTCGCCTTACGATAATGTAGAAAGTAAAGATTATCCGAATATGTTGATTACTGGCGGTTTGAATGATCCTCGTGTTCAATATTGGGAACCAGCAAAATGGGCAGCAAAACTCCGAGAATTAAAAACGGATAACAATACATTAATCTTGAAAACGAACATGGGCGCAGGACATGGAGGCGCATCAGGACGTTACGAAAGAATTAAAGAAATGGCATTTGAATATGCTTTTGTATTGGATAAAATTGGCGCGTAAATAATGCGTAAATAACTAGAATAATCAAATTAAAATAACTGTGAAGCGATTTGTAATATTAGTCTTAGTTTTATTTTCTGTTCAGCTTCAAGCCGAAGATGTGAACGCGTTATTTTTAAAAGCAAATAAAGCGTATCAAGCAGGAAATTATACAGAAGCAATTGGTTTATATGAACAAATTGCAACTCAGAATAAACACTCGGCTGCATTTTATTTTAATTTAGGGAATGCTTATTATAAAAACAACGAACTAGGCAAATCCATCTTAAATTATGAACGAGGCTTATTATTAAAGCCTCGTTTTAAGGATTTACGATATAATTTGGATTTGGCAAACAATCAATTGAAAGATAATATTGTTCCTGTCAAGCCGTTTGTTGTCGCTACTGTTTGGAAAGGTGCTTATAATTTAATGCAGCCTATTGTATGGGGAATTTTGGGCGTTATACTCCTATTATTATCTGTCGGAGGAGTTGGCATTTGGTTATTAAATAAAGATCGACAACAGAAAAAAAGAGGTTTTTATAGTGCAATCGCAATGGCTTTTTTAGGATTTTTATTCCTAATTTTGGGTTATAATCGCGATATAGCAATCCATCAAAATCAGGATGCTGTGATTATTGAAGCAGTTATAGACTTAAAGGATGGCGCGGACGAAGACAGTAATACAATACAAACTTTGCATAGTGGAACGAAAATCCGATTGATTGAAATTATTGGTGATTGGCAAAAAGTTAGATTATCTAATGGCGAAGTCGGTTGGGTTTTGCTCAAAGGCATTGAAAAAATTTAAGTAAAAATAACCATTACCATATTTATATCTTATTAAAATGAATTATACAAATCTTCTAACCGAACTCAATGACGGTATTTTAACCGTTACAGTGAATCGACCTAAAGCACTCAACGCTTTAAATCGACAGACTTTTTCGGATTTAAAACAGCTTTTTGAAACGGATGCCCATCAAATCGAAGGATTAAAAGGCATTATTATCACGGGTGCAGGAGAAAGAGCCTTTGTAGCTGGTGCAGATATTAGCGAATTTGATGGTTTGACGACTGAGACAGCAAAAGCATTGTCAAAACGCGGGCAAGATATTTTTAGAGCAATTGAGACATTCCCTAAAGTAGTAATTGCGGCTGTTAATGGCTTTGCGCTGGGGGGAGGTTGTGAATTAGCAATGGCTTGTCATTTGAGAGTAGCAAGTGAAAAAGCGCGTTTTGGTCAACCAGAAGTGAATTTAGGTATTATTCCTGGCTATGGTGGAACGCAACGTCTTATTCGATTGATTGGCAAAAGTAAAGCGACAGAACTACTTTTGACTGCGGATATGATCGGAGGGTTGGAAGCTGCGCACTTAGGTTTGGCAAACTATGTCGTGCCTCATGGCGAAGAAGTTCTTAAAGCAACGGCTATTATTAAAAAAATAGCAAGAAAAGCTCCAATTGCCATTGCTCAGACACTAGAATGCATAGACGCATATTATGATAAAAATGTAGATGGCTTTCAAAAAGAGGTTGAGAGTTTTGGTTTTTGTGCCGAAACAGAAGATTTTGTAGAAGGCGCAAGCGCATTTATGGAAAAACGAAGAGCTACTTTCAAAGGGAAATAGGTTTTTAATTGAGAGTTGAGAATGCCTGAGTTGGCATTTTTTTAATTAAAAATTGAAAATTAGGGGGTGAATTTTATAGATTTTATTGCCTTATTTTTATTATAAACAACAAAATATAAGATCATTTTTTATGAAAACAATCATTAATACAGACAATGCCCCTAATCCAGTTGGGCCGTATAATCAAGCTGTTTTGGCTAATGGTATGCTTTATTGTTCTGGACAAATTCCAATTGATCCTGCAACTAATAAGCTAGTAACTTCGGGAATTATTGCTGAAACGGAACAAGTAATGAAAAATTTAGAAGCAGTACTTATTGCGGCTGGAGGAACTTTTGAGAGTGTTGTAAAATGTAGCATTTTTATGAGTGATATGGTTTTTTATAGCTCTATTAATTCTGTTTATGCTAAATACTTTAAAGAAGATACAGCTCCTGCCCGTGAAGCAGTTGCAGTAAAAACGTTACCTAAGAATGTCAATGTTGAAATTTCTTTAATCGCTGTGATACAAGAAAAGTAAGTATTATTATTGTTTTGATTATTGAAATCATTTGATTAATACTTAGATTGATTTATAACTGATTGGTAATCAAAAAAATAGATATTAAATTATCGCAATGATTAAAACAATAATAAAATTTTAACATCATTTTGGCAGCAAAAGGAAAGAAAAGCACGTTTAATAACCAAGAAACCTATTTCAAAACAGGAACAGCTACCTTCAACCAAATTTTTTTAAGCATTAAGTGCATTTTTTAGAATCTAGAATCTAGAAATTAATAGAAATATTTTTTGGAGTAGTTATCCTTAATAGCAACGTAGATGGATATCGCCCTAAGTTTGAAACAGCAAGAAAGTAACTTAATCCAAGCCTGCACTCGTAAAGAAAAGTGGGCGCAACGTCAACTCTATGAATCTTACCATAGTAAGATGCTAGGGGTTTGTATGCGATACTCAAACAATTTGGACGATGCAAAGGATATTTTACACGAGGGTTTTATAAAGGTGTTTAGAAATATTCACAAATATAAGCCTGGGACATCTTTGGGCGCTTGGGTACGTCGTATCATGATTAATACATCTATTGATTTCTACCGCAAGAGCATACGACGAAGAACAGAAGATTTAGATCAAGTACAGCATAAAACCAGTGGCGAGGTTGATCCAATTAGCACATGCAGTGCTAAAGAGATTATGTTGTGTATTCAAAAATTATCGCCAGCTTATCGAGCAGTATTCAATTTATATGCAATTGAAGGATATTCGCATAAGGAAATAGCAAAACAATTGAAAATTTCTGAAAGTACATCACGATCAAATTTGGTCAAAGCTAGAACAAAACTAAAAATGATGCTTTCTTCTAAATATCCCCACTATGGAGAATAATTACTTTGATGATTTAGTACGGGACGCAATCGGGGATTATGATGCTACCTCTCCTTCATCCGACTGGGATGAAATGGAGAAACATTTAGATACATCAACAGCATTGCGTCAGAAATTGTACATTGCCAAGAGCATTGAAATATTTTTAATGGCTTTTGCTATCTGGACGGTCGTTCAGTTTGTCAAAACCGACAATATTTCAACTTTGCCAACGAGTAATGTACCACAAAAAATGGAAACACCAGCTCAATTGCCTGTTAGTCCGTTCGTCTATGAAGAAGAACAAAAAGGAAAACAAGAGCAAAAAATACAGCCACAGTTTCCAGTTCTTCCACCAAAAAAGGTGCAAGAAAAACAAGTAAAAGAAGCAGCGTCTAATTTAATCGATATGCCTGTTGCAACTATTCAAGCTCCTGTAATGAAAAGCGTAAAAGCGGAATTATTACCAAGAAATTCGAATAATGTAATACAGAACATACAACAAAATCAATCGCTTATTAATACCAATAATCTTGAAGTTCTTCCAGTTGTTAAAACTAAAAAAGAAGAGCAAAATATAGATTATAACGCTATTGCTACATTGGATTATAAGCTATTGGAAAATAGAAATAAAAATCTTTCTCCATTAGATGTTATTCCCGCAGCACCTGATAATGCTAAAGGGCAAAAGCCTAAAAGCAAATTTAGATTATCAGGATTAATAGCAGCCGATTGGTTTAGAATTAGTACTTCTGAGAAAGTGCCTGTAACTAAGAAGCAAGAAAAAATTAGCGGTACAGTTGGTTTATTAGCTGATTATCAAATATCTAAGACACTACGAGTTGAAACAGGAGTAGCTTATAGTATGAGAAATCAGATGGAATATGACTTCGAGCCATCAGCTTATGGTACAAAACGAAGAGTACTTGATGTTCAAGCCAAATCGATTGAAGTACCTGTTAATTTGAAATACAATTTTGCTTCTGTTGGCGAAACTGATTTCTATATGGTTGCTGGAGTGAGCAATTATTTTATCATGAAAGTGAATAATGATTTACAGGAAATTGACTATTATTCTGGTATTATGTCAAATGCATTTCAAGATCCTAGGGTTTCTGCTGATAGTTTCAATGAAGGATTAGCAAAAAACGGCGAATTGAATAGTAATCATTATGCTTCAATTAATGGTGGTATTGGCGCAGAAAGATCTATTGGAAAAGGCTTTACGGCTTTTGTTCAAGGAGATTATAAACAAGGCGTTTTTACTTCTGGAAGACATGAAGATACAATTTCTGCGGTCTCACTTTCGGCTGGTGTTAGAAGATCACTTTAGAGCAATATTAAAAATAATAGCAATAAAAAAACGATGAATTACTTAATTGTAGTTCATCGTTTTTTATTGGGAAAATTATCCTTTTACCAGCGCATCATTTCTAACCATTTTCCTTCTGTTGTTAAATAACGCTTGAGCAAATCGGCTGTCATACAAGAATGTACAGGCAAAATTTTTAAAATATCACCTACTTTAATTTTTCTTATAAAATCGCTAGGTGCGACAATTGTTCCATGTTCTTGAGATAACTTTTTCAGGAAAACGCCTTCAATCGGCTTTCCCCAACCTAATTCTCCTTCATTTTCAACTGCAATGCCGTATAGTTTTTTTCCTTCTTTATCAACAATAACATCTTTTGAAAAATGAACGCCTCCGCCATAAATGACAATTTCATTGCGATCAGGATGTTTCGCAACAACAGGGCAAGCAACAGCAACGGCTATTTGATTATAATTACAAACGCCAATCTGGATCATCATCAAATCGTAAAATACAAAATTGCCAGGTCGGATTTCAGTCGCACAACCAAAACTGTTCATGACACTGCAAGTCGGTGTATCTCCTACCGAAATTTCTATTTGTGGAAAACGCGTCAAATATTGTTGATAGGTCACTTCCATATTCGTCAAAGAGGCTTGATGAACAACTTCAACTTCCGAACGATTACGCGCATCATAACTATGTCCAGCATGATGTAAAAAGCCCTTAAATCGAATGTTTTTAGATACTTCTATCTTATTAATTAATTCATCTAATTGATCAAAATCATTAAATGGAACGCCTGTCCGATGATAGCCTGTATCTAATTTGATAAAAGCATGAATAGGTGATAAAAGATGTTGATCAAGAAAATCAATCGTTTCTTTAGACAAAATCAAAAGATTGAGCGTGATGCGCTGCGCTAAACTATTAATCCGATTAATTTCTAAAATATTAATTGGAAAAGCAACAGTAATATCATCCCAACCGCCATTCGCAAAGTATTCCGCCATTTGTAAAGAAGAAACCGTTGCTTGATGAATGCCATATTGACGCATCCATTCTCCAATAGCCAAAGATTGATGCGTTTTGAAATGTGGGCGCAAGCTAACATTTGCTGTTTTTGCCTTCGTTGACATTACCTGAATATTGCGTTCACATCTGACTTGATCTAATAAAATAGTAGGCTGGACAACCATATTTTTAAATTGATAATGACTAAGTTCATAAAATATTTAAGGACCAGATCTCTTGAAGAAATCCGATCCTTAGTTTGATAATTTGAGCATTTTTTATGATTAATATTCTAACTCTTCAAGTTTTCCTTTGACAGTTCCTACTTTTGCTTTCTGATTTTCAATATCCTGTCTTTTATTTTCTTGATTGGCTTCATTTTGCTCGACTGCTGCTTCTGCCGCTTTAATTTTGGCTTTATAGTTTTCAATGTCTTTTAATAATTTAGCCTTTTGTTTTTCTAACTTAGTCAGTTGTTTACCATATTTTTTTAGTGTGTCCTCTTCATCGTCTAATTCCCTTTTAATGACAACCTTAGAAACATCTAAAGCAAAAAGCAATAACATTTTTTCAGCACTACCATATTTATCAGGATGTGTTTCAGAAGATAAAAAACCTCCACCTAAATCAAACCAAGCCGAAAATAAAATCTCATCTCCTGCTTCTACAATCTTGACGTAAACATCAACATCATTAGAACTTAATTGAGGAATTGAAGCATTATCACTAAAAATCTCTTTCGTCTTACGAATTCTTTTAGTTTTACCTTTATAAGGTTTCATGTGTTTTTTCCAAAGCTTTTCAACTGTTTTTGCTTTTGCATTTGGAATTCTAATATTTAAGGAGTTTTCTACTCCTTCACTCATTGTTTTTTGAGTTTCTTCTACTTGTCCAAAACTGATAGAATAACAAAACAAAACGAATAACAACATAGCGATTGGCTGTTTCATAGAAATAGTTTTTTATGATTTAAATAATAGATTTAGACTCTACTCTCCTTCAAATTTAAGTTGGTATAATTAAAATAGACTTGTTCAGTTAATTTGCCTTTAATAAATAATCAAATAATTATTTATATTGTAAGGATCATCTTGGTATAAGACGTGATTTTTGCAGTTAAAGACACTTATTTCTATCAAAATTACACTTTTTTTTTAAATTGTGACAAGGTATTTGTAAAAAAAATGGAATTGAACAGGATAAAATACATGAATTAAACTATTAAATTAAGTTCCAATGAAATCTGTTTTCTATAGAAAAAAACTATTACGTGTAGTGTATGGCTTTTGTTTATTGGTAATGTCTTGTAATTCCAATACTCCAGAAACGCCTAGTATATCTAATCAAATAATTCAGCAAACAGATTCTATACCTATACTTAAATTTATTTACCCTTATGATACTACTTTTCATAATAATGAAACTTATATAGCAGATCAATTTGATTTTCCAATAGGAAAACCTAATGCAAAAGGGTATTATGATGCACAGCCATTTATGAAAAATAACCATTTAGGAGAAGATTGGAACGCAGTTACAGGAGGTAATTCTGATTTAGGTGATCCAATTTTTGCAACAGCTAATGGCTATGTAACCGATGCAAAAGATTATAAAGGCGGTTGGGGAAACGTCATTCGCATCGTTCACAAGCTAGATAAAAATGCCTATCCTTATCTCGAAAGCCTCTATGCGCATTGCAATGAAATTCTAGTCAAAAAAGGGCAATTCGTCAAAAAAGGTGATCAAATTGCAACAATTGGAAATGCTCATGGGATTTATTACGCACATTTGCATTTTGAATTAAGACATGAAATTGATATGCCGCTCGGCGGAGGTTATTCCACGGATACAACAGGTTTTTTAGAGCCTAAAGTTTTTATTAAAAAAAATAGTAAGCAATAAAAATTAATACAATTACTTACTATTTTCCTTTTTTATAATTCTTTGATCCGCCCATTCAATGCTGCTTCTATTGCATCAAAAATAAAACCTGGTTTGTAAGGTCTCCAATTGACATCCGAAAACTGACGACCAAAATTAGCATAAAATTGAATTTGCGTTTCTTGCATTTCTTCCATAACATGTTTGTGCAAATTCAAAAATACAATCCAGCCGTCCTCTTCTTTCACATCGTCCCACCATTCTTCATAATAACAATTATCGTCGCCATGAAAATTCAAAACATTTTCACCAATCAAAATATATTTATGAATGCCCGCTTTAATCAAAACATCAATCACATCTCGTTTTAAAAACATAACATCATTATTAATTGCGTCGTTCCATTCGCCAATCAATTCAATGATAGCAAAAGACCGCTCATAATCCGCAAAGAGGATTTTTAGGTATAAAGTCGGCGAACCAAAATTATCCCATTGAGGATGAATATAATAATTATAGATTTTTTGAGTGTATTGAAATTCATTGTATTGTCGCCCATAAAAAGGCGATTTATTATCCTTATCAGCAATGTATTTTGCTCTCCAATTAAAATGTGGCTCAATTTTGTGCATCTTGATTGATTAGTTACTTTTTTGTCATTTATGACTCATATAATAACGAATAACATCCGATTTTGTTAAATCATCGAATAATAATTATAGATTAAAATTCAAAAGGCAGTTTTTTTGTAAATTTATCATCAATTTAATTCTCTATTAAAAGAAATGATTAATACTATAAAATATCATGAGTAAAAAAATACTATTTTCAACACTACTCCTAGCCGTGCTTTCTTTCAGTCTATCTGCTCAACCAGATAGATGGCAACAAGGCATTAAGTATGAAATGGATATTGATATGGATGTCAAAACCAATCAATATAAAGGCAAGCAGAAAGTAACTTATTACAATAATTCACCTGATGCATTGAATAAGATTTTCTATCATTTGTACTTCAATGCTTTTCAGCCGAACAGTATGATGGATGTTCGTTCTCGTACACTTCCAGATCCTGACAAGCGCGTTGGCAGTCGAATTTCGGAACTTAAACCTGATGAAATTGGCTATATCAAGGTCAAGAAATTAAAGCAGAATGGTAAAAAAGTTAGATTTGAAACAGTTGGAACAATCTTAGAAGTTGAATTAAAAAAAACTATTCAACCAGGAGATAGTGCTGTTTTTGAAATGATTTTTGAAGGACAAGTACCTTTACAAATTCGTCGCTCAGGACGTGATAACAAGGAAGGAATTGAATATTCTATGTGTCAATGGTATCCTAAAGTAGCAGAATATGACTATCAAGGTTGGCATGCAAATCCTTATGTTGGGCGTGAATTTTATGGAGTTTGGGGCGATTTTGATGTGAAAATTACGATTGACAAATCATATGTTTTAGGCGGAACAGGTTATTTACAAAATCCTCAAGAGATTGGTTATGGCTATGAAGATCCTAAAAAACCAGTCACAAGACCAGAAGGAGAAAAATTGACTTGGCACTTTTTTGCACCAAATGTACATGATTTTATGTGGGGCGCAGACCCTGATTATAAGCATGTTACAGCACAAGTACCGAATGGTCCGACACTTCATTTTTTATATCAAGAAAATGATAGAACTAAATTTTGGAAAGATTTGCCAGATTACGCAGTGAAGGCATTCCAATTTATGAGCAAAAAATACGGTAAATATCCTTACGAGCAATATTCGATTATTCAAGGCGGTGATGGCGGTATGGAATATCCTATGGCTACGTTTATTACTGGACACAGAAAACTATTGAGTTTAGTCGGTGTAACAGTTCATGAGGGTTTTCATAGTTGGTATCAAATGATTTTGGGTAGCAATGAAAGTTTATATCCTTGGATGGACGAAGGTTTTACGAGTTATGCTTCGGCTGTGACGATGAGACATTTGTTTCCAAAACGAGATAACAAGGATGAAAATGTCCATAATGGCGGTTACCAAGGTTATATTTATTTAGCAAAAAGCGGACAAGAAGAACCATTAACTACGCATGCGGATCATTTCTCTACTAACTTAGCGTATGGTTTGGCATCTTATTCTAAAGGCGAAGTTTTCTTACATCAGTTAGAATATGTGATTGGAAAAAAAGCGTTTGATAAAGGAATGTTGACTTATTTCGATACTTGGAAATTCAAACACCCGAATCCAAATGATTTCATTAGAATAATGGAAAAAGAATCAGGTTTGGAATTGGATTGGTACAAAGAATATTGGGTCAATTCGACACATACAATTGATTACACAATAGAATCTGTCAAAGCAGTTGGTAATAAAACTGAAATTACGCTTCGTCGTACAGGAAAAATACCAATGCCTATTGATTTGAAAGTAGATTTCAAGAAAAAATCGTGTTATTTCTACATGCCTTTACAAATCATGCGTGGCGAAAAACCGAAAGAAAACAAAAAATGGGAAGTTGAAAATGATTGGGCTTGGACACATCCAACTTATACTCTAACTATTCCTGTGAAATTCAAGGATATTAAAAAAATTGAAATCGATCCATCGGGAAGAATGGCAGATATTAACCCTAAAGATAATGTTTGGACAGAGAAATAATAGTTAACTTTTTTCAATTTTCATTGAAAAATGATACTTAGATAAAGTATAAACAGGCAATAAAGCTTTGTTTTTCTTATCTTTATAGCTTTAATATGTAGCAATTGATAAGAAGAAAAGTAAAAAAAATCATTTATTTTTCTTCTTATTAATGATGAAAAATAAAGTCACCTATTGAAATAGATGACTTTATTTTCATCACTTAAAGCTTATTTTTCTATGTTTAAAAAGTTAAAGCTGTGTTAAATATGGAGAGGGAACAGCACAAAAGGCAAATTTGGCGTTTTGAGTTGTAGAAAAGATATTTTACAAGACGAAAGATGATTGAAGTACAATCATTACAAAAGAAAAATCCACTTGACGATGAAAAAATATATTGCAACTTTATCCTTTGTATTAATTGGTCTTGTCCTTTTTGGGCAAAATGGCGTTGATACAGACAAAGACACTTCATTGATCCAATTTTCTGGAATGGTGATTACTGATGACCGTGGACAGCTTATTCCTGTTCCTTATGTGACGGTTTTGGTGGAAGACGATAATCGAGGTACTTATACGAATTATCGAGGTTTTTTCTCTGTAATCGTTCATAGAGGTGATAAAGTTACTTTTTCGTCAATCGGTTATGCAGAAACGACTTTTATTGTTCCTGATACAATTACGGGCAATCGTTTTTATGCTGCGCAAATCATCACGGACGATACAGTTAATATATCTGAAATTGTGATTTTCCCTTGGCCAGATAGAGATCATTTCAAATTGGAATTTTTGGCAATGAATGTTACGGAAGATTTGATGGCTCGTGCGAAAGAAAATTTGTCTGAAAAAACATTAGCACAGGTACGAAAAAATACTAAAATGGATGCTAATGAAAATGCAGATTATCTTCTCCGTGAACAAGCGCAAGGCTATTATAGTTTAGGGCAAACGCCTCCTATGAATATATTTAATCCTATGGCTTGGGGAAAATTCTTTAAAGCGTGGAAAAATGGTGATTTTAAAAAGAAGAAGGAGAAAAAGTAAGTTCACAACTTAGCTAAGGGAGTTCGTAAATATAGAAATAGGTCTCAAATGCTTTTAAAAGTATCTGAGACCTATTTTTTTATAATTTTTTTAATCGCTCTGCTGCTGCTGCTAGTGTCGTTTCCTTTTTTGCAAAACAAAGGCGAATCACTTTATCTTTAGGCGGATCGGTATAAAATGGAGAAAGCGGAATTGCTGCAACGCCTATTTCTTTTGTCAAATATTTAGCAAAATCAATATCATCCAAATCGCTTACCGCCTCATAATTATACAATTGGAAATACGTGCCTTGCGATAATTTGGGTAATAATGGCGTGTCATTTAGGCTTTCAGCTAGGAAATCACGCTTCTTTTGAAAAAATGCTGGCAGTTGATTGTAGGTTGATGGATCTTGTAAATGCTCTGCTAAAGCATATTGAACAAAAGAATTGACACTAAAAACATTCCATTGATGGACATTTTTAAATTCAGTGATCAAATTCGCAGGTCCAACGCAATAGCCCATTTTCCAACCCGTACTATGAAATGTTTTTCCAAAAGAATAAACTGCTAAACTTTGTTCAAAAAGCTTAGGAAAACGTAAAACGCTTTGATGCGCTTCATTATCATAAATCAAGTGTTCGTAAACCTCATCGCTCAATACAATAATATCTTTATCTGCGACAATATTTTCAAGCGCTTCCAAATCCGCGGCTTTCAAAATCGTACCTGTCGGATTGTGAGGCGTGTTGATAATAATCATTTTGGTACGAGGCGAAACCAATTTTTCGAACTCATTCCAATCAATCGAATAATCAGGATAAACTAACCGATAAGGTTTGGGAATACCGCCAGCCAAAAGGATCGAAGGCGTGTAACTGTCATAAGCTGGCTCAATAATAATCACTTCATCTCCCGAATGAACAAACGCAGCAATAGCTGTAAATAAAGCTTGTGTCGCGCCTGCTGTTACACAAATTTGCGTATCAGGATTGATATTCGTATCATAAGAATTATTCATTTTTTGACTAATCGAATACCGCAAATCGTATAAACCAGCCATTGGGCAATATTGATTCTTACCATCATTCAAATGTTTAGTCACTAATTGCCTCAGATTTTCATCACAATCAAAATCGGGAAATCCTTGTCCCAAATTAATCGCCTGATATTCATTAGCTAACTTTGACATTACCGTAAAAATTGTTACATCAGATTTCGGCAATTTTGATTGTATATTCATTTGATTTAGTAAGTTTAAGGATTGGATCTCTTGAGGAGATCCGATCCTTAGTTTGTAATATTTTCTTGGTTAACCCCTCATTTTTACCATCGTCAGAATCGTCGCAATTGCCACGGTTTCGCCCGTTTGATCATAAACATCTACCAAAAATCGAACAATTCCTTTTGGAATATCATCTTTCACTTCTTGCGATGTTTTTTCTTTAACCGTTAAACGCA
The DNA here is from genome assembly GCA_937125475.1 of uncultured Saprospiraceae bacterium. GTDB lineage: Bacteria > Bacteroidota > Bacteroidia > Chitinophagales > Saprospiraceae > CAKZLL01. Next base: position 20,138 of record CAKZLL010000368.1, on the reverse strand, counting down.
CACCAATCGTCATTCCTGCATAAACAGGTTTTACAAATCGACATTCATCCAAACCATAATTTAATAAAACGGGCCCTTTTGCAGGATGAACAAACAAACCTGCGGCGGCTGATAAAATGAAATAACCATGCGCTACACGTTTCTCAAAAGTTGTTCCGATCAAAGCCGTTTCGTCAGTATGTGCATAAAAATGATCCCAACTCACATTCCCAAAATTCACAATATCCGTTTCTGTGATCGTTCGCTTGTGCGTAATAATCGTTTCCCCAATTTCCAAATCTTCAAAGTGTTTTTGGAATGGGTGTAAAACCGTGTCTTTATATTTTCCACCGTATTGATATTGTTGGGTGACTTCCGTCAAAATTGTTGGAGAACCTTGAATAGCTGTTCGTTGCATGTAATGCGCAACACCTCGTTTTCCACCCATTTCTTCGCCTCCGCCTGCTCGTCCTGGTCCGCCATGAATCAACATTGGAAGAGGAGAACCATGACCAGTATTTTCTTTAGCGCATTCTTCATTCAAAATCAAAATTCGTCCGTGATGCGTCGCCGCGCCTAAAGTAAACTCCCGCGCGATTTTCTGATCGGCTGTTACAATTGAACAGCAAAGCGCACCGCCACTTTTATTAACTAATTCTATCGCTTCATCAATGCCCTTGTATGGGACAATCGAACTCACTGGCCCAAATGCCTCAACGGAATGCACGGCTTCATCGTAGAATGGGTTTTTATTTAATAATAAAATTGGAGACATAAACGCGCCTTTTGCCGAGTCTGCCCCAACCAAATCCACGGCATCCAAACTACCAAAAACAATATCTGAATTTTTGGATAATTCCATAATTCGCTCACGCACTTCTTCAACTTGAACCTTTCCAGCTAATGCGCCCATTCTCACTTCTTTGAGTTTTGGATCACCGATAACTGTTTTTTGAAGCTGTTTTCCAAGTGCGATTTGAACGTCTTCTACCAATTTTTCAGGTACAACGATTTTGCGGATTGCAGTACATTTTTGACCACATTTGCTGGTCATTTCCTTTCTAATTTCTTTAATAAAAAGATCAAATTCGACTGTTCCAGGAACAGCATCTTCTCCCAAAACACAAGAGTTTAATGAATCAGCTTCAAGATTGAAAGGCACATTTTTTCTTAAAACATTCGGATTAGATTTGAGCATTAAACCTGTATCTGCTGATCCCGTAAATGTAATAACATCTTGATGCATCACATGATCGACAATACCACGAGCCGAGCCACACAATAATTGTAACGCGCCTTCTGGCAAAATACCCGATGCAATAATATCTCTAAAAATAGCCTCTGTCAAAAAGCAAGTAATCGTTGCAGGCTTAACAATTGCAGGCATTCCAGCTAATAAATTAACCGCAACTTTCTCTAACATTCCCCAAATCGGAAAGTTAAAAGCATTGATATGAATAGCAACACCGCGTTTAGGCACCATGATATGATGACCAATAAAAGTCCCATTTTTAGAACTCTTAATCATATCGCCATCCACATAATAAGGCTGATCAGGATATTGACGGCGCAAACTTGCATTAGCAAACAAATTACCAATACCGCCCTCAATATCGACCCAACTATCTGCACGAGTCGCGCCAGTTGCATAACTAATTTCGTAATATTTATTTTTTCTTTCTAAAAGGTATAAAGCCAATTTTTTGAGCATCAAGCCGCGCTCTTGAAAAGTCATTTTTCGGAGTTTAGGATTTCCTACGGTTCGACTATAATGCATCATTTCGGCAAAATCTAGCCCTTTAGTTGTAGCATATCCTAGTACATTTCCTGTGACTGCATTGTATAATGGCTTTCCTTCACCATCTCCAGTGATCCATTTTCCTAGTGCGTAATTGGCTAATTTCATGATTTGTCTTGTTTTGAAAAAATTGACAAAAAGAAGGTTTAATCCTATCAATTATTTTGTCAATGAGTTAAATAGCGTTTGATTGTAAGTGTTTTTATTTAAAATAAGGTATAATATTTTAAACTGAATTTAAAAATGAAATAAAGTTTCATTTTTTATTACAAAACACGTTATAATTCTGAATAAATGTAATAAAAAAATGGGACAAGTGAAAAGATATTCTATCTTGATAATCTACGCAAAAACGAAAATTAAAGCATGTTTTTAATAAAATAATACCCTAAATATTTTATCATAAACAATGATTGGTTAATTTTTTTCATACCTATATTAATCCTAGCCTTGCTCTTATAGTCTAATTCTAAATTCAAGAAAAAATAACAAGTATTCAATAACTGTTCATGAACAATTTTACACAAAACCTAATAATAATTTTATTGGTTATTGCTTTTTTGGGCGATAGTCAAGCACAAGCACCTAATTTCATAGTTATTCTTGTAGATGATCAAGGCTGGACAGGCACTTCCGTGCAAATGGACGGCAATGATGTGACTTCCAAGAGTGATTATTATTACACGCCAAATATCGAACAATTAGCAGCTCAAGGCTTAACCTTTTCGCGAGGATACGCGCCTGCGGCTAAATGCTCGCCTTCCAGAGCCGCTATTTTAACTGGAAAGTCTGTCGCTCGAACTAAAATTACAGCAACCGAAACAACTGTTGCAAGCGGTAAACTTTTATTAGAAGCTTCTTCTTCAAAAGGTTTAAGTACAGCGGATACGACCGTTGCAGAATGGCTAAAAGATACAAACCTGAATTATTTAACAGCACATTATGGCAAATGGCATTTAGAATCTAATGGTCCAGCTTCGCACGGGTTCGATTATGGAAGCGGGGCAACTAGCAATGAAGATGGAAATGCAGCAGATGGTTTAGTAATTCAAGCAGATCCGAAAAGAATGTATGAATTGACGGACAGCGCGATCAATTTGATGACGAGAGCGAATGCAGCAGGCAAGCCATTTTATGTTCAGATTTCGCATTGGGCAGTTCATACGCCAATAGAAGCTACTCAAAATAGGCGCGATTGGTACGATGTCGCGCATCAACGCCCAGTCGGAACAAATCACGATGACCCAGATTATGCGGCAATGACTGAAGATTTAGATAGTACTGTTGGTTTGTTACTTTCGGCATTAAATACGCTCGGACTTGCTAATAATACTTATGTAATTTATACTTCTGATAATGGATCATCTAGATCTACCTCCTCAAATACTCCGCTTAAAAGAGGAAAAACTTTTATTTATGAAGGTGGTATTCGAGTGCCTTTAATTATAAAAGGGCCGAATATTACGGCTGGAACTCGAAGCGATGAACCTGTGATTGGTTATGATTTATTGCCAACCGTTGCCAAATTATCAGGAAGTACAAATGTTTTGCCATATTATATTGATGGTGAAAACATTGCAGGAATTTGGGATGGCAGTGGTTTTACGCGTAATAATCCACTATATTTTCATATCCCGCATTATGAAACAAACGCGGCTAAAACACCTCGCTCTGCTATTATTGAAGGCAATTATAAAATGATTGTTGAATACGAAACAGGCGTAAATTATTTACACGATTTATCTATAGATAAGGAAGAAGATGTAGATATTGCTGGCTCAAATTCAGTTTTAATTAATTCAATGCGGCTCAAATTGCGTGATTATCTGGCAAGTATTGATGCAAGTATGCCCTCTTTAGATCCTAGTCATGCAAATTTTTCAGGTACTGGTAGTGATGTGGATAGTGATGGAATGGATGATAGTTGGGAATTTTTAAAACTACTATCCTATACTTTTGATGATAGTGATGATGAAGATCTCGACGGTGCGACGCATCAAGAGGAATATAATTATAATTCTGATCCGTTGACTGATGAAGGTTTAAATGCTCTTGCAGCTATTTTTAAAGACGAAACAACTACAATTCTTGAAAGTGCAGGAAGTACAAATGTTACAGTGGCTTTTCCTGTTAAGAATAGTACTGGCGGTGATTTGACAATTGCTTATACCATAGGCGGAACAGCGACAACAGGAACTGATTATACCGCTTTGAGCGGAAGCGTCGTTATTCCTAATAATGCAAGTAGTGTAGATTTGATTGTTACGGTTTTGGATGATAATGATGATGAAAACGAAGAAACAATCATATTAACGCTTGATGAAGCAAGTTCTTCCGCAGCGGTTGATCTAGGAACAAATACAGTAATTACGATTACAATTTCAGATAATGAATGCGCTCAACCTGCTTTAGGGGTATCACTTAGAGCTTGTATAGATGATTATACTACGGATGGTTTGACGGAATCTTATTCCGAAGTTGAAGATGTTGGTGCAGATACACGAACGATCACAACTACTGGCGTTCCAAATCACGATTATCGCGCTCCAAGTGGTATTGCTGAACAGCCAGCTACTTACACGCTTGATTTAACACCAGCTCTTTCTGGAAGCATTGTTTCTTTGCTTGGCACAAGTCGAGTGGATTACAAATTTGGAACGGGATTAAATGGCGTGAGTATAGCTCCTTTGGCGGCTGAACCTTTTGATAATACCAGTACAGGTGAAGAAAATTGGAGCTGGGTTTTGGATTTTACAGGAAATACAACGGATTTGGGGGCGGACTGTAATAGTGGTCACCTCAATCAAGCAAATGCTTATCATTATCATGGTGATATGATTGGATTAGCAAATGTTTTATTAAGTGGTTTGGGAGATGGAACAACGATACCAACTGCGCCTGTACAAGTAGGCTGGGCTGCGGATGGTTTCCCAATTTATTATAAGTATGGCTATATCGACCCAATGGATAACACAAGTGGAATTAAGGAATACATGCCAAATTATAATTTAAAAGCTGGTTCTAGAGCGGGCGATGGCGTTTCTGCGCCTTGCGGTACACACAATGGAAAATACCTACAAGATTATGAATATAACGCTGTAAATGGCGGCGATCTTGATGAATGTAATGGAATTACTGGCGTAACAAATGAATTTCCGAGTGGCACTTATTATTATGTAATTACGAATACTTATCCTGTTATTCCGAGGTGTTTTAAAGGTTATCCTGCTTCGGATTATGGAAATGGGACGGTTTTGCCTGTGGAATTAATGACTTTTGATGGCTCTTTTCAAGAGAATAAAATCTTATTAGAATGGTCAACTGCGACTGAAACGAATAATAAAGGCTTTGAAATTTATAAAAGTAAAAATGGTGCGGATTGGGAATATTTGGATTTTGTAAATGGTGTTGGTACTACTTTAGAAACGACTAATTATAATTTTATTGATTATGAAATAACTTATGGAGAAGTGTATTATCAATTGCGCCAAATTGATTTTGATGGAAAAACGGAACATAGCGAAACAATAGTTTTAGATATTGAATTGCCTGCTGCTGCCTTCAAAATTTATCCTAATCCAACCTCAAATGGCTTTTCATATGAAATGAATGATCTATTTTCAATTGAAAATATTTCCCTTTTTAATGCTGTTGGGCAAATGGTTCAGCCCTCTATTCAAGGCAATAGTTATATTTCTTTGAAAGGTTTACCCAAAGGTATTTATTTCATTTTAGTCAAATTAGAAAATGGATCAACTCTAAAAGAGAAGATTGTAAAATATTAAATATTAGAAGATTTTTAGCTCTACATTGAAATATAGGGCTAGAAATTTTTTATTCAGTTTATTGAAAAACAACCTCGATTTCACTTCGCTTATTATTCAATTGAAATCGTTTTTCTATATTTTTAACATTAATAGAAATCGGCATTCTATCATGTGATTCCATCTTTGCCATGCAATCCGAAAATAGTTTTAACTTATCTACTTCAACAGGTACTTTTATTTTATAATTAACTGCAATACGCAATCTATTATCTGAAATAGATTTGAGTTTCATTTTTTTGAATTGGTCATTCACGTATAATTTAAAATGCGTTTCCATGTATTTTTTAAAATCCAAAATCTTGGTTTTCAATTGTTTGTCAGTTAATTTTTGGCTAGCTAGAAAGACTTTTTCTATATTAAAATTAACATTAAGTTCTTGGTCATTTTTTTGATTAATGACCACTTTTATCATTGGAGAACTATGTGCAGGTGAGCTAATCACAGTATCCGAAATAGAGGTATTAACAAAAGAAGACAAAGAAATACATAAAAAAAGTCCAATAATCTTAATATTCATATCAATGATGTTTGTTTTATTCTTGTTCGCAATCGTCTTTATTAACAAAAAATAACTACTTTCAATACTTTAATAACGACAAATTTCATTTTAAAATTATGCGCTACTTTGACCAACAACAAGTTCATGACCATTTATCAATGAAGGAATGCATTCAAGTGATGCAAGACCTTTTTCGATTGCCAACAGAAGCATTTTTAAATCCTTTGCGCCCGATTATGCGCATTCCTAGTTTGGAGGCGGTCGTTGGTATGATGCCTGCATATATCGCGCCTTATAATGTTTTCGGGGTAAAAGTATTAAGTATTTTTCATCATAATCATGCTTATGGAATCAGTTCACATCAAGGTGTGATGTTACTTTTTGAGGCAAAACATGGTGTTTTAATAGCTAGTTTTAATGCAGATTCATTAACTGCCATCCGAACTGCAGCAGTTACGGCGGTCTCGGTTGATATTTTGGCGAAAGCTAATGCCACAACGCTTGCTTTGATGGGAACGGGGGTTCAAGGTGTATCGCATTTGGAGGCAATGCTGGCAATTCGTCCGATTGAGCGCGTGAATGTATGGAGTAGAACGCCAGCGAATCGAGTTAGTTTTATTGAAAAACAACAAGAAAAATATCCAAACTTAATTTTTAAAAATTGTGAAACTGCTCAAGAAGCTACACAAGATGTAGAAATTATTTGTACGCTTACCGCATCTCCTACGCCAGTAGTACGAAAAGCATGGCTTCAAAAAGGTTGTCATATTACGGCAGTCGGTTCGAGTACACCTACCGCACGAGAGCTAGATACAGAATTAATAAAAGCCTCCAAATTATTCATAGACAATGAAGAGTCAACAATGAATGAAGCTGGAAATATATTAATTCCAATCCAAGAAGGAGCGATTACCAAAGATCATATCAAAGGCACATTACACGAATTAATAACTAAAAAAATAGCAGGAAGAACAAACGATGACGAACTCACCGTTTTCAGTTCGGTAGGAATTGGAATTGAGGATGTAGCTTCCGCAAATTTTATCTTGAAAAAGAGTTGAGAATTGAAAATTGAGAGTTGAGAGCTAAAACTAGGTCAGCACATTGTCAACTCTCAACTCTCAACTTTCAACTTTCAATTAAATTACATAGAAAGATAAACAGAGCGATTTCTGTCCAATTCCTTAAAGAATGGATCTTTCAAATCTTTGATAAATCTGATTTCTTCTCCTGTAGATTTCATTTCAGGTCCTAGCTGTTTATCAACATTCGGAAACTTATTGAAAGAAAATACAGGTACTTTGATTGCATAACCATCCATTTTGTTAATCATCTCAAAATCAGTTAGTTTGTGTGTTCCTAACATGACTTTAGTTGCGATATTCAAATAAGGCATATTGTATGCTTTCGCAATAAAAGGCGTAGTACGTGATGCACGAGGATTAGCCTCAATGACATAAACTGCATCGTTTTTAATAGCGAATTGAATATTAATCAAGCCCTTGACATTCATAGCCAAAGCGATTTTTTTAGTATATTCTATCATGCTATCAATCGCTTTTTGCGACAAGCTATAAGGCGGTAAAACTGCTGAACTATCGCCAGAGTGAATACCTGCTGGCTCAATATGTTCCATGATTCCCATGACATGAACATTTTCACCATCACAAATTGCGTCGATTTCAGCCTCTTTTGCACGTTCCAAAAATTGGTCAATTAAGATGCGATTATCAGGCATGTGTTTGAGAATACTCAAAACAGTGCGCTCTAATTCTTCATCATTAATGACGATTCTCATGCGCTGACCACCCAAAACATAAGATGGACGAACCAAAACAGGATAACCAACTTCTTTAGCAACATCTAAGGCTTCATCTGCATCATCAGCCGCGCCATATTGTGGATAAGGAATTTCTAATTCTTTTAATAAATCAGAAAAACGACCGCGATCTTCCGCCATATCTAGCGCTTCGTAGCTGGTTCCGATGACCTTAATTCCTCTTTTGTGGAAAGTTTCTGCAAGCTTCAAAGCTGTTTGACCACCGAGCTGTACAATTACACCTTCTGGTTTTTCAAGGTGCAAAATTTCCTCAATATGCTCCCAGTTAACTGGTTCAAAATATAATTTATCTGCAACATCAAAATCAGTTGAAACTGTTTCTGGATTACAGTTAATCATAATAGATTCATAGCCTTGTTCTTTGATTGCAAGCAAACCATGAACACAACAATAGTCGAATTCAATACCTTGACCAATACGATTTGGACCTGAACCTAAAACAATAATTTTCTTTTTATCAGAAGAAATACTCTCATTCTCTTTGTCGAAAGTAGAATAGAAATATGGCGTTTGTGCTTCAAATTCAGCAGCACAAGTATCAACCATTTTGAAAGTACGGCGAATGCCTAACTCCAAACGACGATCTGTTACTTCTTGCTCTGGAATTTTTAATAACCAAGCAATTTGAGCATCAACATAACCCAGTTCCTTCATATCTCTAAACAAGATTTCAGGTACATTTTCGATATAGCGATATTGCATTAAAGTATGCTCGATCTTCACTAAACGTTGGATTTCGTTGATGAACCACATATCAATTTTGGTCAAACGATGTACTGATTTGGTAGGAACCCCCAAACGCAAAGCATCTTTTAGGCGATAAATTCTATCATCACGAGCCATTTCTAAACGCCCTAAAATATCTTCCGTTTTGTACCATTGTTTGCTATCAGCACCCAAACCTTGACGACCATTTTCTTGTGATTGACAAGCTTTTTGTAATGCCTCTAAGAAATTGCGCCCAATTCCCATAACCTCACCAACTGATTTCATTTGTAAGCCCAAACGATCATCTGCACCATTGAATTTTTCAAAATTCCAACGTGGCATTTTAACAATTACATAATCCAAAGTTGGCTCAAATAAAGCCGACGTTGTTTTTGTAATTTGGTTTTTGAGTTCATCCAAATTATAGCCAATCGCTAATTTAGCAGCGATTTTTGCAATAGGATAACCCGTTGCTTTACTCGCTAATGCGGAAGAACGTGAAACACGAGGATTGACTTCAATTGGAATTAATTGTTCCGTATTTGGCTCAACTGCAAATTGCACATTACAACCACCAGCAAAATTCCCCAAAGCACGCATCATCATGAAAGCAGTGCTTCGCATTTCTTGATAACAAGTATCCGAAAGTGTCATAGCAGGAGCAACGGTGATGCTATCCCCAGTATGAATTCCCATTGGATCAACATTTTCGACGGTACAAATTATAGTCAAATTATCATTTCCATCCCGAAGCAATTCCAATTCGTATTCTTTCCAACCCAAAACAGCTTGCTCAACCAAAACTTCATGTGTCGGTGAAGCATCCAAAGCACGACGCAATGCTACATCAAAGTCTTCTGCTTTGAAAACAAAGCCCGCACCATAGCCACCTAAAGTGAATGAAGGACGTAAAACTAGAGGAAAACCAATCTCTTGAGCCGCTTCTTTTCCTTCTAAGAAAGAGTTAGCAATACGAGATTTCGCGACACTCAAACCGAGTTTTATCATCAATTCTTTGAATAATTGGCGATCTTCCGTCAATTTAATAGCATCAGTATCGACTCCAATCATTCGTACACCATAACGTTCCCAAACGCCATGTTCTTCCGCTTCAATCGCTAAATTTAGTGCAGTTTGACCACCCATTGTTGGCAAAACGGCATCAATTTGTCGCTCTTGTAAAATCTCTTCAATACTCTCGATAGTAAGCGGCTTCAAATAAATATGATCTGCCGTAACAGGATCAGTCATGATCGTTGCAGGGTTGGAATTGATTAAAGAAACTTCAATTCCTTCCTCTCTTAATGATTTTGAAGCTTGCGAACCTGCATAATCAAATTCACACGCCTGACCGATAATTATAGGACCACTTCCTATAATTAAAATTGACTTTATGGACTTATCTAAAGGCATATTTACTATAATTTTAATGAATGATTGATTGAATAATAAAAGGAGTGAATAGGTTTTAGCTCTACTTCATTAATTTTTTCAATCCTCCTTCACTTATTTTTCTTTATTGTTAGATCAATTTGGCTGCAAAAGTGAGATAAATTGACAAACATTTAATAATTTTATAATCTTAACTTTGGTTCTTTATAGCTATAAAAAAGCCGTATTAACTGAGAATCAATCAATACGGCTTTTTATTTTTATAAAAACGAATCAACACCAACTCCATCGGAGTTCCATTTTTTCTTCTTTTTTATGATAGAATAATAAAATTTTCGCTGAATCATTTTTATTACACTTTTATTAAATATAAGGTATTTGCTACTCGCATTTACCACATTTTTTCTAAATCTTTCTTTGTATATGTTTTATTAATTTCCTTAAATACAGAATCTGTATCATCTTTTAGTTTTAAGGAATTTTTATTAAATACCCTTGATAATAAAGCAATTGGCGTTAAAATCAAAAAGAAAATAATGGACAATAAAATTCGAGAATTGACCCAGCCTAAGCCTTCCGCCAATTTGAACCAACCTTTCACTATCCAACTCCCTAAAAATGGAAAAACTAAACTTACGATTCCAATTCCTAACGCTACTCGCAACCACCAAATACCACCAAAGATGAAATACAAGGCTAAAAAACCCAAGACCATGACTAAGATAGCTTCAACTTCTTTTCGCGTTTCCATTTTTGATTATTAATGATTATTAATTTATTAAAATAAGGTATAAATAAATGGTGCAGCAGCAGAACCGCCTCCCAAAACTATCAATACACCAATTAATAAAAGAACAATAATTACTGGTACTAACCAGAATTTTTTACGTTCCATTAAAAATCCCCATAAATCTTTTAAAAATTCCATTTGTAGGTTTTTAAATTTGACTGCAAAGGTAGGTAAAAAATATTAAGCTCAACTGATTTTTGGAATGATTAAGAACAAGATTAACAATATTTATCGTTGTTCTGCTAATTCTTTTAATTTTTCATTCATTAATTCAAAGCCTCTTTTGGTGTTATTGTCCAATTGTTTTTTGAATAATGGAACAAGAATTCCTGTAAATTTTTCATTCTGATGAAAAGTCGTTGTACCATCATTATTATCTATTAGTTCAAAGTGATGTTCTCCATCAAAAATTCCTTTGACTAATAAATTTCCTAACCAAGTGAGTTTTTTGTTGGTTTCAAAAATTAAGATGATTGGCTTAAAAGTCATTCCACTAGCTTCGGGCGGTTCGATTCGGGCGGTTATTTTATTGCCAACTTTGACCGTTCCATTGATTGATTTGATAAAAGGATTCCAATTAGGATAATTTTCAAAATCGGTTAAAATCGCCCAAACCGTACTTGGATTAGCCTTGATTAAAATAGATGTCTTGATTTCTTTTGCCATTACTAACATAATTTGAATGATTATTTAAATGCTATTGTAAAACAAAGATCTAATAATCTCAAGGCATTACTCTTGACAAATATCAAGAAATCAAGACATCCGTTTTTTTCTGATTCGGCTAAAAGTTTCGGGTGTCATACCTAATAATGAGGCGATAAATTGAAGCGGAACTTGATTAAACAGTTCGCTATTTTGTTCAAAAAACAAATCATACCTTTCTTTGGCGGTCATCGAAAGATGGCTAAAAACGCGATCTTCCAAAGTTGTGAAACATCGAACTAAGAACAGTTTTTCGAGTTCAGACCATTTAGGAACTAAATCGCCAATTTTTTGATAATCTTCTCTGGTAATGATATAAATTTCGGTATCAACTAAAGCTTGAATATTCCAACGAGAAGGCGTTTCAAAAACAAAACTGGATAAATCAGTTGCAAAATAACCTTTACTTGAAATCCATTGTGTCACTTCTTTACCGTCCGTTATCGCAAACATTCTTAATAGTCCTGATTGCACAAAAGACAACGTATCGCAGCGTCTATCTGATTGAAGCAAAAATTCTCCCTTTTTAACAGAAGCTAATTGAAATAACGAAATGATCGTTTGCAAATCATTGCTTGAAACAACACCAAAATAGGATTTAATATATTGCTCTAGTTCAGTCATAAGTTTATTTATTGTCATAACAGAAAATCATTTATAACACGATTATAAATTGTTTTACATTACAAAATCTAGGCCTTGCATATCAAAATTAAATACATTATTGATCAAGGAATAAGCCGCTTTTTTACTAATCAAACAACTACTGTTTTTATGACTATTGAATAATTTTAATTGCTTTTTTTTTATAAAGTGAAATGTATCTTCTATTAAGATAGAAAAACGCAAACTATTTCTAAAAGGATATACTGAAGTATCGCAATAGCGTTTTTTTATATCTTTTAAAATTTCATTTTGAGTTTTTTGCTGAAAAGGAATAATGGACATTTCGTTATGAACTGCTTTTGTTTTATGATAAATGACTAAAGAATTTTGTCTTATCTCTGTACGAAATGACATTCCATAAACACTATATTCAATCGACTTAAATGCTGGAAATATCTTACAACTAGGAAAACCCGAACCTACATCAATATAAAATTTTTGATCTTGAATCATTACAGCCAATAATCTATGACAATCATTTCCATTAATATAAGCGGATTGAAGTGTTGAAGTTATGGAATTTTTTTGAAGGACTTTTTGAAAATGTAATACTTTATCTGAACAGGTTCCTCCAAATGATGTCCCTGTTTTTTCAATTCCATTTAGCATAAATATATTATGAAATGGAACAGTTTTATATTCTTCTAACAGCAATTCTTCGATTGTTTTTATAAGCTTATTCATTTTATCGGTGCTTAATTCCTCTTTTATTTATAGCAATATCAAATGTTGGGTATTTATGAAAATAATCATGATTCAATAAATCATGTGAAAAAAAATTGCCACATATTTTTTTTAGAACAGTTCTTTCATTTTCTTCGTATTCGGTTAAAGATTGAACCACTAATTTTCGAATACCACTCCCAACATCAAAAGATATTTTTTTTCGTTCTACAATCTCTATTGGTAAATTATTGCGAAAAGCTTCTCGTAATATTATTTTTCCTTTCTTTTCGTTAAGGTCAATTAATTGTTCTTTTTGATAACTCAATGCTAATTCATAGACTTTTTTATCCAAAAAAGGACATCTCACTTCAATTGTATTCGCCATTGAAGCTAAATCTAAGCGTCTTAGTTCGGTTGTATGTAAATGTTCAATAAGCTCCTCGCGTTTATCAAACCATACTTGAATATCTTTAGAAATCGGATAGCCACAAAACAATTCATCCGCTCCTTCTCCAGATAATATTACTTTCAAATTATCCATTGTTGCGGCTTTTGCCAAAATAAAAGTGGCTAAACCGTTGCTAATGATCGACGGATTATAACTTTCTGTATGAAAAACGATTTTGGGAATCATTTCTCTTACTTCATCCTTTGAAGGTAATGATATAATTTTTAGGGACTTACTTATTTTTAGCTTTTTGCATAATATTTGAACATATTTTACATCATCATTTTCTTTGTTTCCTAAAGTATAATATTGAACATTTTTAGTATGTTTTGATACAATCGAAGCGATGATTGAACTATCCAAACCGCCACTCAAAAAAATGCCGAACCGCTCAGTTGGTATTCTTTTTTTAACCGCTTTAATGAATGTATCTTTTAAATTTATTTTTAAGGAAGTTGAAAAAATATGTTTTTTTAACAAAGTAATTTTCCTGCCTTCGATTTTAGAAATACCTTTGGGTATCATTTTAAATTTGAGAATAGGGTCAACAGCTTTTAATTCACTTGTTACAAAACTAAAACACTTGCTTGTTCCAAAAAACAAAGGTTTTTTACCAATATAATCTCTAATTGTTAATAATTCTTTCGTTTTTATATGATAGATAATTCCAGAATAAAAGCCATCTAAATAATGTAAAACCTCATTTCCAAGTAATTCAAATAAAGGTAAAATAACTGCCGTATCTGATTGAGAGGACAGTTTTAAGCTAAATTGTTCCCTAAGTTTTTCATGATTATAAACCTCAGCATTAAAAACACCAATATAATCACCATAAATAAATGGCTGTATTCCATTTGATGATAGGTCATTAATAGACAAACGGTTAAAACCTATTGCCAACTCTTTTGATAATTCAACTATTCTACTAGAATCCCTACCTCGATGTTGAATTTTTAGTAATGCCTGCTTGATTATTTCTTTGCTATTATTTCCATTGATTACTACAATACCACACATGAATTATATATTAGTCTGAGAAACCCATTCCAAGAATTTTTGAAATGTTAAACGATGATTAAACAAATTGTCTTTATTCATACTCTCATTAGGTCGGTGAATATTTGCTGAAAAATCATTCGGTCCAAAGCCCAAATAATACCCATTAGACGGAATATTCGTCAAAAACGGACAAGTAGTAAACTTATTTAAATGTCGATTTTCAAAAGCAGCTTCTCCATTATATATCGCTTTATTCATACCATTCAAAAAGCTAGGTCGTTCATCGCTTTTGGGCAAATAAAAAATAACAGGTTTTTCTTTACGGTAAATACCTGTTTCTTCTAAGTACAATACAGATTGAAAATTTTCAAAATGTTTTGGTATGATTTCAAATGGTGTTTGTCCTGCAACTTCTTCTTCTCCTTGAATAATCCAAAGAATATTTGGCAGTTCTTTTCCTGATTTTACTATATCTTCTATCGCCAATATTCTAGCTAATAAAATTCCTTTATTATCGGCTATACCTCTACAAAAAAGCCTATTCTCTTTTTCCACCACTTCAAAAGGAGGTGTTTCCCATTCATCTATTTTTCTAATTTTTTCTACATCATAATGCCCATATAGCACTATTTTTTTATCCGATTTTGGATTAGTATGTTTTGCAATGATCACAGGTTGATGATATTTGCTATTTCCTTCGAGTGTTATCTCGAAACCAAGTGGTGTAAGGAGATTTTCAATGAATAAAATACCTGCTTCATTTGATTGTTTATCGTGCGCGATAGTTTGGATTGCAATAAATTCCTTTAATTGATCTATCATAATATCCTAATGCTTTATTATTTGTTTCTTATTCTCTTACTTGATGATATAAATTTTGCCATCCTTCAATTTCAGATGGAATTTGTCCATAATTTATCCTTTTTGTTAAGGCTCGAAATTGATTATCAGCCATGTTGGGATTTTTTAACATTAAAAAGGCTCGTTTTATAGTATTTATAAATTTATTTTCTTGAAAAGGCTCAAAAGACTTCCCATAATCAATCAATTTTAGCTGACCATTTGATAGAATTATAAAGTTTTTAGGTTTAATATTTGTGAATATAAATTTATTCTGTCTACAAAATATCAAAAAATCTACTATATCATTCCTTCTTATTTCTTTAACCGTTTGAAACTCTCGAAATGGATAGCGAATAATTTTTTTATTATTAAATTCAAAGAACTCTAGCATTTCTAATGCTTGACACTTCCCGAAATGAATTGATTTTTGTTGTAAAAATATCCATTCATTATCTGTAAGTGTAAAATATATCTTGTAAATATGCTTTTTATCTGTGAATACAATACCTTCTGAACCACTACCAAGTTGTTCAATATTTTTTAAACTAAAGCAAGCTTTAATTATCAGCTCATATTGTTTTAAATTTTCAGCGGATTTTGTTATAGATTGGCTATACGACCATATTTTATTGGATAAATCCTCTAAGTAATGCTTTGTAAATTTTACATTTTTAGCTTCTTCCAATAAAGGAATGAAATAAGTATTTAAATCATCCTTTTTTACTAGTTGCAAATATTCTTTACTTTCTTCCGACTGTTTTGACAGAATTTCTAATATCCCAATTATTCTATAATAATTCATTATAAATCGACCTTTTCGCTTTTCTATAAAGGAATGAAAAACATCAATGAATATTTGAAAATACTTCAATTGATTGACCTGTTCAAAAATATCTTTAGGTCGATTAGGTTTAGTTTCTAATTTGATCTGTTCTATAACTAATAAAATGGCTTTATTAAAAGCATAACCAATAATATCATAAGCTGCTCGATGTAATTCTTTTTTTGAGTCATATGAAATAATAGGTCGATTTTGATTAATTGAAAAACTGTGTTCTATGAATACTCGATTAGAAATAATCTGATTTGCCAATGCCCAAAATAAATCACCTCTTCTCGTAAACTTACCATTAACTTCATAACTGATGACAGGATAAAAACGTAATAAATCTTTATTGAAAATTAAAGTATTTGGCCCTCTGTTCGTTACTGTTTTTTTTACTCCTTTTTGTTCATATTGAAGGCATGGTCTCGATGTTGATTTACCTGAAAATATCTTTTTTAAATCCTTTTTAATATCTTGTTGATAATAAATGGGCATTTCTAAATGGGCAGTAATTCTATCGGATAAATCATAATAATAATCAGCTTGACTTCTTAAATTTAGTATATCTGATGAAATATTCTCTTTAGAAAAATGGCTATACATCAAATCGACTAATTGCCCGCGAATGCAACTTAATGTTGGTAAAGGTGGATCTTGACTAACTCCTCCGATTAGTGCATCTGCCTTGTCTTTATATTGATTAATAATATTAAAAATATCAACTGATTGACCATTTTGATCAGTTTGAATACTCTCAAATGTAATATCATCATCTATAATCCAATAGACAGGATTTTTTAAATCTAATGTTTCTGTATAAAGGTGATGTTGTAAAATCGTTCGCCCTAAAGGAATAGAATCTATGGCTGGAAATTTTGAAAAAGAAGAACCATAATAGCCATTTTCCAGATTTAATTTCCAAACCTCCTGTTTTATAAAGAGGACTTTGATATTATGTTCTTGAAGCCAATGAATAGTATCATCAAAGTTTTCGTTTTCGGATAAATTATTAATTACAATCAATCGATCTACTGCAATTCTTTTTTCTATAATCGCATGAATAATCCGTAATGCAAGAGGTTTTTCCCCTGCTATAAAACCAATAATAAACGGGTAGTCTTTTTTTTCTTGAAAAGTTAAAGGGTAAGTTTGATAATTTAAACTGCTCGAATAAGGCGATATTATTACGTTTTCTTCAATATTGAAGTAAGTTTCAGCTCGATTTAAAAACTGTTTTTTTACCCTCTTGGACATCAAATGACTATATTTATAATAGAACAATTGATAACTTTCAACTTTTATTGTTTTATTATTTGTAACTCTCATTCTATCATTTTCCACATAGAGAAAGACGAGATGTTTTTCTACAATAAGATAAGACGGATTGAGTTGAAATATCCGAACAAATATATCTCTATCTACTGTAGCATTTAATGCTTCATCAAATCCGCCTGCTTTCATCAGAACATTGAAACGAACAAAAGTATTAGAGCCTCCTACTCCTGGATTTCCGCTCAAAAAATCATTCATAGAAAGTACTTTGGGCAAGTACATTAGTTCTTCTGAAAGATTGTTTTTTCTGATCACATTTGCTAATAAAAGATCATAGTTTTTAGTGTTATTTACATACAATTCTTGTAAATAATCGCTTGACCATTCATCATCATCATCTAGCGATGCAAAATAGAGTGTTTCATCAAAACCTAGATATTCTAAAATTTTCTCAATTCCTGTATTCAATGCACCAGCATAATTGGTAGTTCTATTATTTTTAAACCACTGAAAACCTAGTTGATCACAGAGTTTTTTTTCTTCAGACCAATATTTTTTATCTGAATTAGATATTATGATAACTAAGTTACTTTTGTACTTTTGCCGTTTTATTGATTGGATTGCACGACCTAATAATCGAACTCTATTATGTGTAACAACAACAACAGCAACTTTCATTGAATATTTTTTGAATTTAGAAATTAGCTGCAATTTTACAATTAAAAACCTCATAATCCTAAAAAAGAAGTATAAAATTTCTCTATTCGAATTTCTAAAAATAAATGCTTTAGGAATTAGAGAAAATTCTAACTTTTCATTTAAACAGAATAATCAATAATAGCTTTATATAATTTAATTAATGGTCGGATCACTTCCTTTTTATTGTCAAATCCCAAACCGTATTCAGTTAAAATTTTGAGAGGTTTGCCTTTCTTTTGAATAGTTGGTTCAAACAAATGCGCTCGACTACACGCTTCTAATTGTGATGAATTTAGTTGTTCTTCAAGAAAATTTTTAAAGCTGATATTATTGCAAGAGACTTTTAAAATATTTGCTTTTGGGTTAAATAACCTCCAATAATGGCTTTTTTTCGTGATTTTAAAATTAGGAATATACGCTTTTAGTGATAGCTGACATTCTATTTTTGCGAAATTAAGATGACCGAAATCATAACTAATTTTAATCGGATGATTTTTATATTCAATGTTTAATTCGTGTATTGTGGCTGTAAAGTCAGACATGCTAAAACCGAAATATTGAGTATGATTAGCTTTATATTGACCGTTTTCTTCTTGTGCTATTATTTTGAATGCTTCTTCCATGTTTCCGAAGTTTAGATTTAATGAAAAATACTACCAACTAAATATCCAATCCAATAAAATTTTGTTAATTGCCTCTTCTTCTACACTATAATTATCTTGACTAATTCGTTTTAGAAGCACGCCTTTCTCATTTTTTTTTCCAGCGTTGTTTCAGTTTTAAAATTTCTTTTTGTAAAATAGTATCATCTGTATATTTGGGAAAACTATCAATAATTTGATCGAAATGTCCTTGTGCAAAAATGGCTTTAAAAGCTGTTTTATCAATTGGTTGTCGGGTTGTTTTTTCAAAATCGAAAACCGATGGAACAGGTTTTTCATCAGCACCATAATAATTATGTACTATTTTATTACCAGGAATATTCTTACCTGAATCTGAATGATTTTGCCTAATTGCTATTTCTTCTAGTCTTTTTTTATTGTTATAAAAATCGTCCATATTTTTCGCAATTAATGTATCGTGTATCAGTTTATAAACATTGATCGGCTCAAAACTTTGCCTGCATTGTACCGCTTCTACATTCTTAGAATAAGCGCGTTGAAGCATTTCATATTTAAAATAATGCTTGCCTTTCCAGTTCATTTTTTTACAAATATCACAACTACACGGAATCCATTTATCAAATACAATACCCTTAAAAAAGTCATGCAATCGCTCAAATTCCTCCAAAATAATATCCAAAAAACGTTTATTATCCGTGCCGTGTACTCGAATACGAATTTCTTGTTGTGCGTAAAGGCTGGCAATTTCCGCTTTATTCGCGCCTTTTTCTAAGATAACGCCATTTTTCCAAGAAACTATAATCCGAAATCTGATTTCTGTTAATGTATAAAAATTGTAAACTGGTCAATTTTTCCAAGAAACGAATATCCGAAATCTGATTGGCGCTAAGGTTTAATGACTGTAAATGGGTTAATTCAAATAGCTCGTTTGGAAGTTCGGTTAATTTACATTTACGTAAGTCTAATTTTCCCGTTTTTTTTATTCTTTCTTCTTCAATGCGTTCAAGAGCAGTCATAATTTAAATATTGATGTGTTATTTTTGTTGTTTATTAATTGGAGTTATTGTTTAGTTTGAATATCTTTTTTGTTAAAGCGATTCAATTGCACCGCTGCTTCAGCGCGGTGATAAATAGCGGCATAGAAATCGCGGTTTTAACCGCCCACTACCAAAAATGTACGGCTAAAGCCAATATCTCAAAATCGCCACAAACACCACACTAAAGTGACGGTGCAATTGAAAAAAGCTTGGCGAAAGTGATTCAATTGCACCGCTGCTTTAGCACGGTGATGAAATGCGGTAAAGATCGCGGTTTTAACCGCCCACTACCAAAAATGTACGGCTAAAGCCAATATCTCAAAATCGCCACAAACACCGCACTAAAGTGACGGTGCAATTGAAAAAAGCTTAGCGAAAGTGATTCAATTGCACCGCTGCTTTAGCACGGTGATGAAATGCGGTAAAGATCGCGGTTTTAACCGCCCATTCCAAAAATGTACGGCTAGCCAGTATCTCAAAATTGCTACAAACATCGCACTAAAGTGACGATGCAATTGAAA
>CAKZLL010000367.1 GCA_937125475.1 uncultured Saprospiraceae bacterium | reverse complement strand
GATTGAACTAGATAAGAAAATCCCCTCTTCACCAGTTATTCTATTTTTATTGATCCATAATCCATCTCCGCCAGTAGAATATACTCGACCATCCATCACATTATCCGTGACCCAAACACTATCTTGATTAAATAAATATACCCCGTCGTTACAATGTAAAATCTGATTTTGTTCGATGACTACACTCGGAGCTAATGTGCCACTTCCTATAAAAGAAATACCTACATCACCACCCAATAATTCATTATTGCGGATCACAATATGATCCCCAAAAGTCGGATGAATATCTTTATCAAAGAAAAACACCCCAGAAGAACTATAAGTACTAGCACTAAAACCGCCAAATGGATTTATCCAAGAAATTTTATTATTTTCAAATGTAAAATATGACGATTGTTTCGTAACTGAAAAACAATACCCAGTATAATTATAATTCGATGGCATTGTACCTTGCAGCTCCGCAACAACTTCCGCAGAAATGTTTTTAATAGTTAAATAATCTGTGCCTTGTATCATGAACATCGTATTCAAATAACCACTTACTCCCAAGTCTAATGTGTCTCTCAACATGACATTACTAGCATTCACACCATCAATAGTAATCGTATTTGTAGCATTCGTTCCCGATACTTCTCCTATAAAAAAAGGACCTTGGTACACGCCAGCATTCAAAGTTAATGTCACTGCTCCTGATACTCCACAGCTTTCAAGGCGTGCTAAAGCATCTTGCAAAGTATTAAAATCAGCACTTCCACCACCAACTGTATAATTTCCATTTAATGACGGGCAAAATGATAATTGTAATGTGTCATTAAGGTGGTTTTGATCCGTATTATTATTCGGGTTTTCTACCCAACTTACCATCTGATAAGTACTATCTGCATTAAAATTAAAACTACCAATACTGACATTTTGGGTTGCATTTTGTAATAAACTACCTGTCCAATTCACAGGTGTTTGTGCTACACCATTTACTGTCCAGTTAATTGTAGCAGTTGTTAAGGTATTTGATCCATGATTAAACAATTCCACACTAATATTCTGACTTCCAGGGCTGTATAAAGTATCAGCGAAAGAATTTAATCCAGCATCATCTTGATAATTCGGTGTAATTGTATAATAACTATTGTCCGTATGACTAAAACTACCCGTGGAATAAGAAGCCGTAAGATCAATAAATCCTGTTCCATATTGCGTACCCGTAGTACTGTTAAGCTGCACGCCAACCGTCGAAGTTGTTGTAGCAGAATGCGATCCTATATGTGAATTGATACAATGGATTTTATTGGTTCGTTCTTCCAACATTAAACCAAAATAGGTATTATTCACCGGTCCAAGTTCTACACTTCTCCACCAAACCCAATATTGACGATTAGGCGCAGTACCTAAAGTTTTTGCACGAATTTTATCACTTGAATTAATAGGCGGGCTAAAAGTATAATCATCCCAAAAACAAGCAATACTCTTATCTGGTAATGCGCTTGTAGGTAAAAGGGCGTTATTTCCTGCTGTCGTTGTTACAGATGTATCAAAAGTCATCACTCCATTATGTGCTATTTTATAATGCGTGACCCGTTGTCCATACAAATCAAACGGAAACGGTAAAGCACGGATAGGAGACCATCGAGGCAAAGAAGAAGAATAAGACAACATAGTAAACCAACCTAAAGTATTATAGGAATTGTCATTCGTGGTATTCAATCCGCCAGGGTTTCCTACACTATCCAAATAGGAAATAGAATAAGTAACTTGGGCTTGTATCGTCGAAATACTAAGCCACATTAGACTAAGAATAAGTAATATTTTTTTCATATCTAATAATGTTTGAAGGATCTGATATTTTGAAAACATCAGATCCTTTTGAACAATTTTAGGGACAAGGAAATAAATAATCTACCCAAAATTGCGTAATGAATTTTATTTTTTGAGCGCTCCCTTAATCAATTAATAATTTTTTGGTGGTCAAAACAGCTCCGTTTTTATTCGTTATTTTTAACCAATACATGCCGCTTACTAAATCACTTACGTCAATAACGTCCTTCAATTGTTGGCTATTTTCATAATTTAATTGACGAACTCGACGACCTAATCCATCATAAATATCCAAAGTCACAGCAGTTGCTTCGCTTAATGTTAATACCATTTCAAAGAAATCACTCGTAGGATTTGGGTAAATAGAAAGCTTTTCTACTGTTGTAAAATTGCTTGTATTGACCGAATAAATCATAGCTGTATCAACTACGAAACAACCATTTGCATCCGTCACAACAACCTCAAATTCTCCCGTAGATAATCCTGTCGCAGTTGGTGTCGTTTGATTTCCAGCGTTTGCGCCCCATTGATAATTGAATGGCGGTGTACCTCCAAAAACAATGGCAGTCGATTGACCAACGCCCTGTCCTGCTGTGTCTAAATCTATAGAAAGCATCATTTGTAACGGCATATTAGGCTCAGTCAATACCGCACTTAATGTATCGATACAGCCATTTGCATCGGTTAAAGTCAGGTTGTAAGTACCCGCCGCCAATACGCCAACATTATCTGGCACTGAACCGATTGTCCCGCCATTCCAATTAAAATTATAAGGTGGAATACCGCCTTGAATTGTATAATCAATCAAGCCTGTCGCTTCACCAAAACACAAAATATTAAGCGTCGTATCCACTATCGCCCATATCGTATCTGGCTCTGTGATATTATAAATCGCCAAACTATCCGTTGTACATTGATTCGCATCTCTTATTTCTAAAGTATAATCTCCAATAGATAAATTACTGATTGTCTGCGTACTATCGCCATGCAGCCAATTAAATTTAAAAGGTGCTGTTCCACCGCCCATAACTACCGAAATCGTTCCATCGTTTCCTCCATTACAAGAAATATCTGTAACAATTCCCGTTGTAATAATTGGATTAAGATTAACATGCAGATAAGCCGAAACGCTATTGCAAGCCACTGTTTTGATACTCCAATCGAAGAAGAAGTAGAAAAGAGCGGTATTACTATTTGTAGGATACCCCATTTTAATATCAACTACGCCTGGCACACTAAAAGGAAATTGTGCTTCCAATGTATCAGGAAAATAACGGTACATTCGATTGACTGTCGAGCCAGAAGCCGTGATGCTCCAATCATTCCCAACAGGAACATACATTCCCACAGCGATCCGAGTTTCCTCATAAGGAATTAACGGGTTGACGTAAACTCTTTGCGTGTCAATCGCTGTATTTTGATCATCGTAAAGCACCACATTAATTTGTCCTGCTTGCTCAGGATAAACCGTTACAGAATCAATTAACAAAGGCGTTTTTACATCAAAGCGCAAGCCTTTATTAAAATCCCACCAACTATTAAATCCTCCTGCTGGCACATCAAAATCCGCTACGGAATATTCATCTAAAGTCGCTTTGGCATAATACGTTGTGTGATAAGGTGGAGAAAGCGAAAAACTATCCTCAACGCTCAAGCATCGACCTTCTACATCATCCAACCAAATCACGCCATCGGTCAAATCCGAGGTAAGCGTCCCGATATAACCTTTACAAATCGTGTCATTATGAGTTATAAAATTGACCGTATCCAATAATGAAATCACCGTTAGAGCGGTATCATTCAACACGTTTTCATCATTTGGTAAATTGACAAATGCTTGAATTTCAAAAATTCCACTAGTAGGCGCAGGAATATTTCCTACCAAAATAGTATCTAAAGTTGCAATATTTAAATTGACACTTGGCGTGATATTTAAAGTCGTTTGCCCTGTTTTAGAAGTCACTAAAACCGTGATCGGAACGCTGGTAATTGTATTCAAACCGTGATTACCGATTACCACTTGAATATCAGCAGAAGTACTTCCACAACTACCATCTTGAGGCGAAAAAATGCCTTTTACAAAAGCATCATCGCTAAAAGGAGACATTTCATCTGCTCCAATATCTGGCAAATTCGCAGGCGTTGCAGGGCGCAAATCGCCGTCAATATCCGTTAAAATAGGAAGTGAAGTATCACCAGCATCATAAGCCGCGCCTGAAATAATATGTAAATCCTTATCACTTTTCAGTAATGGATCGCCCTCAATCGAGTGTGTATTGAACCAAGGCGTATCCCAATAAGACAAATGATTATAAATCGTGTATTGATTTTTGATCAATCCACCAGGCGTTTTTCTATGATAAATATTATAATCTAATACATCATAATTGACCGATAAATTAGCAAAAGACGCATAAGCAAAATTGTCATCCGCTACAAAAATATTGTTTCGAATGTCTTCTTTTACACCGCTTCCACCGCCTCCGCCAAAGGCAATTCCTTTTTTACAATAAACCGTATTATGAAAGAAATCATAACCAGGATTAGGACCGATTTCTACCGCTCCAAGTGCATTAGATCCAAAACTGCTAAAAAAGTTATTATGGAAATACATTCTCGTCGAATTGCTCCACGCTATTTTATAACTATCTTCTATCAATAATGCTTGATTGACCGCATCGACTTTATTATTAATTACTGTTGCATTTTTGGTTGTTTTCATGTGAATGCCCACATTATACCAAGCACTACCATTATGATTCATTTGATTAATCACATTATCATTAATATCAACTTTCTCTTGATAAACAACATAAATACCTGTTCCCCAAGTATTTTGAATAGTATTATTGACAATAACATTATTATCAT
The DNA here is from genome assembly GCA_937125475.1 of uncultured Saprospiraceae bacterium. Taxonomy (GTDB): domain Bacteria; phylum Bacteroidota; class Bacteroidia; order Chitinophagales; family Saprospiraceae; genus CAKZLL01. The sequence continues at coordinate 10,076 of CAKZLL010000367.1, read as the reverse complement.
CATAATAATTGGTATTCGAGAAAAAAGAGAGCGCAGAAGTACCACCCAGAATAGTATTTCCAATGATATTAATATGATCAGAATTTGTTGGAGTACCATTGATATAAGCCAATTCACTCAAAATACCGATAGCATTTAATAAATGTGAACTACTTGTATCTAAAATAATTCGATTGTTTTCGATATTAATGTGAGGCGAACCAATGATTCGAATACCTCTCGCATAATTATCGTGTTCTTGATTTTCAATCGTTAAATTTCTAATTGTAATATAATTCGTATGATTAATTTTGATGGCAATCGGATCAGCGACTAGCGTATCCGCCATGAGTTTGACGCTATCCATATTTAATCCATCAAAAATAATCGGATGACTAGCCGAATGCCCTTCATAAGTTTCAATGACAATGTTTTCATTATAAATCCCAGGCTGTACCTCAAATTTAACACTATCAACCATACCCGAAATTTCGAGTGCATCAATCGCCTCATTAAAGTTGAGGAAATGCGCGTTATTATTTCCAATAGTATAAATACCTCCAAGTGCTGGTCTTAGTGTCGTCCATAATGTATCATTTTCAGGTGCTTCATCTGGCAAGCCATTCGGAAGGTTTGTCCAAATTTTAAAGTGAGTTTCTCCAAATTGAAAATTATAATTAGTTACTAGAACGCTAACTGTATCATTTGGTAATAATTGACCTGTCCATGATTGCGAATTTGGAATACTATTATTGGCACTCCAAAGTAAATCAAAATTGGTAATTGTATCTTCTCCAACATTTCGGATCGTCATATAAACATCCTGATTGCCTTCTGCAAAAGGTGAGTTTGGCGCAGTTAATTCGCTGGCAATCAAATTTCTAGAAATAGGCACATATTCATAAGCTCCAGCATCATAACCATTGCCTAATGGTCGAGGATTTCCATCAAAATCCACTAAAACACCTGCTGTCGTGTCGCCCATATCTACGCCTGCACCTTGTCCCGTATGCAAATCTAAGGTAGAAAAAAAGAGCGGATCACCCTCAACAGAAAAGCTATCAGTCTTATTTTGAAAAGCTTTCCAAACCGCTAAACTCGCCATACCACCCCAAACTGGATTATCTTCAAAATACAATAATGATCCTGGGCTTTCGCGATAATACACATTATAATCATGATCATAATTATTAAAATTCAAAACATCCTCTTCGCATTCATAAGCGTAATCATTCTTAGAAGCAAAGATATTATTCTTGACCACCATACTATTAGAGACTTCACTAATATTTGCGGCAGGAGCATTTTCAGAATAAAAGGTATTATGAGTTAATATAATATGATTCGCCGAACTCGAAAAAGCGGAGTATTGTTTAGTTGTCACAACATTATTTGTAACAAAATGATTGTAAGCTCCTCCAGTCAAACTAATTCCACCATCAGCTCTAACATAATTCTGTTCGATTGTTATATTTTTACTAAATGCCACATTAATACCGATTGAAAAAGGATGCGTACTTTCAATGACATTCCCTGCAATAATTGCAGTATCTACGTCATGTAAATGAATTCCTCTCGTCTCACAATCTATAAAATGATTGTCCTGTATATCAATTTGACCATTATTCCCACTTGGTGCAGCCCAAGTATAAAATCCAGTTGACAGACCAGAAAACAAAGTATTCCGAACAGTCACAGCGTATATTCGACGAGCATCACTACTATACGGTTCGCCTCGAATACCTTTTGGACGACTACTGATTGCAGGATTAGAAGAAATTTCACAATTATCAATCAATAAATAATCTGCTTTGCGCAAAATGTATATAACATCAACAATATTGTTATTTGTACCTAATAATTCAAATTTGATATTTTTGAAAGTCACGTAATCCGCCCTCGACAATCCAACGGTTGAAGACTGAAAACTATATTCCGTATCGGTAGCATCCGAGCCATCGTAAGTGATCGTTACTAAACTTTTATCAACACCGTTGAAAGTCACTCGATTGATTGAATCTGCGCCAGCAATCGACAATAAGGCAAAATTTTCGGTATAAACACCAGCATCAATTAAGAACTCAACAGGCCCGCTCACTCCGCATTCATGCAAGGTTCTCGCTAGGCTTCTGAATGATTGAAAATCGTTACTAGAGCTATTTCCAATCGTATAAGTACCCGATAAAGGTCGGCAAATTGGACGCGAAATCGTGTCATTCATTGCCAAGGAATCTAAAACGCCATTCGGCTGGCTGACCCATATTTTTAGATCGGTCAAACCATCTTTAAAATTGTAATTACCAATCGTAATAGGCGCAGAATAGGCATTATTTGCCAATGATCCTGTCCATTGATACAATTGCGGCAAGCTATCGTTAATACTCCAATAAATATCCGAAGTCGTTAAAGTATTCTGCCCATTATTTAAAATCTTAATATCTATATTTTGCTGATTATTAGTACCAATATTACTATCAGGGCTTTCGATAGAAGCTAAAGCAACATCATTCCCAATAGAAGGCGTTATTTGATAATAATCATTCGTTTGATAATCTCGCCAACTCGATTCGTAGGTTGTTGTGAGATTATCTGTTCCAAATTGCACTGCATTAAGCGTATCTCTTTGAATGCCAATGGTTGCGGACATTTGGGGATTATTTCCTTCATTAAAATCTACTACATAAATATTTCCTGTTCCTTCTTCGAGGACAATTCCATAAGTTAATCTAACGTTTGAGGCGCGTTTGTGAGACCAATCCCATTTGATCCAAAGCTGGCGATTCGGTGCTGTACCAAATGTTTTTACATAAAAATCGTCTGATCCAGTCCCTAAATAAACGTTATCCCAATAGGTCAAAATAGAATTATCAGGAATTTGATTGGATGGTAAATTGGTATTTGTATCAACTGGCATAATACCTTGTGTATCAAAAGTTAAAATACCATTTCGGGAAACGAATAGGCTATTTTTTTTCTCCCCATACCAATAAAAATCAAAAGGAATAGGTACAGGAGCTGACCAAATATGATTATTTAAATTACTAAGCGGATAATATGTCCATTGATAAGTCCAATGATCTTGTTCTGCACAAAGATTATTGTTTGGATTACCTGCATCTATATGATGAGTAATATTATAAGTAATTTGTGCCTGAAGCACAGTGCTAGTCATGAAAAACACAGCTAGTAATACTAGTATAATTTTAAATTTCATAGGCTTTTTTTGTAAAATGGTGTTTAAATACCCAAAAGGTTACTAGGTAAAGTCCGATTTATTTTAATAACTCAGATTAAGTAGTCAGACAGAAATAATAGCATTTTTTTATTTTACTTTTCAATTGCACCGCTACTTTAGTGCGGTGATTGAAATGGTAGAAATATGGGTTTTAACCCAACAAAGTGCTATTTTGGGCTAAAGCCCGATATTTTTAATGCCCTACTATCACCGCACTAAAGTAGCGGTGCAATTCTTCGTTTAAATTTGTCCAACTACTTAGATCATTTTCTTTTTAGAATTTCTGACCATCATTGCCGAATTAGTATTCAAGCAACAATGATCAGCAATTCTCTTTTTACTCTATCAATACCCTTTTTGTTAAGATCATTCCATCTATGGAAATACGAATAATATATATTCCTTTGGTAAGGTTTTCTATATTTAAGCTGGTTTGCCAATGATCGGTTGTTTCATTTTTGGATTGAATAATACGTCCATTGATATCCAAAAGATCCATTTTTATAGCCGCAGTATTAGCGAAAGCGATATTAATATTCAAATAATCTTGTGCTGGATTTGGAAAAATAGTAAACGCTTCAACTCCTAATATATCATTCACATCAACCGCCACAATGACCGCAGAATCTATTTTCACACAACCATTTGCATCAGTCACAGCAACTCTATACACGCCCGAAGTTAAGCCCGTGAGTGTCGGAGTAGTTTGTCCACCTGCATTTAAACCCCATTGATAAACATAATTTGGAGTGCCTCCATTGACTGCGACAACGGCAGTTCCTAAGCCTAAACCAGCCGAATCCATTGCGGTTGTTACTTGAATATCCAACGAATCTGCTTGAGTGATTGTGTAAATTGTTGTATCTGAACAGCCATTATTATCGGTAACCGTTAGCGTGTAATTGCCCGCAACAAGGTTGTCAATGTCTTTAGTTATTGTATTATTACTCCAATTGTAGGTATAATTTGGAGTACCTCCTATCGCTTGCGTTTTTATAAAACCTGTATTATTACCATAACAAAAAATATCATTTTGGTCTACGGATAAGGTTTGTAAAAGAGCTGGTTCAGTGATATTAAATGTCTTTTCTCCAATACAGCCAGCCACATCTGAGATCGTTAAATCATAATTTCCAGCGGTAAGATTGTTGATATTTTGAATAGAATCACCATTCGACCATTGGAAAGAAAAAGGCGGTGTACCTCCATCAACATCATAACTAATTGCGCCATCATTCGCGCCAAAACAATTCACTGTATCAATCTGAATATTATTAGGTAATGCGCCAGATTTCATAAAAACATCGACAGGCGTTAAAGCACAAGCAACTGGTAAAATTTTCCAATCATAAAAATAATAATACTGATTAGAACCATTAGGCGTGCCTTTTATCGTAACTATGTTTGGTAAGACGTAAGGAAAATTCACGTTAGAAGTCGAGACAACCAAACTACTAAATAAACCATTGTAATTAGTAGCATTTAATTGCCAATTTTTTCCTTTAGGAATATAAAAATCAAGGTCAACTTCATTTGCATAACCACTTGTATTTGTCAAATGCACTGTTTTATATTGCACAACAGTGCCTGTTGAATCTTTTAAGAGGACTATTATATTATTAAATATATTGCTCGTATTGGTGCGAAGCGAGACTTTTTTAAGAATAAAAGGCTGATCAACGTCAAAAAGTAATCCACAATCTGTACAACCTAATCCATAATTGCCAGTTGTTCCACCTGCTGGACTAGTTTTGCCTGCCGTTTCGCTTCCCAAATAACTACCTATAAACAAAGTCGTGTCGGTTGATATTTGATCGACTTCGAGCGAAGATCCTGTTGCTAAGACTTGTGTCAAACTATCATTTAATACGAAAAAAGAATCGACAGGATAACCTGTATTTAAATTCATAATAATTGCAGTTTCGTTCGGACAAATAGAGTCCGTTGTGTAAGAAATCACCCCACCGATATTTAAATTATTAATAAAAGTATCGTTTGTTGTATCTGCATCGTTAAGTAAATTTAAATCCACTTCAACCGAATAAACTCCCGAAAGCATTCCATTAATTGGTCCTAAAGTAATCGTATCATATTGACCTGCGGTTAAATTTGCAATCGGAAAAGTATCATTTAAAACCTGTATTACTCCGCCATTTAATGAAATCGTAGTAGAAACAGGCAAAGTTTGAATATCCAAATGAGCGTAATTTTGGATAGCCAACTGGACATAAATCGAATCCTCATTACACAAACCATCCCACAAACCGACTGCTTCAATCGCCCTTACATCATTCATAACTGGATTGACTTCATCTGCTCCAATATCGGGTCGAGTTCCAATAGGTAATGGACGGCTATCGCCTTCAAAATCAAACGGTATAAAATTTATTAAAGTCGTATCACCCCCATCATGAGCTGCACCGCCAATCAAATGAAAACCATCATCTTGAAAAGCAGGATTTGCTTCGATTGAGTGAAGATTTAAATTCGGATAATTAGATTGAAGGTTAGATAAATAATTATTCTGATTATTATCATAATATAAATTATAATCTAGCGTGACTGTTGCCCAAACATCTTGATCAAAAGCAAGCGGGATACCAAAATTAGTTGAAGACAAAATATTATTACGAATATCAAAACTATCTGGCGATAAGTGATACCCATCATCAATACTCAAAGGGTAGTTTTCTGATACGAGCGTATTATTATAAATGCCCATTCGTTGAAAATCCGTCGTAAAAATACAATCATTCTTCGTCAGAATAGCATTATTATAGATAAAGGAATTTTTAGGATTATAGCCCCAAGGGAAAGTCCAAGGATGATTCATTTCATTAATATAAATGCCTCTTCCGTATGGATTAAAAATCTTATTATCTTTAATAATCATCTGTTGTGATTCCTTTATCCAAACTGCTGCGTGATAATTCGCGTAATTGGTTATAGTTATAGTATTTCCTGAAATATATAATGAATCTTGGTTTAAAAAATAAAGTGCTGACCTTTTAGCTGTAATGTTATTATTGATTATTTTAGTAAATCGCATTGTATCAGGCCCATTAGTATTCCCATGAATCCCGTACTCTACTCCTGAAATGGTACAATTAGACACTGTTAAATAATTGACAGTCAGATTATTAATAGACAAATCATCTACAAAAATCCCTCTAACATAATTATTCAATATTGTATCTGTGGTTTCCATAAAAATATCACAACTATCAATAATCACATCATCTAATGCTTCCTTGAACCAAATCCCCATATTTCCATTATCAAGCGACGGATTAGACAAAGTAAGGTTTTTAATACGAAGATGCCCCAACGAATCAATAGTAATTAATGCTTCATTTTCATACGAATTAGTCGTAATAATTTTAGTGATATTCTTGTCTGTCCCGTTAATAGTAATCGTATTTGTCGCGCTACTTCCTGCAATATTTCTCAAATAAATATGCTCATTATATATTTTAGGATGTAATTTTAATTCGACTGGACCATTAATTCCACAAACTTGCAAAATCTGTAAAGCGTTCCTAATATCTTTAAAATCATAATTAGCGCCACTCACTTGATACACACCGTTTAATGGTTGTCCGATCCACATTCTAGTTGTATCATTCGATGCTAAACTATCCGCAAGATGATTGACGCGCTCTGTCCAAACCTTGAGTTCAACAGGTTCAATAGGAAAAGTAAATGTACCGATATTGATATTGCTCAATGTCGCACCTACGTTAAGCGAGCCATTCCAAACAAAAGGCGTTTGTCCAACATTATCAACACTCCAACCGATTTTAACGCTATCTAAAGTTTGCAGACCAAAATTAGTGAGTGCGACTTTCACATCTTGCGTTCCTTGCGCGTTCGAACTCGGTGCATTAATCGTGGTAATTCCTGCATCAAGATTTAGAGTAGGGTAAAAGGCATAATATTCATTATCAGTATTAGCGGAAGTCGTCGCATTGATATTTATATTATTTCCAAAACCAACAGCCGTGTTATTATCTTTTTGAATGCCGACCGTCGAAGTAAGTGCGGGTTGCCACGAGGAAGTGTATTTTTCCATTCCAACCACATAAATATTATGCTGATTTTCTTCTAAAATAATAGAAAAATTTGCACCAAAGCTCGTTCCCATCCATAAAAACTTGATCCAAAAAATTCGATTTGGTGCTTCTCCATAGACATTCGTTACAATATGATTGTTGTTTGTCATAGGGAAATTCATCTGATCCCAAAAAGCTGCAATTGTTTTATCAGGCAATTGTGTGGTAGGCAAACTGACATTATTATTAGGTAAAAAAGTCGCAGTTGTATCAAAAGTAAGTAAACCGTTTTTGCTCACTTTGAAATGCGTAACAGGTTCACCAAAAAAGGAGAAATCAAAAGGTAAGGCAATCGGATCAAGCCATGCATTAGATGTAAAATTTTGCACAGAATGCGCTTTCCAATGATCATATGAATGCCCATCGTTAAGTGGATGAAAATTTTCTAAAATGCTCCTATTAGCTGGATTAGTTGATTTTTTGTAGGTCACTTGTCCATTCACAGTATAGAAAAATGCGAAGAAAAGCACGGCTAAAGTTATTTTTAGTTGCATAAATATATTATTTCAGGCTATTTTCAATTAATAAGCGTCGGACGTTTTGAAGGTATTCGATGCTCAGAATACTACTCTAACTGGGCACATCTCATTTATTTTGTCAATTCTTACATTTTAACCTCCCCCAACCCCTCCAAAGGAGGGGAGCTATGACCGTTTCTCCCCTCCTTTGGAGGGGTTGGGGGAGGTTAAAAATCGTAAAAAAATACTGTTTTAGTTTTTTGCGACATTTTGAGATGCGCTCCTCTAATTAGTAATAATAATTTTATAAGTTTTAGCTATTTTATCTTTCTCAATTGTCAATAAGTAAGTACCTTTTAGTTCTTTGGTTGACCATTCTAAATGCGTTGAATTAATATTTTGCATTTGTGCTTCACGAATTAATCTTCCACTGAGATCCCACAAACGAATGGTCAAGCCTTCCATTTCTGGTAATTCAATTTGAATAAAATCACTAGCAGGATTAGGATAAACACGCGCTGAAAATTCTTCTAAATCCACCATATTAGTAACAGCTTCGACTTCAATCGTATCCGAAACCGTACAAATTCCATCACTTACTTCCACAAAATAAGTTCCAAGATCAAAAACAGTCAAAGAAGGTAAAGTTGAGCCATTATTCCATAAGTAATTGTATCCTGATGTATTTTGATTAGCATCTAAAATGAGTAATTGACCTGCTGGTAATGTTGTGTCTGTGCCTAGATTTACCGTCGGAACAATTGCCGCATTGACGGTTAGAAAAGCATGAATATCATTGAGTTTAGTTTCGAGTTGATAAGTGCCTGTTTCTGCAATAGTAATACTGGAATCTACCAAACTATTATCCCATAAGAATTGAATATTCGTATTATTTAATCCGTAAGTAAAAGTTGTTGTATCGGTTAAGCAAGTGTCAATTACGCGTGAAATAGCACCAGTTAGCTCATCTAATTTATAAATAAAACCTGCTGCTCCAATCGGCGAAACACTTGTTCCTCCGCCAATCCAGAGGCTTGCGCCGTTAGTCATAAGTGTTGAGCCAGCAACGCCTAAACTATCTCCTGTACCCGAAACATGATCATAAAGCACCAAACCATTATTCGCATCTAACAATTGAAAAAATGCCTTTTGTCCATCCGTATCATAACGAATACCAGAATGCACCAGTAGATTTCGGTATGGATCATAAGTAATGCTTTGAGGTACATCATCTAACAGTCCGTCATTTCCATTGTAGGTCTTAAACCAAATGATATTCCCTGTTGTGAAATCGAGTTTTTTCACCATAATCTTATCATTGATCATGCCTTGTGTGAAAACACTATTTGAAGCTCGATCAATCGTTGCGGAATACGTTTCTCCGTTAGGAATAGCATTAAATCGCCAAATTGTATGATTATTAACCATGTCCCAAAGCAAGACCATATCCGTCATATCATCATTCACACCACAAAGCAACATTGTATCTTCTGCCACTTTCACGATACTTCTGACCGTCATAATGCTATCAATTATTTGATTATATACTAATGGGTTATAAGGGTTTCCCACATCTTTTACAATCAATCGGTCATCAATCCAAGGTTGACTCCAATTCAACATATAAGCATATTTATCTTCATCGTATCTTGTCCATCCAAATATACCATCCAAGGCAAATGTTCCACTTTGCATCGTAAGATTTACTGATGGGCCTGTTGCTCCAAAACGACTAAAATAATTACCCGAAAAATTATGATAAAACACATAATATCCCGTGCTATCCGATGGAATAATATTCGTGATATCATAGCCATAACCATTGCTAATATTTCTACCATAAGTATTCAGCCAATTGCCTGCGCTATCCAATTCATGGATTTTAATACTATCAACTAAAAAGCTTGGATCATTGAAATTAGTATAAGTCTGACGAGTAGCGACCGCGATATTTCCATTAGCTCGCAATGTTACGGCTCTAGGTTCTGTTTCTCTTTCACTTGGAAAAGTGCGTTCCCAAAGAACGATTCCTGCATAATCATACATCACTGCCTGCGCGTGTCGCCCTAAGGTTTTGATTACCAAATTTTTATCTTTTCCGTAGCGCATCATTTTTACCGTTCTTGATGGATGAACGTGAGAACTATTGAAAAATACTTTTTTCAGCTCCGCCCCTGTTGCTGCGTCTAATTGATAATAGGCGGCATGAGTTAAAGTTGAACTATATTTGCCAGTTTGTGCGCCGACAAGATGAATTTTTCCATTATGATATAATAATCCTCTTCCTTCACG
>CAKZLL010000366.1 GCA_937125475.1 uncultured Saprospiraceae bacterium | reverse complement strand
AAGGCGAATTTTCCATGATAATAATAGCAGCTTCAACCGCGTCCATACTCGAACCGCCATTTTTTAAGATGTCATTACCTGCTTTTAAAGCCTCTTCTAGCTTATTTTGATACGCTTTTTCGGTAGAATCGGTCATGTTTTCTTTCAAAATCGTGCCTGCTCCGCCATGAATAACAATGCCATAAGCTGCGTTCTGTTTCATATTTGATTGATTAACGGTAGATTCTTGACAACTCCATAACAGAATAGTAAGAAATGATAAAAGTAAGTAAGTCTTTTTCATAAGTATTCTTTATACGAAAGTGATTTTATTAATATTATGCTTCCCAAACTTACAAAAAAGCAAATTAATAGAATAGCAAATTTTAAAAATCACGACTAATTTTTACTCAATACGGTCAAAATATTTTTATAAATAGGCGTGCATTTTTCAGCCATTTCTAAAGACATCCAAACAACTTTTTGAATGCCTTCTTCTGCTTGAGGTACTAAAGTTGTATCATTAGAAATCATTCTAAACCAATGACTTACTTTCAAAATTCGTTTATCTTTCCTATTCCGATAAGTATGGTAAGTTGTGCAAAGAAACGCTCCTAACTCAAGATTTTGAACGCCTGTTTCTTCTTGCACTTCTCGAATAGCTGCTGCTTCTCGCGTTTCTCCTTTTTCGATATGTCCTTTTGCCATGTCCCAATAACCATTTCTCTGGATCATTAAAACCTCCTTTTGATCATTCAGCACAAGTCCTCCGCCTGCTTCTTCTACTTTGAAAATACTAAAAAAATGTTTTTTCAGTTGTTCCAATTCATTAGAATACATGACAATAGCTTGATAAGCCGTTTCTTTTTCAAGGTTATCAATTGCTTGAAAAAGATAACGCTTTTTTCCTATATAGCGCAAAACAGGCTGTGTTTTAGAGGTTTTATATTTTTTTGCCCCAGCTAAATCAGTTAGAATAAGCGGCTTTCTATTGATATAAATAATGTACATGGCTATTTAAATAGTTTAGATTTTTGTAGGATTTTATTATAAAATCAATGAATAATTTGAATGATAAGATATAGTAACCTTCAAATTTAATGAAATATACTACAAGGTTAAGTTTTTTATAAGTATGATTCGGCTTACAAGGGCTGTTTTCCTTGTACCATCCACAAATAATCTCATTTTAACATTAAATCACCTAAATAAAACACATGAGGGAACTCATTGCTGGTAACATTGGTTCGTCTAATTAATATAATTATTAATAAAATGAAAACTGCCTATGAAAAGAACCAAAACTATCCCTTCTAGAGCTTTAGTAAAAAGATTTCATAAAAGCTTTATTAAAACATTTCATCAAACAATTACTAAAAAATATGTAGAACGCCCATTTACAGAATCTACATTTGAAGAAGTCGTTTCTTTTGTAATTGCTTATAATTTTTCAAAAGAATTAGTAGATTCTAATTCAAAAAAACCTGTAAAGCTATATTTATCTCGCTTTAAAGGAGGTATCTATGATCTTAAACGTCAACGTTTTACAGCAGTTAGAGAGTACATTTTTACAAATATTAATCAAGAACAAACTCAAGAAGATTGTTGTCATAATCCTGGTATAAAACGGATGACAGGAGAATGCCATATTATTATCCCGTTCAAGGATCGACTAAAAGAATGTTGGCTTTCTATTTCTCTCTTAGTCTTATAAAATGGCTAAATTATTTATAACCACAAATAAAAATGAATAAATCCATAAAGCAATTATCCATTATTTTACTTCTATTTATTGGAAGTTCCCTTACTCTTTCTGCACGAATAATTTGTGTCTGAATGGTCAATTGGAAATAATTATTGGATCAATCAAAGAGCATTAAAAAAACTCCAATTCACTCGGATTTTGCCCTTTTATATAAGCATTTGCCTCAATAGCTAAGAATAAGCCGCCTAAAATAATGATCTCCATATCATTTTTAGCTGCCAGTTTTTTAGCCAAATCAACCGCGCTTTCTATTGTTTTTTCTTTATAAATGGGCAAATTTCGTTGATTAACCTGATTTACATTTTTTTCAACATCATCAATCTTCCCGCCTTTGTGATATGCTCTTGTGCAAATAATTTGATCCGCAATAGGATAAGCTATTTTTACAATTCCTTGAATATCTTTATTATAAGACGCGCCTATGATCAAAATCGTCGGCTTTTTCTTGACTTTTTTATAAAGAAAAACCACTTGACGAAGTGCATCTGGTGTATGACCAACATCAATATAAATCGTCGGATCAGTTGATATTTTTTCAAAACGTCCTTTCCATTTAACCGTTTTCATTGCTTGATAAACCGCATTTTTAAAAATAGTGGCTGTAATATTTGGGCGATTTTTTTCGATCCATAATTTCGAAATCAAGATCGCGACCTGTAAATTACTCAATTGATGCGTTCCAACTAAACCACATTTCAAATTAGAAAAATCCAAACCATCAATCGTTATATTGACGGTCATTTCCTCCGCTGTCATTTCGCAATGTTCTATTTTACAATGCTCAATGATGGGCATAATCTTTACGTTTTTGAGTTGAGCATAAGATTTGACTCGCTTTAATAACGACTTGTCCAACATTCCAACGACCACTGTACTACCTGCTGGCGCAATCTCCATTTTATCATAAGCAATCAATTCGGGCGAATTACCGAGTAGTTCTTTGTGTTCCAGACTAACCGAAGTCAAGGCTACAAAATCGCCCGTACAAATTCTCGTCGCGTCATACCTACCTCCTATTCCTGCTTCTAAAATGGAAACCTCCACTTTTTTTTGATAAAAATAACGCAAGGCCATTGCGGTAAATATCTCAAAAGCGCCGAATTGTTCGGTTGGATTTTCTTCTAAAAATTCTGCAATATTTAAACGAATTTTATTATTAATGAATAATAGATCCGCTTCTTTTATATTTTCATTATTAACTTTTATCCGCTCCGCAAATTCAAATAAATGCGGCGAAGTATATTTTCCATTTGGAATTTTTAACGCATTAAAAATACTTTCAATCATCGTCGCGGTACTGCCTTTTCCATCTGTTCCAACGATATTAATCGGCTGATTTTTGGTCCACCAATCAGTTGATTGTAATCCTTTGGTCAAGTAATTCATTCGATGTAATCCAATACCTTTTCCAAATTTTGAAATATTTAA
>CAKZLL010000365.1 GCA_937125475.1 uncultured Saprospiraceae bacterium | reverse complement strand
AAATCGGTTGTGAAATGTGGGCAAGTATAGCGATCTGCGACAATGGTTTTTTCTTCATATTGAGGCAAATAAGTGCTAAAAAACTTCTGTCGTTTTACAAAAACCATTTTCTGCAAACGATCTTCACTGATATTTTCTTCCTTTTCTAAAAGTTGTAACGTGTCGTTTCTGAATTTAATATCGTACGTTTGATTACTAAATAAATTTTGTAATTGAGCATCTTTATATTTATAAGAAAAAGAAGCGCGAACTTGGCTTTTTGTATCTTGAATATAGATTTCTTTAGGCGTAATTGTGTATTCTACACCTATTTCGTTGATATTCCTATTAATGATTTTACTACCATCACGCATAGTCAAATCAACTTGTATCCAATCTCCTAATAGAAATTTATTATTAGAAAGATCCGCAGCAGTTGTTCTAAAAACGGAAATACAAAACAGGAGGAAAAATAAGATAGATTGTTTCATTTAAATTAGATTTTTTGGATTAAGGGATCGCGCAAAAAATAAAATTCATTACGCAATCTTGGGTAGGTTATTTATTTCCTTGTCCCTAAATAATGCAAGATCTAATTTAAGAAGCATTTTTGAAAAATGCTTTTTTTTTAGATTAAACTAAAAAAATCCTCATAGAAAATGGATCTATGAGGATTTTGAAGTGCGATATAAATGCTTAAATGCGTTCTACCGCTTCAATAAATTCTTTCTGCAATTGTTTGGTTCTATCTTTTGCATACCAACGTTGTACATCAGTTTTGACCACTTCCCAATCTACATTTTCTTGATGTTTAGCGTCCATGACCATTTTTTGAACTGCCGCAGGTCGTGGCCCCCAATCGCCTAATACTTCCAATGTTTCCGCATCTAAGAAAATAGTTTTAGGAATAGATCGAGCGCCATTCGTCAAGAATTGATCTATCACATCCAAATGCTCATCTCTCAAAATAAAACGATGATCGATATTCTTATTTTCCTTTGTTAATAGCTCAACCACAGGCAAAATTTGGGCAGCATCACCACACCAACCTTCTGTGATAGAGAGCCAAATCATAGGTCGATGAATATTTTTAATTACCTCTATTGAATGATCGCTCAACTTAGTTGTTTTATCCAAACGCTTCATTCGAACGATATTCATTTTGGCATAATGAAGCATGGCTTCACTCTGTTTTTCGCCTGTTGTTTTATTTTCTGCAAATAAATCATCCAATAATTTTCGGAATGACTCATACGTCATACTATTTTTAATTAAAGTACTATTCACTACTGAATGCATTGTTGCAACTTGATTTTTCATCAGATGATAATTATTAAACTTATTTTCTTTTAAAATTAGAGGAAAGAATTGTTAAAAATAATTCAATCCGTAAAGACAAATATAAAACCCAGTAAAAGAAAATTTGTTCTCATGCTGGACTTTCTAAATGCATTTTGTCTTAACCTTGACTTTTAAATGTTAATAAGATTCTACTAACTTATTCTAGTTTTTAAAGACTTTTGCGCTGTAATTTTTATCATCTAATTGGAAAGAAACAATGTACATGCCTCTTGTCAAATCGCCTAGATTATTCAATGTGATTTTATTTCCTTGGATAGCTGTTTGATATGTTTTTAGGCGTTTTCCATCCAAACTATAAATCGTTAAATTGACCTCTTGTTCATTCACATCTTCTAATTCAATTATTAATTCATCATCAATTGGATTAGGATAATGGCTGAATTTTTCGGGCGCATTTTCGACTTGTTTTGTCGATACAGTACTTGATTGATAGACACGAATATAATCAATCTCCATCGCGCTTTCTGTAAAATTTGGATCTATACTCGCTTCAATTGCTATATTTAATAAAAAATATTGCTCGGCATCAAAAGGCCAAGTACTGGCATCTTTCACAGACGGATTATAAGTATAATGCGGCAAACCATCGACAGTAAAAATCATTTTATCAGCAGTCCATTCTAAACCATAAACATGAAAATCACTGGAAACCGTCGCAATTGTTTGACCGCCATGATTGATTGTAGCACCCGAACTTGATGGCGTGTGAAGCGCACTACTCACATAATTTTGATTGTTGCCCCAATGTTCCATGATATCTATTTCGCCACAAGCAGGCCAATTCGCTGTGCCTAATCCTTGATTGTCCCAGTAAGCACCATCTTCGTTGATATTTTTGCCCAGCATCCAAATTGCGGGCCAAGTTCCTGCGCCTATTGGCAATTTTGCTCGAACTTCTACTTTCCCATATTTGAAGGCAAATTTAGAATTTAATCTTGCGGAAGTATATTGTTTAGTCACATTTTGATCAGTAAATGCTTCTTTTTTAGCTACAATTTTTAAAATGCCATTATCAACTGATGAGTTCTCTAAACGATTAGTATAATGCTGAATTTCGTTATTGTACCAACTTCCACCTGCTGGTAATTGTGTTTGATGAAACCATTTATTTGCGTCAATCGCGCCATCAGTATCAAACTCATCTGACCAAATTAGAAGATCATAAACAGGGCTAGCTGCAATTGTACCATCATATAAAAAATCATCTATATAAGCCAAAACGTGATCATTATTATTTTCGCCATTGATTTGAATCAACACTCGATTAAAATCGGTTCGTTGAATCGGAATAGGCGAATTTGCATCTAAATTGATAAAGTTATCATTTTTAAAATCAAAAGTGATCGTTTGCCACTGATCTACTACTATATTTTTAATGATTTCGGTCTGTGTTGCCCAAGGTGCGCCTAGGCTTCCATCTTGCAATTTCATAGAAATCTTATTTGTTTGGCTGCCTGTCAAACCACTCGATGGTACGTAAATTTTAAAAGAAAAAGTATAATGATTCGATAAATCAAAATTCTCAGCTAATTGAAACCTAATATTAGCATATAGACCTCCATTATCATCATATTCCAAAACCGTATCCGAAAGGTTAATGCCTTGTTTGTGCGGATTTTCGAGGCGAGTATTAACGCCACAATCATCGCCAGACCAATTTGTGATTGTTCCATTTCCTTCAAAATCATCTTGAAGCGGCTGAGTTTGAGCAAAAATAAGGCTCGGCAAGCTTAACAATACAGCTAGTAAAAATGTAACATACGTTTTAATCCTAATAGTCATTTTTATTATTTTTTTGGTATAAAATAGATGTAGAGACGCAGCATTGCCACGTCTCTACATCCGAAATCTAGATACCGTAAAATTAATATTTTAATACTGAATATTGATGATTTTTTAAAGCTTTTAAGGAATAGAAGTAGTAGAGATGTAGTCAAAAATGAGTACTACAACACCTCTACAACTTTAATATCACTTCTTTAAATTGAGGTGGAAGACATTTTGTCTCATCGCATACCATATATTCATATCCGACGATGATTTTTTTCGTTTTCTTAGGATCTTTGATTTTAATTCTTTGTGTGAAAGTCACTTTATTTTCAAATGAACTGACTTTCTTTCTAAAAATTGGATCATATTTAACATTTGCTTTTTCCTTGCTTTTTACTTTTCCAACAAGATCAGCTTTTCTCTTTCCTATTTCTACTGCAAAACCAATTGGTCCATCTTCATTATCAACGGGAGCATACAATCGCCAGCCTTTTTCAATATTAGCGGTCAGCGTGATTTCATATTCTGTTGTGTTGATTTTTTTCTTAGTAATTTTCCATTTGGTCGGTTTATAAATTTGAGCTTGACCAGCAAAAGCGAATGAACAACAAACGACTAGTAGGAAGATTTTCTTGAGCATAATAGTTTTGTTTTGAACGATTTTAAAAAGAACAATGATATAAAATTAAGGGTTTTGAATAGTTAAAAAAACTAAAAAAGTAAGTTTGAGAAAAGATTAACATTGCCTTGAATGGATGTTAATAAATACAACGAATTTTAAGAGTTGAATATTTTTTTAACAAAATAATTGTAGGGTAAAGGTATGTCTTTGCTCTACATACATAGTAATAATATTTAAAATATTTTATTTAGTAACAAGAGAAATGTAATGCAGCAAAAGTAAAAGTCATAGCAAGAGGAGGAGATTATTTTTTTGTGTGCCTTGACATAGAAAAAATGTATTAATTTTTTATTTGAAAATGAAAATTGGCGAGAATTGCGCTTATGATAAAAAACAAAATTATTACTATCAAAAACTATTCCATTTTTAAATAAAAAAAAAGAATAAAAATACAAGCCTCTAAAACAACCTTAAGGACTATTAACACTTAAGGCTTGACAATAAGCATTTTATACTTAGGAAGTATTAAAAAAATTTGGAAAAGTTATTTTTTTGCTTCAGCTCCATTAGAATTTTTCCCTTCATCAGGATAAACAATCCGAACATGATTCATACTTTTAAGCAATTGTTTAAAGACTTTTTTCACCTCTTCCAATTCTTGAAAAGACAAATTTGTATTCTCTAACTGCCCCAAGGTTATTTTCCCTTGAATGATTTTATCTACCAAATTATTAATATCCTCTTCTGTTGGAGATTTTAAACTTTTGGAAGCCGCTTCTAAGGAATCTGCCATCATCATTATTGCTTGTTCTTTTGTTACCGGCTT
>CAKZLL010000364.1 GCA_937125475.1 uncultured Saprospiraceae bacterium | reverse complement strand
TCATCTGAAAAAGTCACAGTCGGTTCAAAATTCGTTGGCTCTTCTGGACTATAAGAAAATGCCGCTACTGGATTTGGATTGACCACCACTAAATTCTCGAAAGTTTGCTCATCATAACATCCTGTAGGCGAGACAATACTCAAAGTAACATTGTAAGTTCCTGTATCTTCATAAGTATGGAAAGGGCTGGCTTCATCCGAATAATAACCATCTCCCAGATTCCAAAGTGTAAAATAACCATTAAGTGGATAAGAGGTATTTTCAATTTGCAAACTCAGTGGCTGACATCCTATATATTCCGCTTGCGAAACCTGAAAAATAGGCGCAGGATACCAATTGATTTCCCGTTCAGTAGTCACAACACAATCATGAATATCCGTAATCTGTAACTCAACTAAATAAGTCCCCGCCGAGTCATACTGATGAACAACATTAGTGTCTAATGAAAATTGCCCATCTCTGAAATCCCATGCAAATTCTACAATTTCTCCATCACCTTCGATAGAAGTACTACGAAAATCTACTGGACCATAAGCACAGGAGTCGTAAACCGCATAAAAATTAGCAACTGGTGAATTTCTAACATTAATTAAATCGACAAAAGTATCTATTGCCACACACCCTAAGGGCGATTCAATTCGTACTGTAACTGTAAATAATCCCGTATCTTGATAAGTATGAACAGGATCCGAATCAATTGATGTAAATCCATCCCCAAGTGTCCAAAATAGGTTATAACCATTAATTGGATAAGAATTATTTTGAAATTCTACTTCGAGTGGGATACAACCCGAAGCGGTACTGGGGACAATATCTATAATGGGCGTTGGTGCCCAAGTAACCGTCTGTTGTGTGGAGGCTTGACAACCATTCGTATCGACGACCGTCAGCACAACAGGAAATGTCCCTGCGTCTTGATATTGATAACTCGGATCGGATATCATCATCGTACTATCATCCCCAAAATCCCAATTCCAAGAACCTATTGGAGCATCCAAACCAAAAGAATTACTAGTAAAATTAATAGGTCCTATCAAACAAGAATCATATACATAGTCATAAGAAGCCACAGGATCCCTAAATATAGTAGTCACAATAAAAGCAGTATCCGAACAATCTGTACTATTTGGATTAACAATTAAACTACTAATATATGTACCTGGACCAGGGAAAGTAATGACTGGGTTTTTAGCCACTGATGTCAATATTGTTCCATTATTCATATTAAATTCCCACAAATAATCTGTAATAAATTGCGATTGTCCACTTTCATTAACAAATGAAATTACAGAGTCTCCACACGAATTAACTAAAAAACTACCTCCTGCTCCTATCGAATCTTCTACAATATCTGCAACAATATTAACAGAACAGTCTGCTACATTAAATTGAAAATCTCTTTGTGTTCGGCTTAACCAAACTCCATTTCGATATTCATCTATACATACTCCAACTACATATTGCCCTTGTGCTGTTGGGCTACCCCCAATAAGTCCTGTGACTGGATTAATATTTACGACAGGATTTCCTCCCAAAGGCTGGGCAGCAGAATAAGGCGGATTAAAAGAAACATTTGCATAATTTGGCTGTGCCGCAGGACTAGGGCTAGGCATCATTGGCGTTCCTCCAATAAGTGGCGAACAAAAAGAATATACTAATGAATCACCATCTGGATCTGTTGCAGCATGATTAAAGTTAATCGGCTGATTATTACAAATAACGATTGGTGGAAAATTATTAAAAACAGGGCTTGAATTACAAAGCGTTTGCGCATCTCCTGTTAATAAAATAGTAAAAGTAGCTCCAGTTTGCCCAGGATTACCAATATTTGCAATAGAATTATTTCTACAACAACGTTGATAAGCGATCACATACCCTAACGCATTTACAGGTAATGTAACGGTTTCTTCATAAATGGCTTGATCTACACAAATACCAGTTGGAGGCGTTAAACAAGGATTACTCAAATCGACAGGAATGGTACTCTCTGTTCCTTTAGACACGTTCAAGTCTTGTTCTAATGCATAGGTAACTTGACCTGTTGCAGGGTTAATTCCTGTAACTCTAAAAATAGTAACAGGAGCTGCAGCATCAAAAGGTGTTAAACCTCCTCCCATATTTTGAGAAGCACAATCTCGATATACTTTCAGTGTAATTTTATATTGGTTATTTCCTAAACATTCATAAGAAATATCTCCACCTACGATGTGGCTTGCGATTAATGATGAGGTATTAAAAATACCAAAAACCAACACACAGATAGTTATTATTCTTTTCATAGACCTAAGGTTGATTGTTCTTTTATTAAACTAATGAAATGGGGAAAATAAAATCTAGTTCATTTTTTTATTAAAAATATAATAAAACAATTAATGATTAATCAATATTAAACAAAATTACTCATTGCTCTTATCTTATTAAGTCTTAACGATAAAAAAATTAAATTTGTATTTGGAAATATGATTGAAATGTAAAATTATATTTTTTAACATATTTCGATAGAATACTTCCAGACAAAAAAGAAGAAATTCAGACCTCTTTTACCTTATTATTGATAATAAGGCTATTTACAAAAAAAGAGCAGGTGATATTTAACAACATATTGCTAAATATCACCTGCTCTTTTTTGATTAAAAATCTAATTTTTAAAATTACATCCTTAACACTTTAGCTTTTTGCTTCTGAAATTCCGCTTCTGTCAAAATACCTTTATCTCTCAAATTCGCTAAACGCTCTAACTTATTCATTACTTCGTCGCTCATTAAATCTAATTCATCCTTTTGTCGAGGAGGTAGCATCTGACGAGTTTTTTGCATTTTATAACCATTAGCAGCAAAAGTTTCAAATTCCGCTTGTGTTCGAAGATAGGCTAAATGATCGTGCGTTCTGATTTTGTCATACATCACAAAACCATTCTCAATTGCTTTGCTCAAATGCATAAAAGAATGACTAGCTTCCTCTTCTAATGAGAATAAACAAGCTAGGTTAAAATGAACAATCGGATCAGTCGGATTAATCCGTAGAGATTGTTGATAATTTTTTATTGCGCCTTTAAAATCATACTCTCTATATAAACGAGTACCTTCATTCTTATAAGGGTTAGATTTTGGTTTTTGAGCTTGCTGCTGATTTGTATATTGACGATTTTCCTGATATCCAGGCTTGTATTTATTATATGTTGGTCTTCCATCATAAGTAGGACGACTTCCATAACTTTGCTGTTGTTGTCTTTGTTGGTGCTGATTTGGATTAGGATTATACATATTATTGTATTTAGCATTAAATACAGTATCATTCATTGTCAAGAAGACAATAAAATCAATTAATGCAACAATCCATATGATAGGTGTCCAACAAAAAAAGAGATACAATAATCCTAATCCAACTTGATTGAGGTAAAAGCGATGCACTCCAAATACACCAACAAAAGCAGCGAGAAGGCCTGCTGTTATTTTATTTTTCATCTACAAAACTATTTTTATCGTAAATATACCATTTTTATTCAGTTTTGTTTCACTCAACCTACTTTCATTGGCTAGAATCAACCAATTTTTCGATAGTCTCATGTAGCTTTTCGATTAAACGAGTTTGATTCTTGACGGTTGCCTGTAATTCTCCCATATCATCTCGCATCAAATTTTGAAGATTTTGAGGTGAAGGTAGAAATGGACTAATCTTAGCGCGTACATACCAAATTTCTCTAACATCGCCAATACTTATAGTATAAGGCTCGTAATAACTATTATCCGAAGTCAAAACCAGTTGTTTCTCCTTCTTTAATTTATTTGTCAATCGTTTGACCAAAATATCCCCTCTAGTCACAATTACATATACAAAATTGTCCTTAATGGAAGTTTCCCAAAGTGTTGGTTCTAAGAAACTGCAAATCACTTTATCCCCTTCAAACAAAGTCGGCTCCATACTATCTCCAGACACGTCAAAAGAACGGTGTGTACCAACCTTATATTTATAATCAGGCAAAGAAAATGTTGGTAAATCTTGTATAAAAGTAGGATCAGACAATTCGCTCGCATAACCTGCTTGCGCTGGAATTGGTACATGAACAATCCGCTCATCGTCCTGCATATTCGTCACAATTGTCAAAACCCGAAAGCTTTTATGATCCTCTTCACTCATGAACATTGGACCTTCTCCTGTATAAATATAAACAGGATTCACTTTATATTTTTCCACTGCTTTACGTAACAATTCAATAGTTACATCTCGACGACCTTTCAATATTTCGCTCAAACTTTGAGGTAAGTATGCCAAAGAGATAGCAAATTGTCGACTAGAACGTACGCTCCCCTCCTCTTTTAGCTTGTTGTGGCATTTGATAAATCGTTGAGTGATAATACTATTCATATTGAATTTTTTTTGCTATAACTAATGGAATAAATTTTTTGTACAATTTAAAAAAAATCATACATATCGCAAAATAGTGATATTTAACACTAAAATAGGTTCTTAATTCTAGATTTGCAAGAAATGTTGATAAAATTTTACATTATTTGTTAATATTTAGTAAATAATTTGCTTCTGATTGAAGCTGATCTTGCTTTAAAGAGCTTAAGTATACTTTAAACTGTGACTCTTTCTTTTTTAATTCTAATTTCTAATGAATCGTCTTCGTTTTGAATAATTTGATATTTAATGGCATCAATTTTACCCATCAGAACAGTAAGAACAGGGCTACCTATAATTTTATCATTAACTTTTATATAATCAGTAGAGCGGCCACTTAGGTTAATCAATCTTTTTCTAAGATTTCCATTTGACTGTTGTGTACCATAATCGCCTGTATCATAGCGTATAAAAGGGAATGCATAATTGTAAAGAGATGTAGCGATAATTCTTCCATTACTGTTTAAAGTGTTTGTTTGTGTAGTTTGAGAAGTTTTTTACTATTGTCGTTCATATACTAAAGTAGCGCTACCTTGATATTGTTCAATGGTTCCGTCTG
>CAKZLL010000363.1 GCA_937125475.1 uncultured Saprospiraceae bacterium | reverse complement strand
TCATTAGCAATTGGATTTTGCTTTTTATAAGTAATATTATAATTTCCTCCGATTACAAACTGAGAATCAAAGCTTCGTTCCAAAAGCGGATTATTATCAAGGGTTTCTTGAAAATTTTTATGAATTGATGCACTAAGATAATTTAAGCTTAAAAAGTTAAGTGCTGCACTAAAATTATTATTGGTTTCTACATCAATACCTAAACCCGTCGTGATTAAATTGTAGTCATATTCCTCGAAACGCTGAACAAGATTATAAGCCGCAGAAATTCTTAGATTGAAGTCTCGATAAAAAGGAGGAAGGGATAAATCAGCTTGAACTCGAAAATCTTGCGTAAAGGATTGTTTAAAATCAATGAGTGTCGCACCATTTACAGGTGATTCAATACCATAACCAAGATTAATTGATAATAATTCTGCGCCTTTGAACACGTTCTTATTTCGATAAGTAGCATTGGCAAAAAGCCCTAATGCTTCACCGATTGTATTATCTCCACTAATATAATTGACAGAAGCATCGTAACTTAATGTCATTTTATTATCTGGTGTGAGGTAAATATTATAATCAATATAATTACGATTGGTTTCATCTTTTCGCTTCACAGGTATGGATTTCAAAGAGATAAATTTATACATACTCAGTTTACCCAATCGCCTTCGAGATTTATCATTTTTATCTTGATTAAAAATATCGCCATGTTTGATATACAATGAATTAATGATAACTTCTCGCTTGATCCGAAACGAATCACTTACTCTTTTTATAAAGTAATAACCGCCTTGATAAATAGTATCATAAGCCGTTTTGATATTAGCCGTCGGAGAATATTGGGTGTGAATATAGATTTTTCCGACATGGTATTTTTGATGATAAGTGGAATCTGAAGGACGTAAAATAATTGCTTTTATACTAGTTTTCAACCCTGAGGAATCGCCTTCATAGACAATATAATTAGGATAAAAAAAGCGATAACCTTGGTTTTTTAGTGTTTTTACAATGCGGCTTTTTTCATTATTAAAAGTCGTGCTACTTAGCGGGTCACCTCTCTTTATCAAAGATTTTTGTCTAAGCCCTTTCAAAAGCGGGCGAATATTTTTGTCCTCAGATATATATTCTCGATCCCAAACACGCATAAAACTATCCGTTTCGACTTCATAGGTCACATAAACGAGGCGTTTTTTTGTCTTAATTTTGGTCTTAACCTTTGCACCATAAAATCCTTTATTATTCAAATAATATTCCATGGATTTGGCGGTTGCATTGGTTTTTTCTTCATTATATATGGCTGGAGGTTCGGCAACACGCCGCAAAATGAACTTGTAGAATCGAGAGGTATCCGTTTTTATGACTTGATTAATTGAGTCTCTTTCGACATTATTTTTGATATGATTATGCGCTTTATAATGCCACCAAAGTCGAGGTCGAAAGAAGCGCATGCTTTTTTTGTTAGGTTTTTGTTTGGTTAATGTTGATAAATTCCATTTTAAACTGCCAATTTCGCGGCTTTTTGCAGGTGTTTCGACTTTAACTTGGTTCTTTCCTAATAAAAACTCATCATTTTTTAGATATTTTGTAGTATTGCAGCTAGAAATGGTCAGAACCAATATCCAGGCAGATAAAACGTAGGCTGTTTTTTTTATTAAAAAATTACTCAACATCTCGGTCATGTTATCGAAAGCAACTATAAAATATATCAATTCACTGCAATTGAAGAAATTTCGTCAACAGTATAACAAATTTACGGCAGAAGGTCATAAAATAGTGATCGAAGTCCTAAAAAATGCTGAAATAATTCCAGATAAAATTTTTTGCACAAAAGAATGGGCAGAGGACAATCGCTCTTTATTAAAAAAATATGCTGCAAAAGTAGTCATTGTAACTTATAATGAACTCAAAAAAATATCTGCTCTTCAAACGCCGAATCATGTCCTTGTAGTATTATCGCGTTTTAATCATGAGCCAAATCAAACGATTGTGCAAAATGATTTGTCCTTAGTTTTGGAAACTATTCAAGATCCAGGCAACTTTGGAACAATACTTAGAACAGCGGATTGGTTTGGTATTCAACATATTTTTTGTTCGCGCGATTGTGTTGATTTATATAATTCAAAAGTGATACAAGCTTCTATGGGCGCGTTTTTGCGAGTGAAGGTAATTTACGATGATTTGTCGTCGATTATTGAAAAGAATGAAAACATCCCTGTTTACGGTGCGATGCTGGGCGGACAAAATCTTTTTAAAATGAAGATTGCTCCAAAAGGTTTGATTGTGATTGGAAATGAAGGCAAAGGGATTTCAAAAAAAACGGAGGAATTATTAACACATCAAATCGAAATTCCATCAAATGGAAAAACAGAATCTCTCAATGCAGCTATTGCAACAGCTATTATTTGTGCTGTTTTTAGAAATAGTTAAAACCGTTTAGGCTAAATGGAAAAGCTTTTAAAGTTAGGGACAAGTAAATAAATAACCTACCCAAGATTGCGTAATGAGGTTTATTTAGTACAAGGCGCTTTTGACGCTGCATAGCGAGCTATGCAAGAAAAAG
>CAKZLL010000362.1 GCA_937125475.1 uncultured Saprospiraceae bacterium | reverse complement strand
ATTAAACACTTCACTCACCTGATGACTTTTTTACGAAAACGAAAAACTGAATTACACCCAATTAAAACAAGATTTTTTGATCTTCACGATTTTTATTATTTTGTTCGTTAAATGATAAATGTAACTTTTTAAATCAAAAGAAGTAATTAATACTAATCCACATTTATAACTCAATAAAAATTTTATGATAAAACAATATAGTCAATTTGCAATATTTTTACTTTTCTTATCAATGACAAGTTGTCTTTCAATTAATTCATTACAAGATGGAAAAACACTTGGTGAAAGTAATGTCGAAATTGGAGTGAATGGAGATTTTACTGGCTTAACGGATTTATTTTTTGATAATAATGCAAGTTGGCTTTTATTAGAAGGTTTTGTCCGAGCAGGAGTTTCAGAGCGTTTAGATATAGGAATAAAAGCAAATTATACGGGTTTTATTGCAATGAATACAAAATATCAAATTGTAGGAAATCAGTCTTCTACTTTTGCTTCTAGTATAGGGCTTGAGATGGGAATTAATTTGTTCTCTTTCGAGGAAACGAATTATTATGGATTATTAACTTCGTACAATTCTTTCTCGCTTTTTGAAAATAACCTACATTTTATCTTTTCTCCCAAATATGCCTTTCATAGTAAAGACGATTTGCTTGATAATCCTCAGCGTAATATTCTCGGATTAAGTTATGGTATTCTTATTGGAGATCAAACTCGTGTTGGAATTGAAAATACTCATTTTAGTGTCTTTAATGGAATTAATACGCCTACATATGTTAGTCAATATAGTTTTTGTGTAACGTATCGACTTAATCAAACAAGCGTAAAAGAAGGGTATCGTAGAAGCCGATTTCGTTTGTTAAGGTGATTTTTAAGAGGTGTCAGGTGTCAGGGGCGAGGTGTCAGGTAGATGAATTATAGGAATGGAGTATTGAAAATGATTATCATTTTTCAATTTTTAATTCGCATAATTTATTAATAAATAGTTTCTTACTGACCCCTGACCCCTGACCCCTGACCCCTGACCCCTGACCCCTCATACACCCTTCCTCAAAATTTAAAAAATCCAACTATGATTATAGAAATTTGTGCTAATTCTTTGACTTCTGCGCTCAATGCTCAAGCGGGAGGTGCGGGTCGAGTTGAGCTATGTTCCGAATTGTCTTTGGGGGGTATTACGCCTAGTGCAGGAATGATTGAGTTGGTTAGAAAAAAACTGAAAATTGATGTTTTTGTATTGATCCGCCCGAGAGGAGGCGATTTTTGTTATACTTCGGATGAAATAGAAATTATTCAGAAAGACATTGAATTTTGTAAAAAAGTTGGATGCGATGGCGTTGTATTAGGTGTTTTAAATCCAGATGGAACGATTGACATTGAAATAATGAAAAAGCTGGTAGAATTGGCTCGACCTATGCAAGTGACTTTTCATCGCGCTTTTGATATTTGTAAAAATCCGCTCAATGCGCTCGATCAGATTATCGATTTAGGCATTGAACGGATTTTGACTTCGGGGCAGCAAAATTTGGCGATTGATGGACTTTCCTTTTTAGAAAAATTGATTCAACAATCCCAAAACCGCCTAATTATTATGGCTGGAAGTGGCGTAAATGCTACTAATTTTTCTGATTTTCAAAAAATCGGTATTCAAGAAATTCATTTCTCAGCAAAACGACAAGTGAATAGCTTCATGTTTTTTGAGCATTCAATGGTTCAACTCGAAACAAATCCTTATATCAATTGGGTATCCGATATTCAAAAAATTAAAAAAACGGTAGACCGAACATAATCTACCGTTCATTGGACTAAAATTCACCGCCTCCACCACGATTTCCTCCTGGTCTTCTACCACCACCACGACGTTTTTTCTGATTAAGACGATAATTTAAAGAAACTCTAATTGAGCCAGACCTTCTTTGAAACATACCATCGGATAATAATTGGTCTTCAATAGAAGTTTGATAACGGTATCTTCTAGTATTAAAAATGTCATTCGCACTAATAGTCAGCGTTCCTTTATTATTAAAAATTTCCTTACTAAAACCAAGATCTAAGTAATAAATCGCTTTACTTTCCCCTTGAAGCGAAACCCTTGGCGCACGATAATTAAATTTAACTTGCAAGTTGGTATTTTTATCAAATGAAAAACGAGCTGTTAAATTCGATTGCCAATTATAAGCGTCATTTGATAAAATATACGTTGGATCAAATGGACTAGCGGTCTCAGGAATGATCGAACGATAAAAATTGAAACTACCATTTAAACGAAGCCATTTGAGCGGGTCGGCATTGAATGTTAATTCTAAACCATAAGCGTAAGATTTATCTAAATTCAAGGGTTGCATAATGGTCAAAGTATCCATTCCGACGATCTCAACCCTTCTTAAACGCTGAACAGTTTGATCCGTAATTCGATAATAAGCCGAAGAAGTAATCGTCCCTTTTTCAAAGTATTTGATGTGGCTCAACTCTACTGCATGCGTAAATTCTGGATTAAGATTTGGGTTTCCGCCATAGCGATTTCGATTATCTGTAAAAGAGAAAAACGGGTTTAATTCTCTAAATCGAGGACGACGAACACGACGACTATAACTCAGTTGTACTGAATTTTTGCGAGGCAAATCATAAGATAAAAATACACTCGGGAAAAATGGACTAGCATAAGTTCGAGCATTCACGGAATCTAACTTGACCGACTCGGTCGTGATATAAGCATACTCATAACGTAAACCGACTTGATAAGAAAATTTTCCAATTTTATCACCGATACTTGTATAAGCGGCTTGTATATTTTCATTGTAAATAAAATTATCAGAAACGGATTCAAGAACTACAAAATTGCCAGAACCATCCGAATCTTCTGTCACTTCAAAAGCATTGTTGACGCTTCTTAAAGAACCACGATACCCCAGCTCAAACTTACCGTTTTTCTTAAACGGGTGAACATAATCGGTTTGGAATTGATAACTTGTTTCTCGTTCATCATTGATAGAATTTTGTGTCAAAATCGGTTGACTACTAATCGAAGGTCGAGTGTCTAAGTCAAAAAACTCATCAATGACGGATTGTTCGGTTTCTCCATTGTCTTGAAACCTAAAATCTGCGGAAAATTTCCTGCCTTTTTCTTTAAAACTTTTTCGGTAAGTTAATGCACCTTGATAATTAGCTTCGGTTTCTTTTTCACTATCTGAACGAAGAGAAATTCCGAGCGGTTGAATGATGTTACCTACTCGATAACTATCATCATAAGCAATTTCACTATAATTATTATCCGAACTCGGACGATACAAAAAAGAAGCGGTTAATATATCTTTTTCAGTAAAATAATAATCTGATCCAAAGCGAAAATTAAGCCCCAAACCATCTCTCGTAAACTGGCGTTTGCTTTCTAAAACAGCGGTAGTATCCTCTCGATAAAGCTCTTGATGAAGCGTTCCTATTCCTGGGCTAGTTCGTTTATTAACACCAAGATTGACAAAGAAATTGAAGTTTTTTCGTCGATAATTTAAATTGATTGCTGTTCCTAAACTAATCGGTATTTTATCTGAATTTTCTAAAGTTTCCACAAAAATACCATTATAACCAGCCGTAAAATTGAAAGAACCATTCAAGCCTTTTCGCTTATCTTTTTTAAGAATAATGTTAAGAATTCCGACTGTTCCTTCGGCTTCGTAACGCGCAGAAGGATTAGTAATGACTTCGATTTTGTCGATCAAATTGGAAGGAATTTGTTTTAAACCATCGGTATTGCCGATTCCGACCAAACCAGAAGGTTTGCCATTAATTAAAATTCGGACATTTTGATTGCCTCTTAAAGTTACATTTCCATCAATATCAACTGCAACAGAAGGCACATTATCCAAAATATCTTCTGCCGAACCGCCTTGATTAGCCAAGTCTTGCCCTACATTGAATACTTTTTTATCCAACATAATTTGCATATTACTTTTTTCGGCTCTAATCTCTAATTCGCCTATTTGTTCCGCTGCTGGGCTCAATTGAACTGTTCCTAAATCACGTTTTTTATTATTTTTATTAATAATAACATCATTAATAGTGATCGAACCATAAGAAATAAAGTCAATTATTATATAATATTCTCCAAAACCAATTGGGATTTGAAAAAGCCCTTTTTCATTAGCTGTTGCACCTGTAATTTGTGCGCTATCCTTCGCGGAATAGACAATTATAGTTGAATAATCGAGTGGCGTTTTTGTGGCAGCATCTACGATTTTTCCTAAAATAATGCCTTTTCCTTCGCCTCTATTTCCTTTTCCTCTAGGTTGTGCTTGTAAATTAGCAGCTAAAAATAGAGCAAGTATGACCCAAGTTAGTTGAATTCTTCTCATATATATAATCGTTTTATTATTGTAGTATTTATTGTTGTAAAAAGATTAGACAGTAAAGGTTGGAATAAGTTTAATTGTTTGAATAGAAACTAGCAACTAAATATTCAAATGGAAAAGTATTTACATTATATATCAAATATAAATTGTACTTAGAAGAATATAATTTGTAATTCCAATCATCTCGAAGGCAGTATTTGAGTATCTTTTTTTGCTCGTCAGATTATTCCAATCTAACGGGCTACTACCTGCAAAAAATAAGGATAAATCTTTTCAGTTTGAAGTACTAAGTTTTACATTAAAATATGAAGCGCCTCACATCCTAAGCATCGGATTATTCTATTTGTAGAAGAATTTTGGTGGGCGAGATTGGACGTAATACTGATATTATCAGAGATGTCGAAGAAGATAGAATGCTGTCATTTTATTAACGATTATATTAGAACCTGATCAGTTGGAACATAAGGATTAGTGTTTTGAAGAAGATAATTTTTATACACATTCTCTTGAAACGATTTTTAAAACAAAACGGTTCTTTGACAATTTCTGCCCAAATGAGTACTCTTTTAATCCAGCGGTGGCTTGCCCCGTTGTTTTTCAAGGAGTTAGAACAATGGGGCAAGCCCACATTGGACTAAAATGCAGAAATTGTCAAAGACCTAACAAAACTTGGTGGATGAAATTTCAAACTATTTAAACAACCGCTATCAAAATCGAACTGACAAGAACTTACAGGGCGAATAATATGAAATTATTTGAGATTCGATGTTATAAGTGATACAGAAATTTTGGTTATAAACCTATTCTATTTTAATTGATCTCACGATAAGCACTTGGACTCATTCCTGTCTGTGATTTGAATATTTTAGAAAAATGCTGGGAATACTCAAAACCTAAAACATAGGCAATTTCACTTATGGAAGTTGTAGAATTTAACAAACGATTTTTAGCTTTATTTATTAAAAAATTATTAATGTGAGCCTTCGCATTTTTGCCTGTTTCTTTTTTTAATAAATCACTTAAATATTTAGGTGACATATTAAGTGTTTTACCACAATAAGCAACAGAAGGAATACCCAAACTCAATTGAGTTTCATTAGCATAATAGCTCTTGAGTAGGTTTTCAAATTTTGCTAAAATGTCTTTATTGAGATTAGTACGAACATAAAATTGTCGGTCATAATATCGAGTACAATAATCTAAGAGCAATTCAATATTAGAAATAATTAATTTCTGGCTATGTCGATCAATATTTTGCTGATATTCCTTTTCAATCTTTGTGACCAATTCATTGAGCATCTGTTTTTCTCCATCAGAAAGATGTAATGCTTCCGTTATATCATAGGAGAAAAACGAGTAATTTTCAATGGTTTTTCCTAATTCAGATTTCCTAATCAAGTCAGGATGAAATAGTAAAATCCAGCCATCTTCAGGCATATCAGATTGTTGCCCGTCATAACTCAGTACTTGACCAGGTTTGACAAAAATCATTGACCCTTCTTGAAAATCATAAGAATTTCTACCATATTTCATACTGCCTTCTGCACTGCTTTTATTGGCAATATAATACATTCCTAAAGTACAACGAACATCATAAAAATCTTCATTAACTTGTATATTCTTACGATTGATTAGCGAAACTAATGGATGTTTGGGTTTTGATAATCCAAAGATATGATGTGCTTCTGAAATGCTTTCTACATGAAAAAAATTGCTCATTTTATTGATATTATCTATTTTTTATAAAAAAGATTGCCCTATTATTTTCTCATAAAATTTCCAAAGTCTTACTGCAATATCTTCTTTTTGGAAATAATCACTTCGTTTCACAACGTTGTAGTTATCTCATGTTTTAAAATTCATCATTCGACTATGCGAACCATGTATGTTGTGCATATCATCAATCAATTAATCAATCATTATTTGATTTTCTGATAGTGGTAAAGTATAGAGAATTAATACGAATTAAGAGTTAAATAAAATCAATAAACCCTGATTGTTAGTTTTTTATAAATTAAAATATATTTAAATCATATAAGAGGATAATAGTTTTATAGTAAAAAAGGCTTAAATCTGGTAATTCATATTAAAAATAGTTTTTTTAATTATTACATTTTAAAAATGACAATTTGTATTTTATTGATAATCATTCTCAACTCTCAACTTTTAATTCGCATAATTAGTCTTTATTTACAAAAAATCTATTGTTTATTTAAATCTTCGCTCTACTTCGGCTTTCAAATTTTGATTAAATGCTTGATAACCATTGGCATACATTTTTGATAAATTTCCACCTGCTAGCCAAGTAATACCTTTCATA
The DNA here is from genome assembly GCA_937125475.1 of uncultured Saprospiraceae bacterium. Taxonomy (GTDB): domain Bacteria; phylum Bacteroidota; class Bacteroidia; order Chitinophagales; family Saprospiraceae; genus CAKZLL01. The sequence continues at coordinate 13,239 of CAKZLL010000362.1, read as the reverse complement.
ATTTCATCAGATTGGATAAATTTTGTTTTTCCATTATTGGTAGCTTCTACTTTGAAATGATGATTATCACAAATACCTCCTGGTCCTTTTTCTGCCCAAAAGAATTCCTTTCCTTTTGTTACCGAAATTGTGTGTTCAATTGTATTGAATTTTTCCTTTTTAGGATTGGTTTGAAAAACAGCAGTAATCTTTGCACCATTTTTTATCTCTCCTTGAATATCCACTAAAAAAGCAGCCCATTTTTTATACGAAGCGGTATCTATTAACACTGACCAAACTTGTGCAGGTGTAGCATCAATCAAAATATCTGTATAAATTTTACGATGAGAAAGACTTATTTTTTCTACTTTAACGTTTTCATTATTTGACATATCTATAATTTTAATTTTTTTTTAACTAGAAAATTTGATATTACAAAATTAAACGTCCAGTGTATTTTTGCTGTATATATTTTTCTGAATCTTGTATATATATTTCGTATTTCAAGATACTACTAATAATAATTGAGGTTTCTGTCTTAGATTGATTTTCATAAATAGTCAAAGAACCTTTATTATTAGCTTTTTTTGTTAAAAAGGGTATAAGAAACTCCTTTAAATATTCAATTTGAAACATATAGTGATTAATGATTGCTTTATTAATTGTTAATCACTATATGTCATTTGATATAAATTAATGCGCTAACCAAGACTTATAATATTTGCCATCATCAATCTTAATCGCCTCTTCTGTGACCATTAACGGCTTGAAAGTATCAATCATGACTGCCAATTCTCCTGTTTCTTTTTTGCCAATGCTGCGTTCGTATGCGCCAGGATGAGGACCGTGAGGAATACCGCCTGGATGCAAAGAAATATAACCCGCATCAATATCATTTCTACTCATAAAATCGCCATCAACATAATAAAGCATCTCATCCGAGTCTATATTTGAATGATTGTAAGGTGCAGGAATTGCCCTAGGATGATAATCATACATACGCGGACAAAATGAACAAATGACAAAGGCTTTCGTCTCAAAAGTTTGATGAACAGGAGGTGGTTGATGGACGCGTCCTGTGATTGGTTCAAAGTTGTGGATAGAAAAACCATAAGGATAATTATAGCCGTCCCAACCAATCACATCAAAAGGATGAGCCGCATAAATAGCATGGTGCAATTGCCCTTGTTTTTTAATTTTCATTAAGAAATCGCCAGTTTCATAATGAGTTTCTAATGTTTCGGGCAATTTATAATCGCGTTCACAAAATGGAGAATGTTCCAAAAGTTGCCCAAACCAATTTCGATAACGCTTCGGCGTGTAAATCGGATGAAACGATTCCGCAAACAAAATTCGATTATCTTCCGTATCAAATTCGATTTGATAAATCATGCCGCGTGGAATAATCAAATAATCGCCATATTCAAAAGAAATATTGCCAACCAGTGTTTTAAGTGTGCCTGTACCGCGATGAATGAAAAGCATCTCATCCGCATCCGCATTTTTATAAAAATAATCCGTAACGGATTTTCGAGGCGCAGCAACACCGATATGAACATCAGTATTTGCCAATAAAACCTTGCGACTTTCCAAAAAATCATCTTCGGGCGCAACATCAAAACCGATCAACTTTCTAGCTTTAATGCTTTTTTCGACTGCAATCTTAGGCGAAACATCAATAGATTCTAGCAATTCTTTGACCATTGTAGGTCGATTGACATGATAGAGAAGAGAAGACATCCCGTCAAATCCTATTGTTCCGAAAAGCTGTTCATTGTACAAGCTACCATCTGGTTTTTCAAAAATAGTATGACGCTTAGGAGGTAGTTTTCCCAATTTATGATAAATAGGCATGAGTTATTGAATTGACAATTGATAATTGACAATTGATAATGCAAGGAAAATGAATGGAATTGTTTTTTCTTAGCATTATTAATTAATCATTATTAATTTTAGGTTTATGCGCAATATTACTGTTGAATAATTGGAAGATATACCCAATTATGTTATTGCTAAATTAATTAATTGCGAGTAGGTTTTTTAGTGAATTTTGTAAAAGTGATGAGAATCATTAATGTGAAGATGAAAGGTATTAGAGCTATTTTTTAGCTTTCTTAGCCTTTTTTTTGCTAGCTTTCGCAAAAGGATTAAAATCTAAGGTGAGCTGAATCCAATAGGCTAAATCTTCTTCTAAGTCATAGCCATCGTCATTGACAAAGACATAACCTTTCATTTCTCGACCTGTGAAATTCATTTTTCGACAGCCGTCTTTAGTCAAAGCAACTTCATAAGCATCTGTACCGATTCTAGCCATTAACTCGCCTTTGACGATGCCAAGGCACATTTTGTCATCAACCATAAAAGCCAAGCCGCCAAACATTTTTTTAGTAGTATAAACGACTTTTTTCTCTTCTAAAATTCGATGAATGCGATCTGCAAAGTGTTCGTCGTATGCCATTTTTTAATGATTTTATGAAATTGAAAATGGTTTGTTTTTTGATAATCAAACCTTTATATAAAAGAAAGTTGTTAATTAACTATTCAAAGTATTCTAATAATACGGAATCCCTATTGGAATACAAATTAATGGAGTGATCGTTTTTTGTTGAACTTTTACTTAATTTCAATGTCTTAAATAAAATATAGTGGGAATTCACTATTTGTTTTTTAAATAAAATTAAGGTCATGAATAAAATTTATTTGTTTTTAGCAGTTATTGCTTTTTCAATTACTTCTTGTACGTCAACATCTGTTGATAAAGCCGCAACTGATGCAGCTTCAAAAATAGAAGTGTCTTACGAAACCGTTGTTATAAAAGATGGTATTCCAAGTCCAAGAAAAGAAATGCGTGCTAAATTAGGTGGTCAAACGATTAAGGTTACTTATGGTAGTCCATCAGTGAAAGGTAGAGAAATACTTGGTGGTTTGGTATCTTATGATAAAGTATGGAGAACAGGAGCGAACGAAGCGACAATTTTTGAGACATCAACAAAATTGAAAATACAAGGGAAAAAGTTAGCAGCAGGAAAATACGGTTTGTTCACCATTCCTGCCGAAAATGGCAAATGGACGGTTATTTTTAATAGCGTTGCGGATCAGTGGGGCGCGTACGATTATAGCGACTCTAAAGATGTATTGAGAGTGACTACTACGGCTGTGCCTTTGAAGGAAGTATCAGAAACATTAGACTTTGCAATGACTGGTTCTGCTTTAGTATTAAAATGGGGAAATTTTTCAGTACCTGTTCAAATTGGATTATAGATTGTTTCCAATAATTTAGAATATTTCGTCTAGTAGATTTGTATCTATTGGACGAAATATTTTAATATATTTGCCTTATCAAATTTTAATGTTTTATGAAAAAAAGTCCAAGAGATACATCAATAGGCGCACAAATGGCAATTGCATCGCAGCTCATGAAACGCAAACATCATCAAGCGCTTACTCAAGCAGGCTATAAAATTACAGTAGAACAATTAGCCGTATTGGAAATATTACATATTCATGGAGATATGAATATGAGTACATTATCCAAAATACTATGGAAACAAAATGCTAATATTACAAGGATTGTTGATAAGTTGGAAAATAGAAAATTAGTCATTAGAAAGGCGATCAAAGGCGATAGACGCGCTTATTTAGTAGCTTTGACTGATGATGGAAAAGTACTTTTAGAGGCAGTAACACCAATTGTTATTAGTACTTATAAAGATATGGTTTCGCCTATAACACCAGAAGAAGAAGAAATTACACTAAGAACAATTAAAAAAATAATTGATCATTTATCTAAAAAATAATTTTTTTGTCTATATATTTGTCATGTTAAATATATACAAGTGTAATTTATTTATATTAAATAATGTATTGTTATGAAAAATTTAAAACAAGAGATTTACTTTCCAATTATTATTGGTATTCATTTCATATTTTGGGCGATTGATCTTTATTTTTATAAAGGTAGTTTTATGGAGGTTCATTCAGATACGATGTTTTTTGGTGAGATGAAAGAAACCTCTTGGAATAATAATCATAGAATTCTTGGTGAGGTATTTTCTTCTTGGGTTGTAACGGTTTTTGCGTTTAATTTTTTAATGGCAACTCGTGCAAAATGGGTCGAACGGATTTTCGGAGGTTTAGATAAAATGTATCTTATTCATCGACGCTCGGGCGTGATTGCTGTTGTTTTACTATTAGCTCATTTCTTTATTGTACCAAGAGATTTAGTTGCTTTTAATCCAGGGAAACCATTAGGTTTTTATGCTTTTGCTCTTATTTTGGTTGGAGTTATTCTTTCGGCAGCGCCTATTTTTAAAAGAAAAATACCTTATCATAAATGGATTAATATTCACAAATTAATGGGCGTATTTTATGTGATGGCGGTCATGCATGGTTTGATGGTTAATAGTTTAATCAAAGAACTGCCAATAACAAGAATTTATGTATTTGGAATGTCTTTTTTAGGAATAGGAGCGTGGGCATATCGAGCATTTTTCTATAATTTGGTCAACAAAAAATTAACCTATACCATTAGTAGCATAAAAGACTTAGGGAATCAAATTACAGAAATTATATTAGCACCCGAGAATACTTCTTTACAGTTTTCGGCTGGACAATTTGCCTTTTTTACTTTTCCTTCTATTAGCAAAAAAGAACAACATCCTTTCACGATAAGCAGTCATCCGAATAAGAAAAATCTGCGTATAACAGTAAAAGGCTTAGGAGATTATACGGACAATTTAGCACAAAAACTAGAAGTAGGTCAAACCGCTAAAGTTGAAGGTGCATTTGGGCATTTTACTTTGGATCACACTCAAAAAGAACGACAAATATGGGTAGCTGGAGGAATTGGAATTACGCCATTTTTATCTCTTGCTAAACAAATAAAAGATCAGAAAGTCGATTTGTTTTGGTGTGTCAATAAAGCAGAAGAGGCAGTTTATAGTGCTGAATTAGAGAAGGTTAGTAGAAATAATCCTAATTTAAATGTTCATATTTGGGCATCTTCTACACAAGGCTATATTAAAGTAGATAATTTGAATGTAGATGATTTTTCAAAAACGGCTTTTTTCATTTGTGGCCCAGCAGCATTAAAACAAAGCTTATTTAAATCGCTTAAATCTAAAGGCGTTTCAATGGCAGATATTCATGATGAAGAATTTGCTTTTAGATAATTTTTCTTGCTAAAAGAGCTGTTTTTACAAATTTATAAAAACAGCTCTTTTAGCAAAAAAAATACGTTAAATCTGTGAAATACTATTCTTGTCTGTCGTTTTCACTTCTATAGTCAACCTTCATTGTAAAATCTAATTAGAGTATCTATCTTGCTGGCAGTTACTATTTATTAAATGTACTAAAAGCTTCACTAAAACATATTTTTGGAAGAAAGTCAGCTTTAAAAAGTACCTCTAAAATCATTAAACAATGAAAAACATTAACATTATTTTTGTCCTATCTTTTTTATTTATTGCTCAAGCGAGTTTTGCTCAAAATAATTTCAAAATCGGTCCATCTATGCTTGTTAACCTCGTTTTCCTTGATATCAACAAACGGGTTGCTACTCCTTTAGGCGGAGAAATTAGCTATGAGTTTGGATTGAGTGATCGTTTTTCTGTTAATTTGGCAGGAAATATTCATTATGGTGAGCAAGAAAGCGACTATTGGGAAAATCACTTGAATAATTTCAAACAAAAAAATCTATTGATAGGCTCACAATTTGACGTTCGGTATCATTTCAAAGGATTGTACCAAGGAGCTTATGTTGGTGTTGGAGGAGATGTGAAATATTTTAATTCTAAAAATTATTGGGAAGCAAAAACGGATGGAGATCCTAAAGCTACTTTTTCTGATTATGAATATAATGCAGGTGTAGCATTCGGAACTTATGTTCCTTTGAAACATGGCGCTTTAAATCCGAATTTTTACCTTGGTGGAGAGTTGAGTCAATATAATGAATATATAGTACACGCTAAATGAGGAGTGAATTATGTCTTCTAAAAAAGCATTTATAAAATAGAAAAGGGTCGAAAAATTAAATATTTTCGACCCTTTTCTATTGAGGCATTACTTGAAATGCGTATAATCTGGAGATAAAAGAACTGTTTTCTGAATTGATCAAGATAATTATTGGATCAATTCTTAATATTAATTCCTATCTTGCTGAAAGATATTATTTATTAAATGTACTAAAAGCGCCATTAAAACATACTTTTATCAAAAGTCAGCTTTAAAAAGTACCTCTAAAATCATTAAACAATGAAAAATATTAACATTATTTTTGTCCTATCTTTTTTATTTATTGCTCAAGCTAGTTTCGCTCAAAATCATTTCAAAATTGGTCCGTCTGCTCTTATTAATGCTAACTTATTTAGTCAATCAATTTCTACTCCTATAGGTGGAGAAATTAGTTATGAATTAGGATTAAGCGATCATTTTTCTGTTAATTTGGCAGGAAATATTCATTATGGTGAAGAGGAAAGCATTTTTTTAGAAAATCGTACTAATAAAATTAAACAAAAAGATTTGTTGATTGGTACGCAGGTTGATGTGCGTTATCATTTCAAAGGAATTTATAACGGATCTTATATCGGCATAGGAGGAGATGTGAAGCACATAACGGCTAAAAATTACTTTACATCCCAAAGAGATGGAGATCCTAATGCAATTTATGCTGATTATGATTTCAATATAGGTGCATCATACGGAATATATATTCCACTTAAATACGGATATTTAAATCCTAATATTTACATTGGTGGTAATCCAGATAGTGAGTACGAATTGCATGCTAAATTAGGTATGAATTACGTTTTCTAAAAAAATATTTAGGTTCATTGACAATTTTTGCCAAAGATAGGAGGCACTTTCAAAGTGCCTCCTATCTAACCTTTGATTTTCAAACAATTATACATTTGTTTTAATTGATAAAATTCAGTTCTGGCAAAAATTGTCAAAGAACCAATATTTATAACAGAAAAAAGGGTCGAAGATATTCAAATCTCCGACCCTTTTCTATTGATACGCCAACTCAGGAATTATCAATTTTCCATTATCAACTATCAATTAAATTAATCGTCTTCGCCCACTTTAAGGACAAGTTTACCACGTTTCTCACCAGAGAATAAACGCATGAAAGTTTCGTGGAAATTTTCAATACCTTCCTCTATGTGTTCTTTCGATTTGAGCTTGCCTTGCATAAGCCATTTAGCCATTTCTTGAGCAGCTTCACCATAGCGAGGAATATAGTCGATTACAACGAAGCCTTGCATTGTAGCACGTTGAACCAACAAAGCCAAATAGTTTTTTGGTCCAACCATATCAACACTATTATATTGAGAGATAGCACCACAAATCGCAACTCTTCCATTAAAATTGATATTACCTAAGGCATAATCTAGGATTTGACCACCCACATTATCAAAATAAACATCAACGCCATCTGGACAATGTTTCTTAATTCCTTTATAAACATGCTCATTTTTGTAGTCAATACAAGCATCAAAGCCTAATTCTTCTACAACATATTTACATTTTTCTGGACCGCCAGCAATACCAACTACTCGACAGCCTTTGATTTTACCAATTTGACCAACAACACTACCTACCGCGCCTGCTGCACCAGATACTAAAATTGTTTCGCCTTCTTTCGGTTGACCAACGTCCAATAAACCGAAATAAGCCGTCATTCCAGGCATACCTAATGTACTAGTATAAACAGGTAAAGACACTAAACTAGGATCAACTGGATGCCAGCCTCTTCCATTGATTGTTGTGTATTGTTGCGCTCCACCTGGACCACTTAAATAAGTTCCTACAGGAAATTTTCCGTTATTAGAAGCAACGACTTTACCTATTGATAAGGCACGCATTACTTCGCCAATCTGAACGGGAGGAAGATAAGATGGAACATCTTTGATCCAGCCTCTCATCGCAGGATCTAGCGAAAGATATAATAGTTTGACTAACATTTCTCCTTCCTTTGGCGTAGGAATAGGAGAAGTTTCGATGCTCCAAGTATCGTGCGTAGGAGCAGCTTCTGGACGACTTGCTAATTTAATCTGTGTATTCATGGTTTTGAATTGATTAAGTTATTATGATTGATTTTTAATTAATTTTCTTGTTCCTTAATTTCTATTTTTTGACAGTAAAAAAAGCGCATTCGCTTGGATATTCTACCTCGGCATAAGGAGGATGAACAACAATTTCCACTCTTTTAAAGCCAATTTTATCCAAAATGTTTAAAACTTCCATTAATTCAAAAAAATAAAAATTGGCTTTGGCTGGCACGCCAAATAATTAGACTTGTACGGGAGCTAGTGATTTAGCGAAACGGTAGGAAATTTTGTTTTGTTCGAGGCAAATTTTTTAGTAATAGCCAGAGCTATTGCTAAAAAAATTAACGAAGTACAGAATAAAATTTGCCCGTTGCAGCAAATTAAGTAGCCGCCGTATAAGTCTATTCATCAACGGTTTTGAGCTCATTTCCTATGTGAAATGAAAATAGCAATTGACCACCTGTTTTTAATACCCTAAAGAGTTCTATTAAGGCTGTTTCAAGCTGTTTTTATTAAAATGTACAATCGCATAAAATGCGAATAAGCCATCAAAAGTAGCGGTAGAATAAGGCAAATGTAAGATATTTCCTACTTGAAATTCAATATTTGGGCTTAAACGTTTGGCTTCGCTGATCATTCCTTCACTCAGATCTATGGTTCATTGACAATTTTTGCCTTTTATTCAGATGTGGGCTTGCCTCATTATTTTAACTCTTTGAAAAACAATGGGGCAAGCCACTACTGGATTGAAAAAATGAACATTTCAATACATCCAATGAGGCATGATCCATTGAATGAAAATGGCAAAAATTGTCAAAGAACCTATTCTTTTGGGTTGATGATTTGAAGAGAGCTAGCCTTCCGTTTTCTTTAGTAAAAATAGAAAAGCGATGATAATTCTATTAATATAGAACGATCATCGCTTTTTATAAAAATTAAGAATGGGATTAATTAATCAATCCTCGACCAGATTTTTCAATTAAACCTTCGTTTTTCATTTTTTTCAACAAACGATCTAAAATACCATTGATGAAATCTTTACTCTTTGGTGTACTATACATTTTCGAAATATCAATATACTCGTTAATGGTTACTTTAGTTGGAATAGTTGGAAAATGTAAAAATTCACAGATCGCCATTTTCAACATGATCATATCCAAAATAGCCACACGTTCAGCCTCCCAATTTTGGAGTTGTGGTTTAATGATTTCTAATAAGTCCTCATCTAACCTACTGATTTTATACAATAATTCTAAGCCATAATCATCAACCGTTTCTTTATCAGGAATAAACTCCTCATAAAAATTGTATGAATCAGGAAAAGACTTGATTGTTTTTTTAACTGCTCCAACGACTAATGATTCATCATCTACCCAGTTTGGAAACACATCTTCGACACAATCATTAAAAACCTCATGTTTGATACAAAATTTAAACAAACCCAATAAAATATCGCGGTGATCCTTATTGGTGTAGCTTTCTTTTTTTGTGTAAACTTTGTATTCATCTAGTTTTGCAAAATCAAAATAAATTTGTCTAACCATGTCTTGTCTGACAGCGGATAATAATTTATGACTTTGTAATTGTTGATAGAAAGCCTTGTGACTAGCCAAGTTTTCTGTAATTGGATTGGTAGCAAAAATCGCTTGAAAGTTCTTATCCTCTTCAGAAGGACGAAGTTTTGCTTTGCGTGTTGCCTCATCATTTGTGGCATAGCTTGCAATTTTTTGCAAAAACAACAGGTTAAACAAATACGTTTTATAAGACGTTTTAACACGATATTTGTAAGCTACTTCTGCTTTGCCGTTAGTCAATGCGCTATCTCTATTAGCAGAGTATAATACTTGCATGACCTTAATACGTACATTCCTTCTACTTAACATACAACTCTATTTGTAATAATTTGTTGTGATAATGTTGATTAAAAATCAAATAATTTAGCCGAAGCTTTTAGTCGTTATTACCTAGGAGTGAGGCGAGAGGTGCGGGGTGTCAGCATTTTGAAATAAAACTATCATTTAGTCTAAGAAATAACTATTATTAGCGTTTTATATTGAAAAAATCTGACTCCTTGCGCCTGAACCTTGTCCCCTAAATAACAGGACTTTTTTTTAAAATTGAACGTGAATTGAAATTGAAATTCAACATACTCACAGCTCAACACGTTTGTTGACGGCACAAAAAAAAGAATTTTTTTTATAATAAGTTTGTATTACTCAAAAGGCTTTAAAATAAAACGGTATTTTGTGGAATATTTTGAGCCAACAAATACTGAAATTCCCACTATTAGGAGACTCTAAGCGATAGAAAATAAAGAATTAGCATGAAAGAATTAGCGTACATAAATCAGTTTTTTTTCAAATATAAATGGAGATTACTCATCGGAACGGTCTTCGTTGTCGCGTCTAATCTTTTTAGGGTATTACAGCCGCAAGTTATTCGAGAAGCACTCGATTTAGTATTGGAAAACAGTACAAGGTATCAACTTTATGAAGGATTTGATGCACAACAACAATTGTATAAAACACTAGGAAGTATTTTATTACTCTTTGGCTTAACTGTACTTTGTTTGGCACTTATTATGGGGATTTTCATGTATTTCATGCGGCAAACCATTATAGTAATGTCGCGATTGATTGAATATGACATTCGAAATAACATCTTTGCTCATTATGAAAAACTGACTTTATCCTTTTATAAAAGGAATAATACAGGCGATTTGATGGCTCGAATCTCCGAAGATGTTAATCATGTTAGAATGTATATCGGACCAGCAGTGATGTATGCAATTAATTTGACTGCTTTGTTCGTTTTAGTCATTTCTTCTATGGTGAGTGTTAGTCTTGAGATGACTTTATATGTTTTGCTTCCATTGCCATTTTTATCACTTTCTATTTATTATGTCAGTAATTTGATCAATAAAAGAAGTGCTGCAATACAAGGGCAATTATCAACATTAAACAGCACAGCACAAGAGGCTTATTCTGGAATTAGAGTGATTAAATCTTATGTTCAAGAAGCTGCAATGGGGCGATTTTTCGCTAAGCAAAGTGAAGCCTTTAAAGAAAAATCAATGGGGCTGGCTCGTATAGAAGCCTTTTTCCATCCATTAGTATTGTTGCTGATAGGTATTAGTACGTTACTCACTATTTATATTGGCGGACTTCAAGCCATTAAAGGAAATATCACGGCTGGGAATATTGCGGAATTTGTCATTTATGTCAATATGTTGACTTGGCCAGTCATGGCGATTGGTTGGGTTGCATCGGTTATTCAGCGTGCTTCTGCTTCTCAAGAGCGGATCAATGAATTTCTAAATACAGAACCAGACATTATTCTCGAAAGCAATGAAATCTATCCATTAAAAGGAGATATTAAATTTGAAAAAGTCTCTTTTGTTTATCCAGATACTGGAATTAAAGCGATTGATAATGTTTCTTTTAACCTGAAAAGTGGTGAAAAATTGGCAATTGTTGGAAAAACTGGCTCAGGCAAAACAACTTTAGCTGATTTAATTTTGAGAATGTATGATGTGACGAACGGTGAGATTTTGATTGATGATAAAAATATTAAATCGCATAGTGTAAAGGCAATTCGACAAAGAACAGGCTACGTGCCGCAAGATGTTTTCCTTTTTTCTGAAAATATTGCAGATAATATCCGTTTTGGAAAACCCAACGCAACGCAAGAGGAAATTGAAGAATACACAAAATATGCATCAATTTATGATGAAATAAAGGGCTTGAAAGAAGGTTTTGAAACGGTGGTAGGAGAAAGAGGTGTGACGCTTTCGGGCGGTCAAAAACAACGGGTTTCTATTGCACGTGCCTTGATTAAAGAACCCGATATTTTGATTTTTGATGATTGTCTTTCGGCAGTTGATACAACGACTGAGCAGCGCATTCTTAATTATTTTGATACTGTTTTGAAGAATAAAACCGCGATTATTATTACACATCGGATTTATTCTTTATTAGAATTTGATAAAATAATCGTACTCGATGAAGGAAGAATTACTGAAATCGGTACGCACAAGGAGCTTTTAGCCAATAAAGGGTTTTATTTTGAGATGTTTGAAAAACAAAAAGTCGAAGAAGTAATCGCATAAATATCGTGATGAATTGAATTAAAAAATCAATTATCAATCAATTAAAATTTAATGAAAAATTATACCCGAATCATCATTAGCCTTGTTCTTCTTTTATCGTTTAGCCATTCTTTAATGGCGCAAGAAGAAAAAGGTATTGTTACTGGTGTAGTAACAGCAGAGGATTTAGAGCCTCTAATTGATGCTATTATTTCTATCCGCAATGGGCAAAAAGTGGAGTTTGGAACTTCCACGGATGTCACAGGTCGTTTTAGTATATCTTTACCACCTAAAGAATACCTGCTAGATGTCTCTTACACTGGTTTTGAATCTAAGGTGATAGAGGTTAAGGTTAAAGCAGGTAAAACGGTTGATTTAGGAAAAATTATTTTAAAAAGTGGGATACATACTGAGCCAATAATAATTCAAGTATTTGTTGGAGACAAGTTACATAAACCTACAATATTGAAAAAGGAGGATATTGACAGATTACCTGCTGTTTATGATGATCCTGCGCGAAGTGTAGCGATGCAAATGGGCGTATTAAACAATAATGATCAAGCCAATGGAATTTCAGTGCGTGGCAATAATCCTAATGGGGTAAAATGGTATTTGGAAGGCGTAGAACTACCAAATCCAAATCATACACCGAATGCAGGAACAGCAAGCGATCGGATTACTTCGGGAAGCGGAGGCGTTAATATGATTAAATCCGATTTTTTGGAAAGCACTGATTTTTATCATGGAAGTGGTTCTCCTCGCTTTGGAAATGCGATAGGCGGTATTTTAGGTATGAATTTAGATCGAAAGAGACATTATAAAACGAAGGCGAATTTTCAGATCGGTTTGATTGGTTTGGATGGGATGATAAAAGGGCGAATAGGCAAGGATATTTATTATAATGCCAATGTGCGATATTCTACCGTAGGGCTGTTAACCAATGTAGTAGGTCTGGATTTCGGAGGTGAAAAAATTAATTTTTTAGATAATAATATCTCTATTAGTAAAGGGAATATTACCGTTTTTAATATTAATGGTGTAAGTAATAATGTTTTTGAAGCACAACGCGATTCTTCGAATTGGAGCGTCGAAAAAGATCGATTTGATATTGATTTCCATTCG
>CAKZLL010000361.1 GCA_937125475.1 uncultured Saprospiraceae bacterium | reverse complement strand
GCGGTAAAAGCGGAGTTTAGCTGTGCTAAATGAGCATTTTGCCAACGAAGAGTAGTTTTAAAAGATAATTTAGCTTCGTACAAAATTATTTAGAATAAAGTCTAATAGACTAAAAGTTATTTTTATAGATCAATATCAATTATTATTGTTGTTCCAGCACCTATTCCTGTATCAAAATCTATTTCTCCTCCTAACTTATATACCCTTGCTGCTATATTTTGTAATCCACTTCCTGTTGATACCTTATCAGGATCAAATCCCTTTCCATCATCTTCAATAATGATATTTAATGTTTGACTACGTTTTGTTAGATTAATACTCAATCTCTTTGCATTAGCGTGTTTTAAAGCGTTAGTTACAGTTTCTTGAATGATTCGATAAATATTTTCTTCTTTTTTGCTATCAATCCGATCATCTAATCCGAAGATATTGACATCAATTTTTAGTTGTTGAGTATCATTAATCGTTTCAGCAAGTTTCGTAATTTGAGCAACTAAACCAAAATGCTTTAAAACATTAGATTGCATACCGTGAGCAATTTTCCGCACTTCTTCACAAGCATCATCTAATAAAATATTAGCTTTATTATATTGAATTTTCGTTTCGCCTAATACATCTATTTTTTCATCAATTGTTTTAAAATATAACTTAATAGTAGAAAGCATGCTTCCTAATCTATCGTGTAAATCTGCTGCGACTCGCGTTCTTTCTTTATCTTGCCATTCCATTTTAGCAGAAGTAAAACGGTTTTCAAAATTGGTAATTAAATGAGTAATTTTTTGTTGTTTTTCAAGAACATTTTTTTCAGCCAATTGCTTTTTATTTCGATAACGCATTATTAGATAAAGCATAATGAGGCAGATGAAGAGGCCTAATATTATTAATTGCTGCTTTTCTTGTTTAGCCTGAATGATCTTTTCTCTTTCTAAAGTTGTCTTAATATCAAAAACTTTGAAAAAATCATCATTTCGTTCGTCATTTAGGCTATTATATTCTTCATAAAAAACAATAGAACTATCCAAGTTTTCATTCTCTTTATAAGCTACAGCTAATGCTCGAAAAACATCCTCTTTTAGATTTTTATAGTCGATTCGTTCCGCGATATTTAATGCCTTCAAATAATATTTAATAGCAATATTTGGCTGATTTTGTTTAAAATATACTTCTCCTATATTAAAATATATCGTAGCAGAATCAATTGTACTGACCTTATTTTTTTCTGCATCTTTAAAATGTTGTAAGGCTGTTAATAATTTATTTTCATTCAAAAAGATAATACCTAAATTCAAAAAAGCATTAGGAGTCACACTAATAAATTTTCCATTCTTTTCCGTTTGAATACATTCTTGAAAAAAGGATTTAGCCCGCTCACTACTATCAATTTCTTGATATAACATACCTAAATTATTATAGGCTGTGGCTAAACCTTCATTATTTCCCTCGCTTTTATAAATCGAAGCTGCAGAAGTAAATAACCTGTGGGTTTGAGCATATTGTTTTAGTTTAAGATTAACTCGACCCAAATTAATTTTTATACTAGCTCTAGTGATAGGATTGTTATAGTCATTTTCAATTCTAATTAATACTTTTTCAGATAAGAGTATTGCAGAATCCAATTGATTTTCCTCACTAAAAAGGCTTACTTGCAAACTATAAACTTGATTTATTATATTATCATACTTTGGTTTTTCATAATAATTTATAGCCTTTTTGCAATGTTTATGAGCTGTCGCAAAATCATCATATTCATACGCTAAACGTGCTAATTGATGATAAGATCTTGCTATACCATATATAAAATCTTCTTGTTTCGCTAATTTTAATTGTTCTTCAAAACAATCTAATGCTTGACCATGATCTTCATCAAAAAGTATTGTTCCTAAAATATTAAGTGAATTGATTTTCCCTAATGTATAGTTAATTTCTTCACTAATTTCTAACATTTGCTTGGCATATGATTTAGCCTTTTGACGATCGATATAAAGGTATTCCCAAGCAAGATCATATAGCGAATCTACTTTTTCTTTTTTATTAGTTGTATTTATTACTTTTTTTCCTGATTTTAAAACTAAATTCTGACCAATAAGGAGGTTAATTGATAAGAGAAATATTAACAGTATTGTTATTGTTTTCATATTGAAAGGAATATAAGATCAACAATTATTTATTTGAGTAATGTTTTTTAGGCTAAATAAATAATATACCCAAGGCTATGGTTTCATTCATTCCATCCAAAAGACCAGTTATTCAAAATATAATAAGGGAAAAAATTTATAATAAGATGGATAGGATAGATTATTATTTTGCTAGCATATTAATAATAGTCCGTAAAATCTTAAAAACTAATGCTTATATTATAAGTTATTAATAATTTTTCACGAACTATTACTATGCTATAAAACACAAAAAATACTACTATAATTTCAGATAAGTATTACGTCTTTTTTACAATTGGTTTTGGTGCAGGATGTGCTCCTCTACCTCTCATTTTTCCTTTTCCTTTTCGAGTTTTAGGCTTACCTGTTCTGTCATTAATGATTACAATCACTTCTGTATCTTTATCTCTATGTTTTACTCCTGGTAATTCTACTACTTTTATAATAGAAAAACTAGACTGTTCAACAAGAGGAAAGCTTTCATCAACAACTAAGTCAATTGTCACAGTATAACTAGTCGCATTTTCATCAGATGGGTCAATTTTACAAGCTTTAGCAAACTGCCATTGAAGATCAGGGACATTGTTATCAGTAACAATTACATGATATTTTCCATTAATGTCTTCATACAATTCCTTACTATAAGGATCCATAACTTAAACTTTTTTAGTAATTAAAAAATTAAATTGGTTTCAGTGAAAAACATGGGTCAATTTTATTAATTTGGTCATTAAAAATTAACTAGAAACAATATAATCTGAAAAGATATAAATTGATCCAGCAATATTATTACCTGTAATATCCATTATTTTTATATCAAATTCTATATTCTTTTTTTGATAATCATATTGCGGCAGCTTTACTAAAGTTTGAATAGGAAACTTATGATAAGCTACTAATGGTGCTTGGGGATTAATGCTTAATCGTAATGTTATAAAACAAATGTTTGGTTTTTCTGAACGAAATAACAGTTCAACTTTATCTGAAAATTGTGCTCTAACATTATGATTTTTTTTATTAAAGACAATGAGGTAATATTCTTTCTCTTTTGTCTGAAAAACTCCAGCTTGATATGCCATTTTTTTATATTGTAAAAGGAGATTGATTAATAAAATCTTGGTAATCATTTTTAATTAATCCCAATTGTTCTTGAACAGAATGATCATAATCTCTCAATTGATAGAAAAAATCATTATAATTTTTCCCTAATGCTCCTTGCTGCCACATATAATAAATCGCATTAGTAAAATCACTATACTTATCACCCTGATTAGCTGTCTTTTCTTCTGTTGTAGCTGATATCATGAGCAAAGTCGCTTTTAATCCTGTTTCAAGCGTTTCCTTCTCTTTTTGTTTTTTATGAAAAGAAAAAGGGATATAAACTAAAGGTGTACCAACAAATTCATCAACACCTCCACTAAAACAACTATCTGGAAGAAAAAGAATTCTAACGCCCTTTTCGAATTTGCAAAACATTTCAAAAATTAAATCATCTATTAAATGACCATCATAAAGTGCTAATGTTTCATCTGTATCATCTTTTTCTCCTTCATCCATGTTTTCATCATGTAACTGCCCACCGTGTCCAGAAAAGGTTAATAAAAAAATATCTCCAGCTTCTAATTCATGCGCAGCAATAAGGCATTCCTTTTTAAAATTTTCAATAGTTGCTTGTTTATTAACTAAAATATTGATTGGATGATAGCCAAAATCCATAGCAATACTAACCATTGCTGATACATCATTCATCGCTGTATGAATAGGAATCAAATTAGCCTCGTCAATATAAGCTTCTGCTGAAAGATTGACTTGTCTTACTCCAATATGTAAAGAATAGCCCTTTGCCATAACAAATTTTATTTATTACAAAGCTCGGTAAAATAGAATTAGAAAATATCCTTATAAATGGTGAGGTCAGAATAGTTAAATATAAGGGTAAAGAATGGTTTTTTAAGAAAAAAGCAAAGTTTTAACATTTTACACCCTAATAATTAGCAAATTATGTACTAGGAATAAAAATGAAGGAAATTTTCCCAAGTTTATCCTCCTATTGTAGTCAATACAGATTAGGTAAATAATAGAAATTTTACTATTCTATAATTAATTGATGTATCATTTTAATAAGTAATGAAAGCCTCTTGACTAATCACCTTTTTAGGGAAGAGAGTAATATTTCTTTAATTCCATTTAATCACTTTACCTCTGTTTTTATTTTTGAGCATACTTGGAACATTATTAAGAATTTCTTCTTTAAAAACATTAATCAGTTTTCTTTTCATAAAACTACGATGAATAACGAGACTGACTTCTCTAATCGGTTGAGGATCGTTAAATGATTTAAGATAACGAGTTTTAGAAGAATCTACATTATAAGTCGCTAATTCGGGTAAAAGTGTATAGCCGCTTTGATATTCAACAATACGCTTCAACGTTTCCAAACTACCACTTTCAAAACGCAGTTGTTTACTTCTATCAGACATTTTATCCGCACAAATATTAATAATTTGACTTCTAAAGCAATGCCCTTGCTGCAATACCCACATTTCATCTAAACTCAATTCTGATGCACTGATTTTGGTGCGTTTCGCAAAAGGATGTGTTTTAGAAGTATAAATCATGAAACTTTCATAAAATAATGGTATCTCTAAAATCGTATTCTGATTAATCGGTGTAACCAAAATTCCCAAATCAATCAAATCATTATTCAACTTAAATAAAATGTCTTTAGAAAGTAGTTCTTCAATCACCAAATTCACACTCGGATATTTACGCATGAACTTTGTAATAAACAACGGAAGTAAATAAGGACTAAGCGTCGGAATAATACCTACTCTCAATTCTCCACTGATTTCGTCCTTCTGATTCTCTACTATTTCTGTAATTTTACGGAATTGACGAATTGTTTCTCTAGCCTGACCAATTAGAAGATGACCAATATCGGTAGTCAAAACAGGTTTTTTGCTTCGATCAAAAATCAATACCTCTAATTCTTCTTCTATTTTTTTAATTTGCATGCTCAAAGCAGGTTGAGAAACATAACATTTAGAAGCTGCTTCCGCAAAACTTTTATAAGTATCAACAGCTATGATGTATTCTAATTGAATTATTGTCATGATTAAGAAGAAATTGTATGTATTAATTTTTTTATACTGCCTTTTTCAGGCGAGATCTAACTATATACAAACATAAGAATTAATTATAAGAAATAAGTATTCTATCACTGTTGATTATTATTTATAATTTAATAAAAAGTACCTATTTTTGTAAAATACTGATATATCAAGAACTATTAGACTAAAGTCTATTGATGAACAAAAAATAAAAATGGCGGAACAAACGCAAAAACGAATAGATGAGTGGCGCGACAAAACACATCAAATTATTTTTGAAGCAGATACTTTTTGGGGCAAGACATTTGATGTAGCTTTATTGTTTTTTATTCTCGGCAGTGTCATTGCGGTGATGTTGGAAACAGTCGGTCCTATTGAAAAAAACTATGGTCAATATTTAACTTTCTTTGAGTGGGTATTTACTATTTTCTTTACCATTGAATATGTGTTAAGACTCTGGTGTGTGAAAAAACCGCTCAAATACGCAACTAGTTTTTTTGGTGTAATAGATTTATTATCTATTCTTCCTGCTTACCTTTCTTTGTTTTTTGCAGGCTCACATTACCTTGCGGTGATTCGCGCTTTACGGTTGATGCGCGTTTTTAGAATTTTCAAGTTGGCTCATTTCATTAATGAAGGGGCTGTTATTATGCAAGCTATGCGGGCAAGTAGGACTAAAATTACCATTTTTTTAGTCTTCATTACTCTAGTTGTAGTAATTTTAGGTTCTGTGATGTATTTGATTGAAGGAGGAACAACAGATAGTGGTTTTACAAGTATTCCAAGAAGTGTGTATTGGGCGGTTGTAACTTTAACAACTGTCGGTTATGGTGATATCGCACCTGCAACACCTTTTGGGCAATTTATCGCAGCTTGTATTATGATATTAGGCTATGCCGTAATTGCTGTACCAACAGGAATTGTCACAGCAGAATTGACGAATATGAAACAGACACACATAACAATTTCTTGCCCTTCTTGTAGTGAGGAAGGACATGATACAGATGCTGTTCATTGCAAATATTGTGGAGATGAACTTTAAATGAGTTGCGTGTTTGGCTTTACATAACACGCAACTCCTAATGGTTTTTTAACCGATTTCAGGCATTTGGCAAACTTCATCACCTTTTTTACCACATACAGTACAATCTCCAAGTTGATCTTTCAACATAGGATTATTACTTGCACAAGTGCCTCTAAATTCTTCTCCTTTGACAATTCCTCTGATATTGATCAAAATGAATGAAATACCAAATACAAAAAATATAAGAAGGAATGTTGAAAAAAATGTTCCCATTATTGTATATTTTGAATAGCCTTAATTTAGATTAAAACTATTATTTTTAAATAAAGTACAAATATAAATCTATCATAGAACAACTCCAAGGATTAATAAGTTTAATACTTTCCTAAGAGTTTTTATAATGAAAATTTTCAGTTTATCATTTAAATGGTGGTTTTGGGTATTCAGTTTTTCATAAAAAAAGCCTTACATTCGACGACTAGAAAAAGCAGCATAATTGAAAGTAATGAATAGAGCCGATTATAATCAAAAATTTACAGAAATTCTTGCCGAACTAAACATCCGTCAGCGAGAAGCCGTCGAGCATATTGACGGGCCAATGTTGGTTGTTGCTGGTCCAGGCACAGGTAAAACCCACATTCTTAGTGCGAGAATCGGTCAAATTTTGACTCTCACTGATGTTTATGCGCATAATATTTTATGCTTGACTTATACCGAAGCTGGCGTTCATGCAATGCGAGAACGTTTATTAGATTTTATTGGTCCAGAAGCGCACAAAGTCAATATTTTCACCTTTCATTCTTTTTGTAATAAAATTATTCAGGACAATCTCAATTGGTTTGGTAAACGAGATGCTGAACCCATTTCTGAATTAGAAAAAGTGGAGTTAATTCGCGAAATCATTGATGAACTACCAAACGATCATCCTATTAAACAATTAAAAGGCAATCCTTATGTGTATGAACGTCAATTGAGTTCGCTTTTTGATAATATGAAAGCGGAAAACTGGTCAGTTTCCTATCTTCAAACCAAAATTCAACTATATATTGATAGCTTGCCAACGCGAGAAAAATATATTTATAAAAGAAAAGGAAAGAATTTTGTAAAAGGAGACATCAAACAACATAAAATTGATGAGGAAACCGAAAAAATGGAAAAGTTATCGGCTGCCGTTGGATTACAGCCTACTTTTAGTAAAAAAATGGAGTACCGAAAACGCTATGATTTCGGTGATATGATCCAATGGATTTTAGTCGCTTTTAAACAAAATAACTACCTCTTACGCCGTTATCAAGAGCAATTTTTATATATCTTAGTCGATGAATTTCAAGATACAAACGGCGCACAAAATCAAATTTTAAAGCTGCTTTCTGATTATTGGGAACAGCCAAATATTTTTGCGGTAGGCGATGATGATCAATCTATTTATGAATTTCAAGGAGCAAGAGTAAAAAATATTTTAGATTTTCATCAAGAATATGACGATGTAAAACTTGTAGTATTAAATGAAAATTATCGGTCTTCTCAACGCATTCTTAACAGTGCTTCTTCACTCATCGCTTCCAATAAAATTCGCTTAGTCAATAAAGTTGAGGCGGTTGATAAAAATCTTTTGGCGAGCCGAAAAGCAGTCTCTAAATCTCCTGTTGTGCCAAAAATTGTGGCATATCCTAACTATACTCACGAAATCACAGATATTGCTAATCAAATTGAAATTCTAAAAAACAAGGAAATTTCTTTGAATGAAATTGTAGTAATTTATGCCAAACATAGGCAAGCTCAACCGCTCATTCAATTACTTGAGAGTAAAAAAATTGCTTATCACACTAAGCGGAAAATCAATATTCTACAACAGCCGATCATACAAAACATTATAACTATTTTACAATATATTCAAAGTGAATATGAGCGTCCATACAAAGGCGAGCGTTTGCTTTTTGAGATGTTGTATATCGATTTTTTCGGTTTGTCAATGCGAGATATTGCACAATTAGGTGCATTAATAGCCAAGCAATCACTAGAGCGTAAAAATCCGTTTTGGAAAGATTTTTTATCTAATAAAAAAGCACTAGCCGAACTTGAACTAAAAAACAATGAGGCGATTAATCGAATGATGAATGGCTTGCAAAAATTGATTCTCGATTATCGAAATCAACCACTTACCGTCATTGTAGAGCGATTGATTAACCGAACAGGTGTGCTTCATTTTGTAACAACACATGAAGAAAAAATCTGGTTGATGCAGGTTATTTCTACATTTTTGGATTTTGTAGAAAATGAAACACTCAAACAACCTACGCTGAAAATCAAAGGATTACTGAATATTATTGATCGAATGAACGCTAATAAAATTCAGTTAGGCGTTCAGCAAACCATGTTTTCTAAAGAAGGCGTGCAGCTTGTAACAGCTCATAGTTCAAAGGGCTTAGAATTTGAATATGTTTTTATGTTGGGATGTGAAGCAGATTTTTGGGAACCTTCGGCTTATCGAAATCGCTATCAATTCCGTTTACCAGATACTTTGACACTCACACATTCCGCGACTGAGGACGCAGAAGAAGCCGCAAGAAGGTTGTTTTATGTAGCAATGACGCGAGCCAAAGAGCATTTACATTTGTCTTTTAGTCAGTTTTCAAAAGACGGAAAAGCATTGGCGAAAGCTGTTTTTGTAGATGAATTAATAAATTATGCTGGATTAAAAATAGAGGAAAAAACCTTGTCTAATCAAGCAATTTTCCAAGCAAAACTATTTCAATTACAAGAAAATATAGAACCTGTCACACCGACTTTGAGTAAGGATGAGCTAGATGGTTTGTTAGAAGGCTTTACGCTAAGTGCCACAGGATTAGCACGTTATTTGAACTGTCCATTGAGTTTTTATTTTGAAAATGTATTGCGTGCGCCTTCCGTTTCGAGTGTCGCCGCGGCTTATGGAAGTGCGGTTCATTATGCCTTACAATTAGCTTTTCAGAAAATGCGAACTCATCCCGAAAATCAATTTCCTACGGTTAAAATATTTTTATTAGACTTTGAATGGGAATTGAATCGACAACGCGCTTATTTGTCAGATAAACAGTTTAAGGATCGTTTAGCATTTGGTCGAAAAACCTTGCTAGATTATTACAATCACTATGTTGATAAATGGTATAAAGATGAAATTCGAGCTGAATTAGCGATTAAAAATGTAGAAATTGATGGCGTGCCGATTAATGGTATCGTTGACAAAATCGAATTTAGACGGACTTTTGAGTTGGAAGTTGTTGATTACAAAACAGGAAAATACAGAAAAGATAAAATCAATCCGCCTAACAAAAAAAATCCAAATGGCGGTGATTATTGGCGACAAGCTGTTTTTTATAAAATTTTATTAGAAAATTATCAAAATAAAGGCTGGATTGTTACTGGAGGCGCGATTGAATATATTGAGCCTTATAAAAATGAGTTTAAACAAGCTCGTTTTTCTCCTATTTCGAGCGAGGATGTAGCAATTGTTAAGGAACAAATTAAAACAGTTTATAATAAAATAATGGATCATCAGTTTTCCGAAGGTTGTGGAAAACCAACTTGTGCATGGTGCAATTTTGTCCAACATCATCATATCAATGACCGTTATGTTAGCCCAATCGGAGACGAAATGGATGAGTAGTTTTACGGTAATTTGAAAAACAACGGGGCAAGACACCGCTGGATTTTAAAATATTCATTCTGGCAAAAATTGTCAATGAACCCAATTTTTTATGCGACACCTTTAATTTAAGTGTGTATTATTATTTCGCAGAAGCAAAATAATTCTCTTACGCTCCTTTTCTTCTAAAAAACCAAGCCCCAGCCAACAATAAAAACACACTTCCGCCAATAATCCACCACTGATATATTTGCCAAAAAGTAGGAAACAAAACTGCAGTATTACCAATATGGACAAAACCAGACCAATAATAAGGATGAGAAGCTTCAACCCCTTTTTCCTCCAAATATTGGAGTTTAGCATGATGCAAAGCTTCATCTTTTGCGTGTCCTTTCTTCAAGTTTTGATAGAAATAACGCATGATTTCGCTGGTGCTTTTATCATCAACCGACCATAAACTTGTCACAACACTCGGACAACCAGAAGACATAAAAGCACGGGCTAAGCTCATTATTCCTTCTCCTTTTTGTAGCTTTCCTAATCCTGTTTCGCAAGCACTCAAGACAGCTAATTCAGCATTTAGTGGAATATTATAGAGTTCAAAAGCCAGTAATTCATCATCAGAAAAGTAAATTCTAGTATTCTTAAAATCCGTTTCTGCACAAGCATGCGTACAAAGATGAAGAATTTTGTATTGATTAGCGATTTTTTTAAAATGCCCTAAAGAAGCCTCTTCGTCAAAATGCAATGTACCATTAACAATATCATTAATCGTTACAATATTTTCTTTCCCGAAAGGCAAATTGCCTAAAACATCACCATCACAACCCCTAACAGTGGTTTCCGTATTACCAAAATTAGGAACAAAACCGCCAAATGTTTTTAAATCTTTATTATTTTTCAATTTTCTTCCTTCCAATAATAAAGTAGCAGAATAGCCATAAGTTAATTGATAATCACGAATCAAATAAGAAATTTTCCTTAATTCATATCGTGGACTGTTGAAAGTAGGAAGCTCGGTCAATAATGTCTCAAAAGGGACATAATTTAAAACACCATCTGGAATAATAATGAGTTCATCGACAGTCGAAGCAAAGGAAGATATAGCCTTTCCTAGATACGTTTGATATAATTGATGAGCCGTTTCATAATAAGTCAAATGAGGATTTGCCAATCCTTTATCTCGTCTTAAACATTGTCTTAAAGTATTAACCAAACGAATTAAATCTGTTGTTTTCTCAATGGTATGGACTTGAATATCATTATTAGAAATCGCAAAAACATAAGTTTTTTTAGTACCAATAAAATAACTCACTAATCCTGTTTTCTTATTCAATAATTCGCGCTGAATCTCATCAATACTAGTCACGGAAGTATTATATTGTAATTGATAATAAGAAGGATATTCTTGAGCAAACCGATCTTTAAGCTTGATATATTCTTCTTTCAATTTAAAAACTCGTGTTCCCCATTTCTTGATTGCTTCAGAATTAGCTGTTAGTCCTTTTTCTTCCTCCGCCCATATCTTTTTCTGATAATAAGAAATATCCACTTTCAAAGCTTGCTCTTCGTCTAAAAGTGCTTTAGGCAGATTACTCCGTGCTTTAATTCCACGCATAGCCTCTAAAAGCAACATTGCTTTACTTTTCTCTACTAGATGATAAGCCGTTTTTTTATCATTTAATTGAAGTGCTAGAGCTATCGCTTTTTCATACATAGCCATGCCTTCCTCCATTAAGAAAAGCTTAGATGTATTATGCTGAAAAGAAGTTCTCATCAAATCTATTACCTGACTACAAAGCTGATAAGTTGCTAATGCGTGCTTATATTTTTTCGCCAATTGTAAGGCATTAGCTTTTGCAGTAAGCACTTGCAATAGTTCTGCATAATCTAATGCATTTTCGATAGATGGATTTTGATTAATATCTTCCTCTTCAAAATTATAGACAATCGCACATAAGGCGTTTTGATAACTATTCAAAGCCGCGGTATAATTTTGTTGAGCGGTTTGTACATCACCTATGGCACGATGTACCAATGACCTATACGAATGTTTTTTAGGATAAACTTTTTCACGAATGACCAATGCAGCTTGCAATGTATCTAAGGCTTCTTGATATTTTTTTTGTTTAAAAAAAGTTGTTCCGATATGTTTGTAGGCTGTTCCGATATCTTTTGGGCTAGCATGAGGTAGTTCTAAGCGTTTTTGTAAAAATGTAAAAGTTGTCTCATATTGACCTTGTAATTGCGCATTCAAGGCTATATTATTATAAAGTTGCTGAAAATTATTATTATATCTATGGATTTTAGGATCAACAGTAGCCAATAATTTAAGTGCTTTTTGGAAATAGCTATCAGCTGAGGCATATTTTTTTAGTTTATAAAAACTTCGACCAGTATTATTATATAGTGTTATAAATAAAGATTTTGTTTTGTCATTAAGCGTTAAACCAATTTTAGATAATGCCTCTTTATAATAAGCAATAGCCTGTTGATGATCTCCTTGTTCATCAAAAATACCTGCTATATTAATGCGTTGTTCTGCTAACAATTTGGGTGTTTTTTTTTTCTGAGTGCTGGTAATGACTAAGGCTTGTTGAAAATATTCTAATGCTAAAGGAAAATTACCTTTGGTATAAGTATAGTAACCATAGGCATTCCAAATATCACCAAACAATGCATGATTAGGCGGTAAGTTTTTTTTAGCGGCTGCGACAGATAGGTCTAAATATTTCCCAATATTTTCAAAATCATTTAAATAAAAATAGTTCGTTGCTATTTTATAATATATCTGGACATAATTATTCCAATCTTTATTTCTTTTATAAAAAGGAATAGCTTCTTCTAGAAAAGGAATGGCGGCTAATGGCTTTTTAAGATGATAAATATTAATAGAATCTTCTAATTGTCTTAAAGATTGTCCATAAACATTAGGACAACTCCAAAATAAGATAATCAACGCAAATAGTAATTGTTTAATGTTCATATTAATAGCTTTTCAATAGGAAAAGAAAAGTAGAGAGATTGATAGAATTTTGATTTCTATCAATCTCTCTTTTAGACTTGTAGAGCAGCAGCTTAGGGCTGAAAGGCAAATTTGATTATACCTTCATTAAAACTTTTAGTAATAGCTCTAGCTGTCGTGAAAAACTTTGTCGCATTCAAAACAAAATTTCCTGCCGTCTCGCTCCATCACCTACCACTGACAAATCTTTAAGAAACGGCTATAAACTTACTACCTTTTATAGTAGAATGATCAATTAACCTTAGTAGTAGTAGTAGTCTGAGAACCTTCTAATACTTTAATGATGATTTGCTTGCTTCTTGTTAGTAGGCTATATAGTAGTACTATTGCTTGTTAACACAAAAGCAAGAATAATTTTTTTTGCTTTTGATAGAAAGAAAAAGAATTCATAATAAATGTTTTTTGTCAAAAAGTACATAAATACACTTGGTTACAAATGTTATATTATTCAATCCTAGGTAGATTATTTATTTCCTTGTTCTTAATTATTATTTGAAATAGGGGGCAAACCTAATCTCGGTTTTACATCAATAATAAAAAATACAGATCGAATAACATTATTACTATCATAATAGTTTCCAGAGAAGGTCATTCGATAATTAATTTGGTTAGGAAACACCATAGGTGGAATAGCTATAGAAAAATGAAATCTGCTGATAGCGCTAGTGTTTATAGGACTAGGAACAGCCGCCCTTCCTTGAGCTCCTCCTCCAAAGTAAGGTACAGATGAATTAATTGAAGCATTACAATCAATAAGCTTCATTAGTGATGTTACTGTACCAGTATAAGACTCCCCTGGATTTAAACGAATAACATCATAATTCAGAAGAGCATGTCCACTACCATCACCACTATTGATGACCCATTGAGCAGAGGCGGTATTGTTAAATGATATTGTAAATAATATCATTAATATAAAAAGAGGGATATTTCTCTGAATTTTTGAGAGAGGAAATCGAAAAGAGTTCATAATAAATATTTTTTTAAGTTGTTAATATTTTTTGTCAAAAAATATATTAACCTTGTGTTTTGTCAGTTAATTAAAAGCTATATAAATACGCTCAGTTATAGACGTTATGTATATAAGAGCAAATAAGCTAAAATATTTGTTGATATTGGAAAACTATTTTAATCCAAGATTAGAGAATTATTTAAATAAAATTAAGGGAGTGCGCAAAAAATAATATACCCACCTCACTCCTTAATTATCACCTGAATCTACCTTAAATTTTTGAGGAACATCTGACGCATATATTCTCGGTTTAACGTAAAGCGTAAAACTTGAGAATACAGGTCCATTATTTGTAGTAAGTATACCATTTAGCACTATCTGATAATTGATTTGATTTAAAGGCACATTAGTAGGTACCGTTATAATAAAATTAAATGGATTATTAGGAGTTAAAGCCCCTGTAATTTTACTATATGCAAAGTTTGGTACAGATGAACTAATTGAAAAGGAAATATTTGAAAGTGTTCCATTTGGAATTATTACATCATGATACGGTTTTCCAGGGATTACATAGATTGTCCCGTGATTATTACTACTACTACTACTTCCAGGCACCTGACTATCGCCAGTATTGATAACCCATTGAGCAGAAGCAGTATTACTAAGTGCTATAATAGATAGAACCGTGAATACAAAGATAGTAATGTTTTTTCGAGTTTTTGAAAGAGAAATTTGCATAATATTTTTTTAAAAGTTATTAATATTTGTTCCTTAGAAACAATATTAACTTTTTATTTTGTCAGTTTATCTATCATTAATAAATAATAGATTTTTTATGCACTAAAATTTTAGTAGAAATTATAATAAGTCTCAGACTATATCAGTAAAGGTCAATTTTAAATAAAATGGTTACTGGCTAATTGATAAAATTATTTTTTTTTATTGGAGGGCAATAGTTAAAATCAGTAATTGATGATTACATTTCCTTTACTAAAAGTAGAAATAGTTATTAAATGAAGTGATTTTTTAGGGAAGGAGCAGTTTATTTATTAAGTGCCTTTCCCAAATACATATCCAAATGAAATGAACTCTAAATGATTGGAAAAGCTAAAGGCTAGCAGACTAATGACCTGCTAGTTATTGAAACTAGCAGGCTGTTTTTTAATTTATCTATGCTCTAAGGAAAAATAACAGGGTATAAAAAAGTGTTTTTAAGCAAACAAAATATACTTTTAACGTTATATGAATAATGGTAGTATTTTACATAAAAGGTTACTAATAAACATTATTTTTTTTTCATATTTAATATCTAAATAAA
>CAKZLL010000360.1 GCA_937125475.1 uncultured Saprospiraceae bacterium | reverse complement strand
ATTTAATGGCACAACAAGGTCATTTCAAAATACGAAGTGATGAATTTGTTCAAATTGGATATGATACTTATAAAACACTATCCTTTGGAATGGGAGGCTCTACGGTTTTACCACATAACAATGGACATTGGGCAATCGAGCATTGGAATGAAGGTTTTAACATATGGAGACCTTGGCCAGAAGGAAATTGGGGAAACTATAAAGTATTTATCAGAGATTGGGATGGTTATATGGGAATAGGGAAATATCCTTACCATAAACTAGATGTGGACGGAGATATCGCTACATTTGGAACGGTTAGAATTACATCAGACAGAAGACTAAAAACAAATATTTCAAATTTGAGTGGGACAAGTTGTTTGACAAATTTAATGAATATACAAAGTGTTAGTTATAATTATAAATACGATCGTTTTCCTTCACAAGGGCCTACCCCGAAAGAAGAGGAATTAACGGATATTAAGAAAAAAACAATTGAACCTTATTCAGAAGACAAAGGCGTATTACAATCAAAAATTCTTAGACATGGTTTTTTAGCGCAAGATATACAAAAAATATTTCCTGATTTAGTTTCAGAAGATGCAGAAGGCTTCTTTAGTATTGATTATATAGCGATGATTCCTATTGTAGTAGAATCCATAAAAGAGCAACAAAACAAAATCAATCAATTAGAACAAAGACTAAAAGAGTTAGAAAGAGTTAGAAAGAGTTATTCAAGAGTTAGATAAAGATTAGTGTTTTAACTAGTAGTACTGAAATTCCTTTTATGAATTTCAGTACTATAAAATAATTAATAATGAAAAGAAATATATTGATATATCTGTTTCTTGGGCTATGGATAACGCCTATTCTAGGTCAAACGAATAATTGGCCAGCACCAGAAGCCGTATTTGTTTATAAAAAGTTAGGTGTTGTTGTTCAACCTAAAGATGATGTTTTTCACACATTGACATTAATAAAAGATACAATAGTTAATAATATAACAGCAAGTCAATTAGAATTAAGACGAATTATTATTTATAAAGATCCAAGTGGTGTGCCTTTAGATACAACGGATGAATTCCTAAGGTATGAATATTTATATGAAGATCAAGACGATGTTTTTTGGTTACGAGAAGGTCAATTTGTATTATTATTTAAATTTAATGCTTCAATTGGAGATCAATGGGAAATACTAAAAGACCCTCTTTTATATCATGCATGTGATAGTACTTCTATTTTAGATACAATTAAGGTAATTAGTGAATCAACTTTACAATTTTATGGAAATCCATATGATATAACATGGATGGAAAGTCAAGGTGGATTATGGTTTCAAAGCCATATTCTAGATGGAATAGGTCCTATGGCTCATCCTTTTCCATATCCTATTGATAGTGATTCGTGTGTTATTCCTGGAAGTAATATTAATATATGGGGAACATTAGAATGTTATTATGATACGATTAGAGGTTTTACAGAACTTGGACAATCAGGAAATGATTGTACATCAATTGTTTCAAAAACTAAAAGAGATAGAGGGAAAATAACACCTAACTCCGTTATTAAATATTATCCTAATCCAGTTACTGATTTACTTTATTTAGAGTTAGATCGTAATAAGAATTATACTATTATGATTTATGATATAGCTGGTCGATTAATAAAACAAATCCCTTCTTTTAATAATAAAACTATCAATTGCTCGGATTTACAAAGAGGTTTTTATATCGTCTCTCTTATTAGTGAAAATGAGGTTATTAGTTTTAAAATGCTTAAAAATTAAGAATATGAAGTATAAGTATATTTTTTCAATAATATTCATTTTAATGATACAATCCCTTCATGCTCAAAACCGTGAAGAAAAACCTGAAATTGATGGAGAATTTGGATGTATTATAGAGGAGCCAGATGAAAGATATTATATAAATCTTGCAGAAATCATGCGAGAAAGTACAGAAAGAGGTATAGAAACCATGAAGCTAGTGAGGGTAAATATTCATTTTATGCTTAAAACGAATGGGACAGGTAATTTTACAGAGACTGGAGATAATAATGGAACTAGCCGCACAGGATACAATTTTGCTAATGATTTAATAGTAAGATGTAATAGTATGTTGGGCTGGAATCCTAAAATGAATCTTCCCCCTGGTAATACAACAGCAAACCCTCAAAAGAAATTTAGGTATGTTTTAGATGAAGTCTATTTTCATCGAGATGATAATTATTATTCTTTTAATGCTGATCCGTATAATACGTATGGTGAAAAAACAGATAGTGTGATTAATATCTTTTTTACAGATGAGCCGTCAGCCTCTAGTCCTACGGGTTATGCAGGTACTTTAAACGAATTTTCAAAAATAAAATACACAAATATAGGAAGTGTTTATGCTAAATATTTAGTATCTCCTGATTATAGTGGTACTTTATTTGTCACCGCAAGAACAGTGATTCATGAAGTTGGTCATACATAAGGTTTAAACCATACCGTTAGATATGGAAACGCTTGCCCCTGTGCAACAATAGCGATTCCTGTACCTAGTTCAGCAGCTAAGTGTTTGCCTAAATATCAAAGTATGAATTATACTTGTGGAGATGCATTAAATGACACGCCTACTGCATGGGATCTGATGGATAATTTAGGTAGTCCTATTCATCCAGGATGCGGATGGGTAGTTGGTGCGAGTAGTTGGTGTTCTAATAATATGATGGATTATGGTTTATCTCATGCTTTAACTCCTAATCAATTAACGGTAGTCCATAATTATTTAGAGGGGGGAATGAGAACTTATACGGTTTGTGATGCATTAATGAAAGATGAGTTTATTTGTGAGTTTGATTATCCTAAAGAAAACTATTTTGGAAAAAATATTAAAATAAAACCTTGCAGTGCTAGTACTGTTGGTCTTTCAGGGACAGAGCGAGCTAGTGTTTATTTTGCTGAATCAGTCGAGTTCTATCCAGGGATGGAGATCTCTGGTTCTACTTTAGCTAATCCTTCTAAATTTGAAGTGATCCATGGAGATATTTGTAATTAGTAGATAATAATAAAGGTCTACCTTGTGTTAATATGAGGTAGACTTTATTATTTATTTTAGATAAATGTTTTACCTAAAAACAAGCATTCGATTGCTATCCAATCGCAATAAAATGGCAACTAAGACGGTAAAAGCGATCAAAGAAGATCCACCATAGCTAATAAAAGGCAGAGGTATCCCAATGACAGGGAGTAATCCCATAGTCATTCCAACATTAACAAGGAGGTGAAAAAAGAGGATACTCGCCACGCCATAAGCATAGATTCGAGTAAATTTAGAGCGTTGTCGCTCTGCAATAAATAAAATTCGAAGTAAAAGAAGGAGAAATAACATGATCACTGCAAACGCTCCTATAAAGCCTTGCTCTTCTCCTACTGCACAAAATATAAAATCCGTTGCTTGTTCTGGAACGTAGTTCAATTTGGTAATATTCCCATCCAAAAAGCCCTTTCCTGTCAATCCGCCTGAGCCAATCGCGCGTTTTGACCAAGTAACATTATATAAAGCACCTAAAGGATCAACTTTATCTGGACGTAACCAAACGAGTAATCTATCTTGTTGGTGTGGTTTCAAAAACTGATAAAAAGCATAATTAACAACAAAAGTATAAGCCGAAGATACAAGAAATACAAACCCAACTAACAAGGCTAATTGCCTGCGTTTGTCTCTTAATTTCATTAAAAATAAAACTAAAAATACAGCTCCTGAAACACCTAAAAAGATGATTTGATACTCAGGAAAATAATTATAAAGGAAGATTAATGCAAAGCCATAAATGAGATAAAGTAACTTCGGTCTATTGCTTCTAAAAGAGTTAATCAATACACCTCCCGAAACCAATCCAATGCCTAATAGAATAGGAAAACTACTGTCAAACATCAATGCCAATACCGATAAAATGAAAATGATAATACCAAAAACATAGAGAATCCCAGGCATTCCCTCTCGATAAAGTACTAATAATAAAGATGTAAAAACTAAGGCTGAACCAGCATCACCCTGTAAAAGAATAAAAATCATCGGAGCAAAAATGATCGTTAAAGCAATTGCTCTGGATTTGAAATTTTGTAAATTAACATTATAAGAGCCCAAAAAACTGGCTAACGCTAAACAAGTGGCAAATTTGGCTACTTCGGAGGGTTGAAATCTAAAAAAACCTAAATCAAACCAAGACTTCGAGCCTGCAACGACTCGCCCTGCTATTAACACGTAGAGGAGCAATAATAATGCAACAATATAAATTGGGTAGCCAAATGTTTGAAACATTTTTCCATCAAAGAGCATAATTACAAAACCTACGCCCAAAGAAACCAATATCCAAACCATTTGACTGCCATGACGCGTCCCCATGTCGAATAATTCCGTCTCGCCTGGTCGATAGCCTACTGCATAAATCATCAGCCATCCCGTCAAAACTAGACCAATATAAATTGAAACTGTTAGCCAATCTATATCTCTAGTTGTACTATCATTACGTCTTGCCATTAATGCCATTTCTCTATCTCCTTAACTATCACTTAATTTTTAATTTAAGCGATTTTATTTTTTAAAATAAAAATTTAAAAACCAGATTAGTAAATTAACTAATTGATGTTTCCTTTAATTTCTATTATTTATTTTCTTCTATATGATTTATTTAAATCAGCATTAACCATGCGCTCTTCCAGATATTTTCTTCTGTCGCTGATTTTTCCGTTTAAATATTTCTCCACCATCAAACTCGCAATCGGACCACCATATCTTGCTCCATAACCGCCATTTTCTACAAAAACAGCAATCGCAATCTTAGGATTGTTTTTAGGTGCAAATGCTATGAAAACAGAATGATCTTCTCCATGTGGATTTTCCGCTGTTCCTGTTTTCCCACAAATATCAATACCATCAATTTGTGCAACTCGTGCTGTACCTGCCAAAACAACATCTTCCATACCATCAACTACATACCTAAAATGAGATGTGTCAATTCGTGTATAATGTCTTGTCCGTAAGGCTAATGGAATTTTAGTAGTATCGCCTTTGAAACTTTTCGCTAAATGCGGCGGATAATAATATCCCCGATTCGCTATGATTGCTGAGATATTTGCCATTTGTAAAGGCGTAATCAATAATTCACCTTGTCCAATTCCTAAAGAAACGATAAACGGAGAAGTCCAAGCACCTTTTCGATATAGTTTATTATAATAAGCAGAAGTCGGTACATTTCCTGGTAATTCATTTTGAACATCGCTTTCGAGGCGAACGCCTAAACCAAAATCATGTAAATGCCCAACTAAAGTATCTAAACCAACACTAGCTCGCGAGAAACCATTTTTATCCACAACATCTCTAAAAACTTGACAGAAATAAGCATTACAAGAATGTTGAATAGCCTTTGAAACGCTTGTTGCCATCGGATGACCGTGACAACCAATTCTCAATGTTTTATAAATATAACCACCTCGACAACCAATACCACGATCTGGTGATAAGACTTTTTCTTGCATACCAATCAGCGCCATAACGGGTTTGAAAATTGACCCTGGAGGATATTGCGCACCAATCGCTCGATTAAATAATGGCTTGAGTGTATCTCCAGCAAGTTCAGCGTAAGCATCTCCGCGACTTCTCCCAATTGTCAAGAGATTAGGATTGTAGCTTGGCATACTAACCATTGCCAAAATTTCTCCAGAAGAAGGTTCTATTGCGACTATTCCGCCTCGTTTATTTTGTAATAACTTCTCACCAAAAACCTGTAAATCTATATCTAAGGATGAAATTAAGTCTTTTCCAGAAACTGAAGCGGTATCTCTACGCCCTTTTTCATAAGAACCGACAATTCGCCCTAAATTATCTCTTAAAACGTATTCAACGCCCCGAACACCTCGCAAGTATTTTTCGTAGGATAGTTCAATTCCACTAACTCCGATATAATCACCTCGTTTATAATACGGTTCTTTTTCTAACTTTTTCTTATTTACTTCACCAATATAACCTAAAACGTGAGCACCATTAGGATACATATAGCCTCGTACATTTCTTAATTCGACATAGAAACCAGGGAATTCATACAAGCTTTCTTGAAAGCGTGCATACATTTCTGATGAGATTTTTTTAAGAAAAACAAAAGGTTTGGATTTTGAATATCGGACACTAGAAAAATTCGGATTAAGTTTTTTAATATAAGTTTCTTTGGTAATTCCTAAAAGCTTACAAAATTTAATTGTATCTATATCCTTGACTTGATCATAAGTGACCATTAAGTCATAAATGGCTTTATTATTGACCAATAATTTATTATTCCGATCATAAACTAAACCGCGAGACGGATATTTATTAATTTTCTGAATAACATTGGCACTAGCCTGCTCCCGTAACGAAGTATCTATCAATTGTAATTGAATACATTTTAATAATAATAAAATGGTAGACAAAACAAAAATGCCTTGTATAATGTATTTTCTCCCTTGAAATTGATCTTGCATGACGACTTCTGTGATTTCTAACTAAGCGTACTTGGGTAAATTTACCGTATTTGCATAAAATTACAACAAAATTATGGATTATTAACCGTTTGAGGTTGATGGTTTAACATATTTTATTTTTTTAATAGAATCGATAAAAATAGCACAAATAAGAAAGTGTAGTGAAGTAAATAATTAGAATAAAATATTTTGCAAAAGCAATTGATTTTATCTGAATAGTTCCTTGTATTTTTTATTATTTTTAACCACAGTTTTACATTTGAGGTATCCAAACCGTTTTACAAAAAAATTAATAATTAAGAAAGATGAAGTATAATAAAAGCTTACTCTTATTAGTCATGGTTATCCTAGTTTCAAGTTGTGTTTCCACTAAAAAATATGAAGCATTAGAAGCAAATAAAACCAAATTAGCTGATCAATTAGCAAAATCTAAAAATGAGTTGCGCGATGTTACAAAAGAACGAGATCAATTGAGTAGTCAATACAATACTGCATTTTCTGCTCAAAACCAGCTGCAAGGTGAAAATGATTTATTAACTAAACAATATGCAAAAACCAATAAAGATTATAAGGATTTAGAAAAAAAATATAACGATCTATTGCTACAAAGCCAGTTGCAAATGACTAATGCTTCTGATGCGAATAAGAAATTAAATGAAGCTTTGACACAAAAGGAGTTGGAGCTAGATGCAAAAGCTAAAGAATTAGAATTATTAGAAAGTAATCTAAATGCCTCAAAATCAGACCTTAATAATGCACAAGGAAAATTAGACGAAGCTTCAAACGCTATTGCTGAACGCGAAAAGCGCTTAAATGAAATGGAAAGCGTACTTAAAAAACAAGAGGCTAAAACCAATGCTTTACGCGCTACGATTAGCAAAGCACTATTGGGTTTTAAAGAATCGGATTTGACAATTGAGGAGAAAAATGGGAAGGTTTATGTTTCTTTGAGCCAAAATTTGTTGTTCGCTTCGGGTAGTACAACGATTGACAGAAAAGGGGCTGGTGCGATCCAAAAGCTTTCGGAAGTCCTAAAAACCAATGCTGATATTGATATTATGGTCGAAGGACACACAGATAATGTCGGTTTCAGAGGTAGAAATGGTATGAAAGACAATTGGGATTTGAGTGTGATGCGTGCAACTTCTTTTGTAAGGGAATTGGTTAAAAATGGCGTGAATGCACAACAAATTATTGCTTCTGGTAGAGGCGAATTTTTCCCCGTAGCAGATAATAGCACAAGAGATGGGCGTGCGAAAAATCGACGTTTAGAAATTATTCTTTCGCCTAAGTTAGATGAATTGTTTAATTTGATTAATGAATAGAAAGGTTTAACAACTAGGATTAACAAAGGAAAGTTAGAAACGAAACTATAAAAATGAAACATACGATAATATTTATTGTCATTTTATCAGCTATTGTTTTATACTTCGATTATTCGTCGATGTATGAGCAACTCCCTGTTTCGACGCATCAATGGAGGCAGTCGGATGGGACATCTATGGCATTAAATTATTATCAAAATGGCATGAATTTCTGGAAACCTCAGCACCATAATATGTTTGGCGTAGAAGGTTATAGCGTGGGCGAATTTCCTGGATTATATTATATCACAGCTTGTTTGTATCATGTTTTTGGTGTGGAAGAAGGACTTTTTCGATTGGTCAATTTTCTACTATTTTCGCTAGGATTACTCGCATTGTCTAAACTGATTTTGAAAATTACGGATGATGATTTGCTTTCTTTTGCTATTCCTGCTTTGTTGATGGCATCGCCATTGATTGGTTTTTATGCCTTTAATTTTTTGCCTGACACTTCCGCTTTAGGTTTTGTATTTATTGCTTGGTATTTCTTTTATTCTTTTTATAAAAGTCGGATAATCAAATGGTTATATTTGAGTAGCTTCTTTTTTCTACTGGGTGGATTGTTCAAAGTAACGGCGTTATTAACCTTAGTTCCGATCATGGCAGCTTACTTTTTAGAGCTGATTGGCGTTTTTAAATTTAAAGGGAAAGAGCGATTATTTAGCGGAAGCTGGTTGAAAAGAATAAGCGCAGGTCTTCCTTTTATTTTGGCAATTGCAGGCACAGCAGCTTGGTATTTGTTTGCAATTCAGTATAATGAAACTAATCATACGACTTATTTTCGGACGTATATTGGTGCGATTTGGACAATGGATCAACAGTCTATATTATATACTTTCAAAAGAATATTTATTTTTTGGGGATTAGATTATTTTCATTGGAGTGTTCATATTTTGACGGCTTTATTACTGGGCTGGATCACTTTTACACCTAAACGACATGATCCTTTTTTATACTTTTTTACTGTGTTATCAGGAATTGGGGTATTGCTTTTTGTATTAATGTTTTTGGCAGCATTTGATCTGCACGATTATTATATGATCAATTTATTGGTTCTACCAGTGCTGGTTTTAGCAATGGGAGGTGCATTTTTAAGAAAAAAACATCCAAGTATTTTAAATCGGTGGAAATTTAAATTTGCTGTGGTCGCATTCGTTTTGTTTAATTTTTATCATGCTAAACAAACTATTACGAGCCGCTACGCAGAAGGTAGTGTGCATAGAACAGGATTTAGTCCCGTTTTTTATGATCATGAAAATATTCGAGCTTTTCTGAAAGAGAATGGTGTTGAATATCCTGAAAAAGTATTGAGCATGCCAGATCGAAGTCCAAATTCGACATTGTACTATATGAATCTGAGAGGTTGGACGGAGTTGTATAATTATCCTTTTGACGCAGAGAAGATTAAGTTGTTTGCCACTTTTGGAGCAAAATATCTTATTGTAAGTGATACAGCTTATCTCTCAAAACCCGAATTACAATTGGCTTTCATTAAGCCAATTGCCAATTATAAAAGGCAATTGTTTCTTTTTGATATTCAGGATTTAGAGAATAAAAAATTGATCATTGAAGATTGATTAGTTGGCAATAATATGCTCAACTAAAGGAAGTGTAAAAAAGACAGAAGTTTGTTTATTCTTTTTGGATTTAACCCAAATATTTCCGCCATAATGCGTAACAATTTTTTTGCACGTGGCTAATCCAATTCCAGAACTATCTTCTTTTTTACCACCACTAAATAATTCAAAAATATAAGGCTGTAAATCAGTCTCGATACCTTCGCCATTATCTCGAATTTCGAATTGACAAAATTGAGGCGTAGTACTTAATAATTTGGAAGAGATAGATATTTGAGGCGTGAGACCTGTTTGTCGATGCTTGATCGCATTCTCAATAATATTTTGAAATAATTGCGTGACTAATGAGGTATGACCAATGATAGGAGGTAATTGACTTTGAATAGTGATATTCGCTTTACTTTCTTCAATTTTGGCACTCAAACGAGCTAAAACAGCATTCAATGTTTCGTCCATATCAACTGTTTTTGGATAAGGCAAGTTCTGATCAACCCTTGATAAGGATAATAAATCATCAATCATTTTTGCCAATAAACCAATATTATTGGATATGAAATCAAAATATTCTGTATCGTCTTGATCCCAAAGATGCTTATGTTTTCTTTTTAATAATTGTGCAAAACTAGCAGTAATTCTAATAGGAGCTTTTAAATCATGAGCTGCAACAGAAGCAAAATTCTCTAAATATTTGATTGTTTCTTCTTGTTTACTCAACGCTTTTTCAATCTCAATTTTTTGGCTTTCAATCAGCTCTTTTTGTTGTCTAAGCTGCGAATAAGCTTCACGTATTTTTTGGCTTTCTACTTGTGTTTTATCTACATTATCTACTTGCTCTTTCAGCAAATGAAACTTCTTATAAAAAACTAAAGCCAATTTAAATTGACCAGCTTCTTGATAAACCGTAGATAAGTTTTTATAGATTTGATAAATTTTTCGATTAACTTTTAATGGCAATGCCATATCTAAAGCTTCTTGCCATAATTCTATCGCACGATCATATTTTTTTTGTATAAAAAATAATTGCCCCATGCTTGTTAATGTTGTTATAGAAGCATTGATCAGTTGATATTCTTGGCGTAATTTTAAGGCTTTATTATAATTTTCATACGCTTCATCATAGTATTTCATTTTAACATAAAGCATACCTAAATCATGATAATTTCGAGATTTAAACGGAAGATTACCATCTTTTTCGCTAGATTGTGATGCCATTTTGAAATAGACTAATGAAGCATCGTAATCTTTTTTTCCAGAATAAGCTCGTGCGATACCATTTAAACTGCGGTTCTTAAAATCTACATTTTTCCAAATCTTGCTATATTTAAAAAAGAGTAAATGTCTTTTTAACATTTCATCATAATCCTTCAATTCACCGTATATTTCAGAAATATGATAAAGCGCTAAACCAAAGCAGTAATTTTGATGAGGTATTAAATTTACATTTTCATATATTTCAATTGCTTTTTGAAAATACTTTAGAGCAAGTTCTTTTTTTCCTAAGCTACGATAACTTGTCGCAATTGCTACGCAACGGGTCGCAAAATGAGCGATATTAAAAGCTTTACTATATTCAGGAATAGGCAAAAGAGCCTCAATAACTTTAGAATAATTGGATTGTTTGTATTCCAAAAAAGCAAGAATAGATTCAATTATAAAATAACTTTCTTCGACAGGTTGAAGTGTTGAACGGAATATAAGTAACTGACCTTCAATGTTTTTTACTTCTTGAGGTGGTATATACATTAGTTTAGAGACCAGCAAGTCACTCAAGGCTATTGCAGTATTTATTGCATCTTGTTTCTTGTTAATAATGAATTTTGTCTGTTGTGTA
Organism: uncultured Saprospiraceae bacterium; assembly: GCA_937125475.1. Classification (GTDB taxonomy): domain Bacteria; phylum Bacteroidota; class Bacteroidia; order Chitinophagales; family Saprospiraceae; genus CAKZLL01. The sequence continues at coordinate 3,928 of CAKZLL010000360.1, read as the reverse complement.
TAGTTGACCATCACGTATAAAAATTGCTTGCTTTCTGTCAAAATAATGAAATTGCTCTAGGAAATTTCACTATATAGTAAGACTATTATTCAAATAGTTCGCCAAATAAAGTATTTCGTAAAAAATAATGTGTATTAAGAGAAAATAATAATTTTTAGTACTGATTAATTTATATTACCTAGTGTCTTTTATTTAACAAAATAATTAAAAAAATTGTTTAACCTCCATTATATTTAGTTTGAATCGCTATGATTACTACCGCAATAAACATAACGAAGTAAAAAAACATAGAGGAAAGAAAATAAGTAAAGAGTGTTTTGTAAAGTGTTGTTCCCCATGATTGTAAAAATAATCGTTTATAAACAATTAATGTCATGAATAAAAAGATTAATAAGTAAAGTAATAACCACATAGGATCAACAAGATGAAAAATAACAATCACAGTAAAAGCTAAGTAAGTATGGATAAAAGTATAAGAATTAATAACAAAGTGTTCAACTAGATTGTAACCGCTTTTTTTAAAAAAAAGATAACTAAAAACACTCGTAAAATATATAGTAAAAATAGACCAAACATTCTGATAACCAACAAAGTATTTATAATAAGCTACTTCAATGTTCTTTAAATAACGAAGTTTTCTCTCATCTAATTGATGATCATCACTAGAAGATTGCATCCCCATTTCCATCCCTTTCAAGAAATTTTGATTGAGCTCAAAAAAGTTGTTCAAACTAGCAATAAATAAGGTAAATCCGATAATCGCAATGAAATACTTAATCGGGCTAGTGACCTCATATCGTCCTGTATCAAGATAGGACTTAATGGTTTTAGCTGGGTGAAGTGTTAGATTTTTTACGGTATAAAAAAAGCCTCGATTTAGATTGAAAGCAGCTGCAAATTCTCCTAAAAGATTGCGGACAGTGAGGCGTTTAATTGTTCGTGTAGTTGATATTTCTATTTTTTCATTTTCCCAAACAAGCAAACTATCATCATTTAAATACATTTGCTCTTCTATGATATTTTCTTGATTTTGCTGCTCTTTTGCCATGAAATAAATAATTTTCTAAGGAATAAAAATCTACATTTCAAATATAATTTTTTATAATTTATCAAGCAAGTTATTTCTATTAATACTTATTACAACTTAATTCCTTTTCTTTTCATTGATCGAATAAGTTTTGGTCCATACCACAACCAAAAGCCAGTTATTCCTAGTATTGTAAGACCAATTCCTAAAACATTCATTGAAATCAATTTGAACTGATCGCCAATAATAGAACCGTCATGCAAACTTTCTATCCAATCCGAATATCGTTTATCAATAGATTTAATTTCTCCACTTGTTGCGTCTATTTGAACTTCCCAATTTCCTTTTTTAAATAAGACTTTAACGATGCCCTTAGATGGGCGGGCATCCATTCGGTGTATTTTATTTTTAGCTTGACTAGAATCGTATTGTATGAGTGCACTTTGGCTAATTGCGGCAATCTCATGCATCGGTTTCCATGTTGTCATATCTTTACTTTCTCCTTTTTGAGTGGGAGGCTGGATCCAATTTGCATCTTTTTTCCACCCCAAAAGCAAACCAGTAATAGCACTAATCAATAGAAAAGTTGCTAAAAAAAGTCCTAAATATCGATGCCATTTTCGGTACTTTCTAAGGGAAAGGATGTATTTTCTATTCTTTTTCACTTTACTATGATAATCTATTTATGAATGATATGGTTCGTTATGATTTTAGCTAAGATAGAAAACTGAAATGGTTAATGAAGAATTTGACGAAATAAATTATGATGTAATTAAATTTGTTATCATAAATAATAAAAGCGTCGAACGCCTTAAAGGCATTCGACGCTTGAATTTAGAGGTATATTCTGTTAAGGAGCGTGCAAAAAATAATTTATTTAGTAGGTAGAATTTTTGAACGAACTTCTCCAAATCCAATTCTCACACCATCAGATGAACCAAATCCGCGCATCACAACTGTATCGCCATCTTGAATAAACTTACGCGTGCTGCCATCTGGCATTGTAATGCTATTTTTACCAGCCCAAGAAATTTCTAACATCGAGCCATATTCATGTGGTTCTGGTCCGCTGATCGTTCCAGAAGCCATCATATCACCAACTTTCACATTACAACCATTAACTGTATGATGCGCCAATTGTTGACACATATTCCAATACATATATTTATAATTAGAATTAGAAACTACTTTTCCTTCTCCATTTTCAGGAATGATTTCTACTTCCAAATTAACATCATAATTTTTATCGCCTTCAAATTCTAAATAAGGTAAAACTTTGGGATCTTGAACTGGACTTTTGGTTACAAGCGGTTTCAATGCTTCCAAAGTCACGACCCAAGGAGACACAGACGAACCAAAACTCTTTCCTAAAAATGGCCCGAGTGGTACGTATTCCCATTTTTGAATATCACGAGCTGACCAATCATTAAAAACAACCATTCCAAAAATATGATCTTCCGCATTAGCAGTTGTGATATTATCACCTAAACCGGTTTCTTTTGGAACGATAAATGCCATTTCCACCTCAAAATCCAGCAAACGGCATGGTCCAAAAATTGGCTGCTTTGAGTCTTTCGGGATTTGTTGACCTTTCGGGCGATGAATAGGCGTACCAGAAACTACGATTGAAGACGATCGACCATGATAACCAACAGGCAAATGCAGCCAATTGGGCATCAAAGCATTCGCTGGATCGCGAAACATCGTACCTACATTTGTAGCATGTGGGCGACTTGAATAAAAATCAGTATAATCTCCTACTCGAACAGGCATTAATAATTTAACTGTTTCTACTGCCTTTAAGATTTGTGTTTGATGATCCGTATTGGATTGTAGCGCTGTATTGTCTCTATTAAAAATAGTTTGAATAGCTGCTCTTATGGCATTTGTAATGGGTTTTCCCAATGCCATAAAATCATTTAGGTATAAGTTTTCTAGTACCTTATGGTCAAAATCAATGTCATTTAAATAACCTAATTCAGCCAAAGCTGCTAAATCAATGACTTGATTGCCAATAATTGTAGCAACACGAGGAGCATTGTCAGCCGTTTTGAAAATTCCAAAAGGAATATTTTGAATAGGAAAATCACTGTCAGTCGATATATTAATCCAAGATTTCATATTGAATAATTGAATAGTTGAATATTAATTGTGTCTTTTAGTCTGGTTTATAGGCTTTAACACCTCCACCGTACACCCAGCCTTTGAGTCTTCCGTCTTTGGTTTGAACTTCGAGCCAAGGCGCATCATAAGCGACATTATCTAAAGTAAATTTATCTTTATAAGTTGTTTTATTTCCTAAATAGGATAACTCCATCCCGCGAGGAAGTTCCATTAAAATTTTGCTGTCTTTCACAAAAGGTTGATCTCTTAGCTTGAGTTTGTCTGTGTGAATAAAAACGGCAGAATAAGTCTGTACAGGAGCAACAACGACAGGCTGAACAGGTTTTGGAGCTGGTGCCGTAGTGGTTGTTGTAGGACTACTTTCGGAACTTGAGGTATTATTGGCGGCATTATCTTGATTAGAAGGCGGATCCACTTTTTCTTGTGGCGCTTCTATGGGTTGATATTTGCTAGAATTACTTTGACAACAGTCGAAAGACCAAATCAAAAAAATGAGTACTAAAATACCTCCGACAACAATTTCTATTCGGTTGAGTGATTTCATAGTTGATAATGGATTTTGAAATCTAAAATTTATGAACTCCGAAAGATACAAAGTTATGCTGGGTGTTACAATATTTCGATATTTGTAGTAAAATTATGAGATAAAAATGATTATAATCATGCTTATTCATAGTTGACCGTCGATGAAGCAAAGACTTTTGGTTCTTTATGATTTTATGTGATGATTAATAATATCTTTTTTATTCTAAGCTTTTAACCTCCCCTAACCCCTCC